>CALXTR010000004.1 GCA_944391475.1 uncultured Alphaproteobacteria bacterium | reverse complement strand
GGCTTCCCGTTTTGATCCACTGCGGTAGTACAAAGTGGTTCATCGCGTTGAAATTCCAAATCTGCATTTTGCCAATCAGGTAAAAATGTTGTTGCAGCCATAGATAAACTACTACATGCCACCCAGGCCGTAGTAGTTAAGATTATTTTCTTTATATACATTGTCGGCCTCATGATAATATCCAACTCTATATATTAAGTATATTATAATTACAGCCAAAAGTAAATATAAAATATGGGTAAGTATATATCTTTTGTCACAATTGACTGTTAATATTGTTTTGGGGCCGATAACACTCAGAAATCCACTCTTGACTATGAGGGCAATATTCATCAAAAATCATTCCTTGCGGACATCCATCTGCTTTATGGTATAATTTATGGCCATTACCATCAACGGCTTCTTTGCATAAGGTTTCGTCCATATTCACGTTGGCCTTTTCAGTTTGTACTCCGACATCTTGTTGGTCCACATCGGGTAGAAAGCGAATGGCCGCATTTCCGTTAAATGGCCAACCAAGTATCACACTAACCGCAAACAATCTCCATATGTTCATAATGCCCTCCTTGAATATTGATTATAATCCCAGCATAAAAGATAAATTTATATTATACAACATATATGTCTTAATATAGAAAATCCCCAAGTTATTAGCTTGGGGATTTCCTTTAATAAAACTGCAATTAGAACAGTTTCAATACTGACTGAGCAGCCTGAGAAGCCAAACTCAAGGAGTTAATAGCCAACTGCTGTCTGGTTTGAAGAGCCAACATATTTGCTGATTCTTCGTTCATATCAGCCAAGGTCAATTTATCTGAACCTTCTTCCAAAACGTTAATCAAGTTTTCGGTAAAGGTTTCGCGGCTTTGAAC
Source organism: uncultured Alphaproteobacteria bacterium (assembly GCA_944391475.1). Lineage (GTDB taxonomy): Bacteria > Pseudomonadota > Alphaproteobacteria > RF32 > CAG-239 > MGBC133411. Next base: position 94,430 of record CALXTR010000004.1, on the reverse strand, counting down.
GATTGAGTAGTTGTTACCAAACTCAGATGACATAGTACGCAATTCTTTAATTGCATCTTCAATCTGAGTGATTGCGGCATCAACGTCAGCATTGGTCTTCCAATCATTAGCAGAAGCGGCAATCTTCAAGCCGGCAGAAGAAGCGTCCTTACCTTCAATAACCAAGTCAGAAGAACGGTCTTCGTTGAACACTACTTTAAGGTCATTACCTTGCAACAAGTTAACACCTTTGTAGCTAGAGTCATTAGCAACCTTATCAATCTGAGCCAAAATGCTGTCAAATTGAGCGGCTAATTTTTGACGAGATTCGTTTACTTTGCCAGCTGTTGGTTCTTTAGCTGTTTCGCCAGAAATTTTGCCTTCAAATGCGCCCACACCGCCAACGATTTCAACTTTATATCCTGCTGCAGCGGTAATGGTAATTGTGCCGTCATCGGCAACCACAGCATCAGCAATACTATCATCAGCTTCCAACTGAGTAGCCATATCGGTACGAACCTCAGCAATTGTGCTTTTTTGTGCACTCATCATAATTTGCTTTTCTTCCACTTCACCATCTTCATTAGTAACCTTAATGGTCACACCTTCGGTGGTGTTACCGGAAGTAATTGAAGCATCAAAAGAAAGTGAACCGGTAGCTTTCAGAGCAGCTTCGTCACGAGCGGAGTTAGCCACAGCTTTAGCCTGTTCAGCAAACTCGGTGATGGTCTTAATACCTTCATCGGCAGCCTGAATGGTTTGAATGGCTTGGCCCATGCTATCAAGCAAAGCGCTCAAGTCGCTCGCACGGTTAGTCAAAGACTGTGCTGCGTAGTAAGATGACGGGTTGTCAATAGCTGAGTTAACTTTCTTACCTGTAGAAAGGCGTTCTTGAGTAGTATCCATCAGCGACTGTGTCTGCTGCAAGGAAAGCAAGTTTGAACGCATACTTGCTGTTAATGAAATATCTGCCATTGTTTTTCTCCAATTCTAGGAACACATAGTGTTTCACGTTAAAACATGTGATTGTTCTACTAACAATACAAGACTTATCATAGCACAAATTTACCTGCTTCGCAAGTCTTTTATCCTATTCTTAAATCTTTTATCGCTTTTTCAATTATATAGCTCAAATATTAATAAAGGGTTAAGGCCGCAAGTTGGGATAAATTCATGCGACCTTAACAAATTTTGCAACGATTATTGATGATATAGTTCAGGTAGCGGTTTTTTGAGCTTTTGTGCGCTTTTCGAGCGTTTATAGACATTCTCAAAAGCTATAATAAACGACTCGGAATCCCAATCTTGAGCATTGTCAGCATATAACCCCTTCATAAGGGCATTGATTGCCTGCTCAAATTCTTTATCTGGATTAAGACTAATTACTTCTTTGAGATTCAACACTTTCTGCTCCGGATGATTATGTGAACACCACTCAAATAACCCGTCGCGCAAACCTCGCAAATCCTTTTCACGTGCTTTTTTGAGAATATAGGAACGATAATCCTTAATTTCGGATTGGTGTTCGTCTTTGGGAGATAGGCGCGATTTAAATAACAGATAACTAAACAAAATCCCCAATAAAAATGCCAATGCAAGCATAAAGTATGCCTGATAGTTATTTTCCTGATTAGGCTCCGAATTAGTAGCAACTAGAGCAGACGAAACCTGATTATTATTGTTATTGACAGTAGCTAAGTTTTCCAGACTTTCGGCAGTCTCGTTCAAATTAGCCGCTACGGTGTTTTTTCCGGCTGCTACCTTAATTGTGGTCGCAGGTAAGCTTGCCACTTCCATACGATTGGTCAATACATTAAACCACGGTACCCGAATTTCAGGTAATGTGATTTTTCCCTCAGTGTTGGGAATATATACATTAACCGCCTTTTGAATCGATACGATTTTATCATTGTTTAAGCGACTTTCGGAAACCGCTTTTTCTGGATATTGCTTAATTCCCTTAATGGAAGGGAACTTAATTTCGGGGAGCTGATTTTCCACCACGCCGGTTGCCTTGATATAAATAGTACGGCTAACTGCCTCGCCAACCATAAATTTTGGGTTTTGCGGCTCCCACTCCGAATATAGCTCCACACTCTCAGCCGGTAGCCACCAGCTTCCTTGGTTGGTTTCAGGAATTGGTTTAACCTCAATTTCAATCGGTTTGGTTACCAAATTCACCGGATTTTGGGTCGCAAACATATCTGCAAAGCCAAAACCGCTACCAGCTAGAGTGTTGCCGAATAAATCCTCAAACGGGTCATAAGCCACCCTATCTTGGGTCAGATAAAAACCCCGAAAATAAGCTTGCGGCAGTTTTAGTTTACCGCTCTTTTGGGGGAATAATGCATAGTGGAACTTAATCTCACGGATAGTTTTTCCGTTAATGGTTTTGCTATCTACAGTGGGAGCTTTTGCGGTTTTAATAATCCAGTCATTGTTGCCGTTATCTTTGAAATATGGTGCATCTCCTTGCAAACCGCCGGTATCAAGAATGGTGACGGTATAGTCCACCTGCTGTTGCACATAAGGGTGAGGGGTGTTGACTTCTGCTTTCATGCTGTATCGCGGTTGAGAAGACTGTGAGCTGGAAGTATTGCCTCTTTCAGTTGTATTTTTGGCCGCTTGCTCAGCAGAAATAATCTTCATCACAATCGGCTGAGAGGATAGCTTCCCAAGTTTAATGGCGGGAATGCTGACCTCGCCGGTTTTGTTGGCAATTAGCCCGATATTCCATTGTTTGGTGTCCGAGCGCACTCCGTTAATAATGTTTATCTGGCTGGAGTTGCTGACCGAATATACGTTAAAATCATTTTCAAGCGGCTTCAAATCTGGTGCAAGTGAGTTGTTTTGCGCCTCATCAAGAGTGAGAGTTAAAATAAACGCTTCACCTTCAGGCACCGGATTGCGGTTGACCGTGGCGGTCAAGGTTTGGGCTATAGCCTGAAAACTAAAAACTAATGCAAGTACGAAAGCTATCATAAATTTTTTCATTTTTCATACCTCTTTTTCATATATTCTTTGTAGATAAATGCCTTGAGCAAACCGCCGGGGTTTTCGGGAATATCCCGATATTGGAGCGCTCTGGCTTGAGCTTGCTCATCAAATTTCTCGCCTTCTTGCTCGGTTGCCTGTGCTGGTGATGACTGTTGCTCCTGAGTTTCATCTTGACCGGCTTGTTGCTTTTGTTGTTGCTCTTGAGCTGGGTCTTGGTTTTGCTCAGCTTCTTGCTCTTGGGACTGAGATTGTTCATCTTGTCTGGCGGCCGATTGCTGTTGTTGCGATTGGTCTTGTTGTCCCTGAGATTGATTTTGCTCTTGCTGATTTTGTTGTTGGGCTTGGTCTTGATTTTGCTCCGAATTTTCAGCTTGCTGTTGCTGGTTTTGTTGTTGGTCCTGATTTTGACTTTGATTTTGTTGCTGGTTTTGCTGATTTTGTTGTTGCTGTTGTTTCAAATATTCGAGATTAAACTTGGCATCTTCGTGATTGGGCTCAAGTTTAAGCACTTCCTCATATTTCTTAATTGCTTCTTCAAGCTTGCCGCTTTTTGCCAAAGCATTTCCTTGGTTATAAAGTGCAGTCGGGGTTTGCTCTTGAGCAAAATTTTGTAGCGCTGCTGCAAAATTTCCTTGCCGATATTGTGCCGCTGCTTTCCATTGGGGCGAGGTAAACTTTTTCTCGGCGGCTAAGTAGTCGGCATTGTTAAAATCGCGTAGTGCCTCTTGATTGGAGTTGAGAAAAAATCCGGCCTCGGCCGAGTTGGCAGATAAGATGATGACAACACACCAAATAATCCCCTTGCGGAAGAAATATAAACAGCTAAGGAGCGGGATAATTAAGAGATAATATCCATAATCTTGCCATTGGTTGCGCAAGTTTTCGCTGAGTTTGAAATTTCCGGTGCTTTGATTGATTTTGTTAGCCAAACGCTTCATATCGGCATCATTGGGCGTGGCATTAAGATAAATTCCGCCGCCGACTTGCGCAATCAGCTTAAGCTTTTCGGAATCAGTTGCACTCATATTTATTGCACTCACCGCAAAATTAGCTTTATTAGCGGCTTTGGCGGCATCAAGTGCTTGGTCAAAACCTTGTCCGGCATCAGGCGCAAATATAATGATGTTACCTTCTTGGAAGTTAGCATTTTTGAGTTTCTCCACGGCCAAATCAATGGCACGGTCAGGACGGTCTCCGTTTTCGGGCATAATATTGCGCGATATTTCGGGGAGCAGATTCTCAACAATCTTCACATCCGTAATCGGTGAGATAAGAAACGGCTCACTACTGTAAACAATCAATCCGGCTTGCGAAGACTTGAGCATGGTCAGTAAGTCATCGATTTTGAACTTAGCCCGGCTCAATCGATTGGGTGACAAATCGGTTTCATCCATGTCTGAGGATAGGTTAAGTAACACAATTACCGGATTTTCGGGGCTAAACGAGGGTACCGGTGTTTTTTTCCAAGTCGGTCCGGAAATAGAGATAACTGCGGCTAACATTCCGATTAGGGCACCATAGCCGATAAACTTGCGCTGTTTGGAACTGCCACGAACTAATAAGAAGTCAAGTAAGTGCTTGTCGCAAACTTTCTCCCAAGAGGATTGGTTTTTCACCCCGCGATAAAATTTCCAATATATAAAAAGCGGCAATACGAGTGCCAACAACCACCACGGACGCAGAAAATGAAAATTATTCCAAAATTCGCTCATTATCTCACTCTCCCTGCCACAGCACCCCAAATCAGCGCTACTAAAAAGGCCAAAATCAGAGGAATATAGTACCAATCATAAACTTCCTGAATAACTTGCCCCTCGCTTTGAGATGGTTCCAAGGCATCAATCGCCTCATAGATTTTTTCAAGCGAGGCCGTGTCTTTGGCTCTAAAGTAACGCCCTTTTGTTTCTGCGGCAATTTCTTTTAAGCTTTCTTCATCAAGCCCCGGAGCGCCGCCCCCGATTCTAATACCTAAAAACGAGGCGCTAAAAGCCCGATCCGAGCCCACTCCGATAGTGTAGATTTTCACTCCTTCATCGCGTGCCAGCTTGATAGCTTGCGGCAAAGAAACACTACCATCATTGTTCTCGCCATCGGTTAGCAGAATAACAATTTTGCGTTCGGGGTTGGGAGTGTCTTTAAGGGTTTTAAGAGCAAGACCGAGCGCATCGCCGATAGCGGTAGATTGTCCGGCCATTCCGGCATCGGTTTGCCACAAAATTTCGCTTACGGCCTTGCGGTCATAGGTGAGGGGAGCTTGCAGATAGGCATTGGTTCCAAACAAAATCAACCCCACGCGGTCATCAATTCGCTTGTCCATAAAATCTTGAGCAGTTTTTTTAACCGCGGTCAAACGGTCGATTCTTTGTCTCCCCAGTACAAAATCTGGTTCCAGCATTGAGGTCGAGATATCGGTTACCAAGAGAATATCACGGCTTTCACTGCGCAGCTTGATAGGTTCGCCCACCCATTGCGGACGTGCTGCCGCAATCACTAAAAGAACCCAAATCAACCATAAGATAGCCGCGCGCCACGAAAGTTGCATTGAAGCTTGTCCACTCCAGGGCTTGATTGTTCCTTGGGTGGAGGAAATTTTTTGCAAATCGCTCAAGAACGGGATTTTAAGCGCATCACCATGCAAACCTTTGACCGCAGGTAGAATAAAGCGCCAGATGAGCGGCAATAACAATAACCAAAATGCTGAAATTTCTGCAAATCTGTTCATAGATTTTCTCCAATCCAACTTTGGCAAAAACTACGGAGATTGTTAATATCTTCCAAACTGAAATTCTGGCTTTCAGGGTTAATGTAAGGAGCATCAATCAAAAGGGTAGAGGCTTTACCGGTAATTTGGCTTTTGCTATGAGTGTTAAGAAACTCAATCCAGTCTTTGCCAAAGAGTGCGGCAGCGTTCGGATATTTCACCAAACAGATACGCCGCAAAATTTCTGAAATCTCACGGGCTTCTAAGATAATATTAGCTGATTTTGCTTGAGAAAGGAGTAAGAGCGCATAGCGTTTTTTAGATTTTTGACGGAGGATTTTAAATACTTCAAAAAGCACCACGGCGAGAATAATGGCTGTCAAAATCAGCCACCAGCCATACGCCGGCGGAAAAGCCGAAACCCCATCGGGCAAATGAATATCACGCAACTCCGGCAAATTATCCATCAACACCCTCCATCAATTATCTCTTTCGGTATAATAAGTTAAGATATCCTGATGCAAATATCAAGTCCGGATTGCGCTTAAAAACAAATAACCGGAAAAGCTTGTATGAGCTCTTCCGGTTAAAGATATTAGATTTTTATATTCTCGCAAACACGCTTAATCAGGTTCTGATTAATCAGCGTCATTGCGGGAATGGAAGCCAAGCGCAAAAATTGTGCCTCAGCTAATTTGATTTGACCATTTTCTAATAGTTCCGTGTCTCTTATAATAAAGAAGAGATAGTTGCGGATAAGAATTTTGGCCAAACTGAGCATGACTTCACTGCTTTTGAAAGGAGTCTCACTCACTTTTTGAGCCAGCTCGCAATCAGGCAGTCTTTCCAAATCGTCAACTATGCGGAAATTGTGCTCTTTAATCATTGTTGAGGCAATTTCGCACAATATCAGCTCCAAGAACAATTTGGCTCTTTTGTCGTCTGTCTCGGGCATATGCAGGTTAAAAATCTGCATTCTGAGCCTTGGAAGCTTGGGTAGCTTTGAGATACGTACTTCCCAGTCGCTAGGAACCGGCAAGTTTATTTTTAGCTGTTCCAAAGCCGCTTGAACTTCCTCGGCATGCTCGCGATACCATTTAAGTGAGGTTAAAAAACGCCCCACATCTTGATTGGTGGCTGAAAAACGCTTGCATTCTTCAAGCCAAATAAACCTTTTCATTGCATTGGCTTCAAAAAGTTATCTTCAATCTCACGAAATTTCGCAGAAGAAATATAAAAGTTTATATCTCTTTCGCGCACATGAGTAGGCTGCACTAATATTGGCAGCGGAGCCACAACACCCATTACCAGCGAGCTGGTGAGCGGGTGCAAATTTTCTGGCTGGTCATCTTTCCAAGCAATAGCCATGGTCAGGGCAAAATACTTCCAGTCCAACCACCTTTCATCATTACCGCAAATCTCGCCAATTTTCTCTTTGGGCAAGGAATTCAAATCGCCGTCAGGCCAAATTTTGATTATTTCGCTAGCCCATTCCAAAGCGGTTAATACCTCATTGAGGTACAAAAAATCAAAACCCTCAATGGTGGCTTGCATAAAAGCAATCCGGTGTTGAAATAATCTTGGAAGTTTCCCAATGCGTTCAGCCAAGTCAGCTGCTTGTTGCTGATACTTCTGCTGTTTCAAGGCCTTTTTCTCACCTTCTAAAAGTTCAATCTGTCTTTTTGCGTTCATAATTATAACTTTTATAATTTATTAATTTTAATTTTTCTGCATTTTGTCTAACATATTTTTACGACCAGTGCAACAAAAATCGTACTTGGAGTTCCGTTTTATGCGTTTTTTCTTATATTAATAAAAAAAACTCCGCCATTTAGCGGAGTTTTGGTTAAGATTTGCTGGCCAAAACTAAGCCACTTTGATAAGTCCGTGTTTCTTTTTGCCTTGCGAGAGCTTGATTTGACCATCAATCACATCTGCGGCCGAAAGCTTGGCATTTTCATCGCTGACCACTTTGTCATTGATTTTAAGACCGGCCTGCTTAATCAAGCGGCGGGCTTCACCTTTGCTCTCTACAAAACCTATTTGCAAAAATGCCTCAATCACGCTGAGCCCCTCGGCATTGCTGATAGTAATGCTTGGCAATTCTCCTCCGGCAATACCTTGCTCAAAGGCCTTAATGGCGGTTTCTTGAGCGGCCTTGGCTTCAGCTTCGCCACGGCAGATTTTGGTAGCCTCAAAGGCCAAGATTTTCTTTGCCTCGTTGATTTCTTTGTCTTTCAGAGCTTCCAAACGACGAACTTCATCAATCGGCAAATCGGTATAAATCCGTAAGCACTTTCCGACCTCGGCATCACCAATATTGCGAAAATATTGATAATAGTCATAAGCAGGCAGCTTTTCTTCATTAATCCATACAGCATTTCCTTCAGATTTGCCCATTTTTTTGCCGTTGGAATCTGTAATAATCGGGCTGGTGAAACCAAACAGCTCCACATCATATTTGCGGCGTCCAAGCTCTGTTCCGGAAGTGATGTTACCCCATTGGTCAGAACCGGCAATCTGCGCCCGACAACCATATTTGTGGTACAAAACCGTAAAGTCGTACCCTTGGAGCAGCATATAGTTAAATTCCAAAAACGACATTGGTTGCTCACGTTCCAAACGTGTTCTGACACTATCCATGGTCAGCATCCGGTTAACCGAGTAGCAAGTTCCGATATCGCGCAAGAAGCTGAGATAATTAATGTCCTTGAACCAATCCCAGTTATCAACCATCACGGCATCGTTAGCTCCGTCGCCAAATTTTAAGAATTTGGAGAAAGACTTTTTGAGTCCTTCAATATTGTGAGCCAGAGTTTCCTCATCCAAGAACGGACGCAGCTTGTCTTTGCCTGAAGGGTCGCCGATACGAGCGGTAGCCCCACCAACCAAAGTCAGCGGCTTGTGCCCACATTTCTGGAACCAGCGCATCATCATCAGCGGTACAATATGCCCCACGTGCAAACTGTCACCGGTTGGATCCGAGCCCAAATATCCCACAGCCGGTTTCCCTGATTTTTCGCACTCATAAAGATAAGTGTCAAAGCCTGTTTCGTTAGTGCATTGATTGTAAAAACCGCGCTCAACCATAATGTTGAAAAACTGTGACTTAAATTGACTCATTTCTATTCCTTGTTGTTATTAAATCTAACCAAATTTTAACGGATATTAGCATAATATTTAGACATTGCAATAGGGTTTGAAACGAAAGACAATGGATTTAATCAAAAAAATAAGAGTTATGGGCCTAATGAGCGGCACTTCGCTTGACGGAGTAGACGTTGCCGCCATTACGACCGACGGAATTGATGTTTATGACTATGGACGAGCTTATACCGTTCCTTATGACGATTCGCTAAGAGAAGATATTAGAAGTATTTTAGGCCAAAAGCCCGAAACCACCGAGCAACAAGCAAAAATTGCCGCGGTAGAAGATGAGCTGACCCGTTTCCACGCTGAGGTCGTGAATGAATATTTGCATAATTATGACGACAGCGTGGAGCTGATAGGTTTTCATGGACATACCATACACCACGAGCCCCAAAATCACTATACTCACCAAATTGGAAATTCTCAGCTTTTAGCCGATTTAACGGGTAAAAAGGTGGTGGGAGACTTCCGTAAGGCCGATGTTTTGGCAGGTGGTCAAGGGGCGCCATTGGTGCCGGTGTTTCATGTGGCTTTGAGTTCTGAGCTGGAAAAGCCTCTAGCTATCTTAAACATCGGCGGTGTCGCCAACATTACCTGGATTGGCCGTAATGGCGAGGTTTTAGCTTTTGATACTGGTCCTGGTAATGCTCCGGTCAACGATTGGGTGCTAAAGCATAGCGGCCAGCATATGGATTATAATGGAAAATTAGCCATTTCCGGACAGATTAACGGTAAAGTTCTGGCCTCATTGATGCGGCATAAATATTTTGCTAAATATCCGCCCAAATCGATTGATAGAAATATTTTCAATGAAAAATTAGAGCATTTAGAAGGACTGAGCTTGGAAGACGGTGCTGCTACCGCTACAGCTTTTTGTGCCGAAGGAGTGGCTTATTCTTGCGCCATGTACTTGCCTGAAATGCCCAAGATAATGATTGTTTGTGGCGGTGGTGCCAATAACCCGACCATCATTCGCTTTTTGCGTCAAAGACTGCCGCAAGTTGAAATAAAAACCGCTCGCGATGTCGGATGGAATAGCGATGCTTTGGAGGCAGAAGCCTTTGCCTTTTTGGCTGCCCGCCGTTTATATGGACTTCCCGCCACCTATCCTTCCACCACCGGAGCTGTTGAGCCTATTATTTGTGGTGAGATATATACTCCGCAAGCATAATGAAAACAATATAATAAAAACAGCATTCCCGATTATTAGGAATGCTGTTTTTTTAACTCATTTTCGAAAGACCGCCAAAATACATGCAATGCCTCCACCAAAGCAAGAAAGCGTAATCACCCAGTTAGTTTCCTCGGCCTGAAAGTTTCCAAAAGCAATTCCAATAAGGATTAAGCCCGCCGCAATCATCACCAAGCGGCTAAAAATCTTAATTACCCCGAGCAAAATTCCAAGCACCGCGCCTATCAACACAATTAAGGCTACAATTCCGGCGGTTTGGGCGTCCATGTAGTTTAACAAAAACTCTTCTAGTCGTTCCAAAATTTCCATAACCTAATAATTAATATGTTAATTAATAAAAAAATATCATGTTGTTCACGTACAATAGTTCGCAATTTTCAAAAGTCAAATTAAAAAAATAAAACTTGACAATTTCGTGAACTTCACTATAACTAAGCCTACTTTTGAATTAGTATTTGCGTATAATTATGGTTAGCTATCCGTTGGTTTTAATCCGGTATATGTTTCAATCACTTTTTTATTGCATTTTGAACTTAGCTTGGTATGCGGATACTATTCGCCGTTTATTTTGGCAAGCGAGCTAAAATTAACGGATGGTTTTATCGGAAGTTCGGCATAAGTACAAACAAGTAGTGAAAAGCGAAAGTTTGTCTCGGAACCTGGGGAACAGCTTTTGTTTGAAAAAGTGACTTTCCGCCGTTAATATGTTGTTATGTAAAGGCGTGCCTCATGACGAAACTACCATGGTGAGTAATGAAGAAGCGTGCCGCAAGAATGTGCCATATCTTAATCTTGCCGCAAGAGCCATGGGTTCCTTTACCTAAATTTGCTTTGATAAGACAAAAAGCCTCTTTCCACTCGACGGGAAAGAGGCTTTTCTTTGTTTTAATTAAAAAATATTTTTTTTGGCTAGACTTTGTCTATAAAATATGCTATAACAAAAACGCAATTTCTGATTATTAATTTAAATCCTATGTATATGAAAAAGCTTTTATTATTATTAGTGGCGTCCATGAGTTTAGGGTTGAGTTCATGTTATCGTATTGTTGATGACATTTTGTATTATACAACCGAGTACTTGTATATGGAGTATATCGGTGGTTATCCCAACTTTTATTATCGCGCCGGCCCGGCCCGTTTTGACGGCTATGTGTATGAATGGGGTAATATCCTCTACTTTACGACCAATGCCGATTTTTTGGTGTCTGTTCGTTTGGAGAGATATCAGTATTATCCACTAGTTGGCTACGACCTTCCCGGATATGCTACCATGGCCCCCTATCAGACATATGTCTACAACAACGGGCGCTCTATCAGTTGTAATTATCATGGTGCCCGTATAGTCGTGCACCTTAATGATTACTAATTGAAGCCAAACTATTAAGAGCTGTCGCCTATCTGCGGCAGCTCTTTTTTCTTTCGCAAATTAGAATATAAGCCCTTGACTCCGGTGGATTCTTGTATTAACGTTAGCAACGAGTTAAGTTAATTTATCTTTAGATACGCAAATGCAACACTTGTTTATACATCACATTCCTCTGATTATTATCCCCTAAGGGGATTCTTTGCGTATATCAAAAACATTTCTTTTTTCTTAATCTGATTAATCATTTTAACCTTATAACATCTGTGGGTAATATCAAAGATGAGCAAATACTATAAAGAAGTCAAAGCCAAGGCCGACTTTGTCGAGCTTGAAAAAGAAGTTCTCAAATTTTGGGAAGAAAATAAAACCTTTGAAAAATCGGTCACCCAACGTAGCGGCGCCGAAGAATTTGTTTTTTATGATGGTCCTCCGTTCGCCAACGGCACACCGCACTATGGACATATAATGGTGTCCTATGTCAAAGACGTGGTCGCTCGTTTCCAGACCATGTTGGGCAAAAAGGTTGAACGCCGCTTGGGTTGGGACTGCCACGGACTTCCGGCCGAAATGTCTGCCGAAAAGCAGTTGGGGGTGTCCGGCCGCAAGCAAATTGAAGAATATGGGGTCGAAAAGTTTAATAATTTCTGCCGCCAAGACGTGTTGAAATATTCCAATATCTGGGTTGATATGTTCAAACGCATCGGCCGTTGGGTAGATTTCAATAATGACTACAAAACCATGAACCTCTCGTTTATGGAAAGCGTCATTTCCAACTTCAAACAACTCTACGATAAGGGTTTGGTATATGAGGATTATCGGGTGTTGCCCTATTCTTGGGCGGCCGAAACTCCGTTGTCAAACTTTGAGGTCAATCAGGGCTACCAAGATAAAACCGATAACGCCATTACCGTAATGTTTAAGCTCGAAAACGGCATGAACATTTTGGTCTGGACCACCACTCCTTGGACTTTGCCCTCAAACTTGATGTTGGCTGTGGGGCTAGATATTGACTATGCGATAATGGAAGAAGACGGCCAGAAATATATCTTGGCTGAGGCCTTGTTGGGGCGCTACAAAAAACAGCTCGAAAAAGCCGTTAAGGTTGGCAACTTAAAAGGTCGCGACTTGGTCGGAATGAGCTATGAGCCGATGTTCCCATATTTCAAACACCTCAAAGATAAGGGTGCGTTCAAGGTTTTGAGCGGAGAGTTTGTTTCAACCGAAGACGGTACCGGCGTTGTTCACATCGCCCCAGGATTTGGTCAAGACGACTTTGATGCTTGCCGTGCTTATGATGAGAACTTCCCGGTAGTTTGTCCGGTTGATGAGGCTGGTAAGTTTACTGCCGAAGTTCCCGACTATCAGGGTAAACAAGTTTTTGAAACCAACGAACCGATAATGCTGTGGCTCAAAGAAAATGGCCTCTTGGTCAAAAAAGAGCAATACACTCACTCTTATCCGTTCTGTTGGCGTACGGACACTCCGTTGATTTATAAAGCCATGTCCAGCTGGTTTGTTAAGGTTACGGATTTCAGAGATGACATGGTCAAAAATAATCAACAGATAAATTGGGTGCCAGAGCACATTAAAGACGGCCGTTTTGGTAAATGGCTGGAAGGCGCCCGCGATTGGTCCATTTCTCGTAATCGATTCTGGGGTACGCCGATTCCGGTATGGAAATCAGACAACCCGCAATACCCGCGGATAGATGTTTTTGGCTCACTTGCCGAGATTAAAGAAAAAACCGGCATTGAGGTTAAGGATTTGCACAAACCATACATTGATGAGGTGGTCTATCCCAATCCTGATGATCCAACCGGTAAAAGCATGATGCGCCGTGTTGGCGATGTGTTTGACTGCTGGTTTGAAAGTGGTTCCATGCCTTATGCTCAAGTGCACTATCCCTTTGAGAATAAGGAGTGGTTTGAGAGCCACTTCCCCGCTGACTTCATTGTCGAGGCCATGGACCAGACCCGTGGTTGGTTCTATACCTTGACGGTGTTGTCAACCGCTTTGCACAATCGCCCGGCCTTCAAAAACTGCATTTGTACCGGCTTGCTGATGGCTGAAGGCGGACAAAAGCTTTCCAAACGGCTCAAAAACTATCCTGACCCGAATGAAGTTTTGGATAGTATCGGCTCCGATGCTCTGCGTTGGTTCTTGGTTTCTTCTCCGGTCTTAAAAGGTGGTAACTTGGCCGTTGATAAAGAAGGTAAAGAAATTGCCAAGGCTTCCCGCGTGGCTCAAATCCCGCTTTGGAATGCTTATTACTTCTTTACTCTTTATGCCAATGCCGAGGGCTATCAGGCTAAAGAAATCAGCCAATCATCTGAGGCTATTGATAATTATATTCTCTCCAAGCTCAAACGCTTGAGCTTGGTGGTTAAAGAGGGTATCTCAAGCTATGATGTTTCCATGGCTACCAATGAGTTGGCCGCATTTGTTGAGGTGCTCAACAACTGGTATATCCGCCGCACTCGTGACCGTTTCTGGGAGGGCGATGTTAAAGCGTTTGATACTTTGTATACTGTTTTAGTAAATGTATGCAAAATCATTGCTCCGCTGATGCCGTTCTTGAGTGAATATATCTACAAGAACCTCACCGGATTAGAATCTGTACATTTGGCTGACTATCCGAGCCTGAGCGATATCAAGCTTGATGAGGCTTTGGTCAAAGAGATGGATTTTGTGCAAGAGCTATGCTCGGCCGGTAAGTTTATCCGCGAGGAGAAAAATCTCCGCAACCGTTTGCCTTTGGGTAGTTTGACCTTGATTGGCGAGCACTTAAGTCCGGCATATCAAGACATTGTCAAAGATGAGCTCAATGTTAAAGAAGTTCGCTTTGATGATTGTTTAGAGAACTATGCTACCAAAACCATCTACCTCTATACTCCGTTGTTAGGTAAAGCTTTGGGCAAAAATATGGGGCCGGTTATGGGCGCCTATAAACAAGGTCAGTGGACCTTAAATGCCGATGGTACATTAAGTATCGCAGGACAAACCCTAACGCCGGATTTGTTTGAAGTCCGTCTGGAGATGAAACCAGGTGTCGCTGGCTTAGCTTTTGCTGATAATAAGGCGGTGGTAACCTTAGATACAAATGTTACCGACGAGCTTCGCCGCGAAGGTATGGCCAGAGACTTTGTCCGCTTAGTTCAAACTTTGCGCAAGGACAAAGACTTCAACATTTCTGACCGGATTGATTTGTGCTACCAAACCGACAATGCTGAGTTGTCTTTGGCTTTAAGCGAGAACCAAAGCTACATTGCCGAACAGGTCTTGGCGGTTAAGGTTGAGAATAGCTGCAATAATGGCACCAAAGGAGATATTGAAGGAATTTCTATTTACTTTGATGCAAAAGTAGCGTAAAATAGACTAAAAAGTAAAGACGGCAGTCGGACTTAGCTGTCTGACTGCCGTTTCTTTTTAGGAGAATTAGCCGATGAGCCGTAAATCAGAGTTAGAAAGTAAGATTCGCGATTTAGAAAGCCAAATCCGCGATATCAAAAGTCGCATCTCCGATCAAGAATATAAAAACGATGGCTATCGGGAACAGTTGCGCGATATTCAAACCCAAATTAATGATTATCACGAACGCAATTATAATGAATGGATTAGTAACCAAAACGAATGGCGCAACGATTTAGGCGAATATTTTGAAGAGCGCGGCGAATATTGGGACAACCGCCAGCAAATACGTTTTTATGATAAAGAATTATCCGAAGTTCCTCGCAACAACCTCAAAGAAGGCGAACGTATCGTTAAGGATTATCGACGTGAGCTTTCCGGTCTTTATCATGAACTTCATCAGTACGAAGATGAACTTGGTCGCGCGCATTCTGATGAAGATGATGGATATAGCTATGAAGGCAATTCATCAGATGATGATGATTATGATGACGGCTATGGCGAGGAAGATAACTATGAAGATGACTATACTCCTCCTCCGCCCGCTAAAGAAGCTCAGAAAATAGTCATTCGCCTTCAAAAGCAAGATGCCTATACATCACGCCGCAAGGCTCTGCAAGATTATGCTAAAAGGCAAAACAAGCCTTATAAAGAGTTGCCTTCGGTTAAAGGCGGCTATCGTGCTTTAGTCGGGGATACGACCTACGATTATCGCAATGTTGATGACCTTGTGATTAGTAATTCCAAGGGCATTCCAACCCTAGATGATTTTAAGGCTATTTTGCAAGAAGAACGCCGCATGGGACGCAATATTATGCCTTTAGGAGAAATTAGCAGTCCTGAGTATAAAGCACGTTTGGTTTTAGCCTGCGATGAAGTCGGAATAAAGCCGATTGGTAACATTCGTATCCCCAAACAAGACTATGGTAAGTTAGGCCTGTTTACCAAAATCAAGTATCAGAAGTTTATTGATAAATTGGATAAGTCACTCGCCGCCAGCCGTGCCGCTATGGCTGCCGCCCAACAAAAGAAAACTCGCTAATTTCAAGAGGGAGGAATTATTGCATTTAGTAATTTACAATTGGTTGGCAACAATTTGTCCGCTGGTTAGTAAACAATTATTAATAATCTTATCTAGGGTATAAAAAAAGCAGAACTTTTGAGTTCTGCTTTTTTTTGACTGATATTTATTAAGATAGACTTTAGAATAATTTGAGCACTGCTTGAGCTGCTTGCGAAGCCAAACTCAAAGAGTTAATCGCAAGTTGCTGTCTTGTTTGCAGAGCTAACATATTAGCCGATTCTTCGTTCATATCGGCCAAGACTAACTTGTCGGAACCTTCTTCCAACACATTGACCAAGTTTTCAGTAAAGTCTTCGCGGCTTTGAATAATTGAGTAGTTAGTACCAAATTCAGAAGCCATAGTTCTAAGTGTATTAATAGCATCTTCCACTTGTTGTAAAGAAATTTCCAAATCGGCATCTTTTTGCCAATCGCCCACAGCCTCAGACATTTGCAGCCCTTTGGTCGATGCATCCTTGCCTTCCACAATCAAATCAGAAGTTCTGTATTCATTGAAAATAACTTTCAGGTCATTTTCTTGCAAGAGGTTAACCCCTTTATAACCGGAGTCTTGAGCCAGCTGATCAATCTGCACCAAAATTTTGTTAAACTGTTCAGCATAGCTAACGCGCTCTGCCACAGGCTCATTTGCATTTCCTGATTTACGGCTGTCGGCCATATTGAGCTTATCGGCAGCATCTCCGGCCACCACAAACTCTTTTCCTTCCGCCATAATGGTAATTTGGTCGGCATTCACCTCAACCGTAGCGGTTGTCCCCAATCCGGTAGTCAGTTTTGCGGCCAAAGCAGCAGAGTTTGCAATGTCGGCTGCCTCTAATGTAACGCTTTTTGCGGCGGTTGTTGCAGTTCCGATACCATCAGTCCCATCATTAATCCAATAGATATCCGAACCGTCTTTGGATCGCACATTTAATGAACCAGCAGCATCACCATCTTCTACAATCAAGCCCAAAGCTTGCAGCTTAGTTTTAGCGTCTGCGGCAGCCTTAGCAGCATCAGTTGAAGTTGCTTCCAGCGCCACTTCATGAGCTTCTCCGTTGACATAGACATTAAACTTTTGCTCTGCATCAGCAGCGCCGAAAGTGAGAGTAAACTCGCTCATATCTGTACGACTGTCCACAATCAACACATCATCGGCAGCCAAACCAGCATCACTCACATCATTAGAAGTGATGGAATATTTATCATAATTGCTCGGAATATCTCTTGCCGAGTTAACAATAGCTTTAGCTTGTTCGGCAAAAGACGTAATTGCTTCAATACCTTCATTTGCAGCTTTAATCGTTTGGATAGCCTGTCCCATACTATCAAGCAGAGCATTTAAGTCGCCAGCTCTATTTGTTAAAGATTGAGAAGCATAGTAAGAAGTAGGGTTATCAATTGCAGAGTTAACCTTTTTTCCGGTGGAAAGACGCTCTTGTGTCATGTCCATCAAAGACTGAGTGTTCTGCAAAGATAAAAGGTTAGAACGCATACTTGCGGTTAATGAAATATCAGCCATTTTATATCTCCAAAAATTGGACTACTAAGAATTCTAGCCTTAGGTTAGAAGAAAAAACTAAAAAGTGTAAATAAAAAATTAAATTTTATTAACAGAAAGTTAAAGAAAAAAATAAAAAAAACATCGCCCAAAGGCGATGTCTTAAGATTTCGGCTTAATTTTTCTTAAATATTTCCGCGTAATGCTTCGCCAAATAGCTCTTCTTCTTTGGCAACCAACTTACTGGCTTCTTTAATTGCTGAATAATAATCATTATTCAAAATATTTTCATTTACGGGGTTGATATATGGAATCAAGCTTGGTGCGGCATTTTGTAAATCGCGCACATAGTCCAAATAAATATCTTGCAGTTTTCTGGGGTCGCGTGACAAATACATTTGTTGTACTACAAAATACACCCGTTTACTAGGTGTGTTTGCTTCATTTTCACGCAAGATAAATTTTTCACGCAAGATCGGTACATTCCCCTCAATATAAAAACGAGTTCTTTCCCCATCATTTGTAATCAGCGCTTCGCCGATAATAATACTCTCGTGGGGTTTGAGTTCAATTTTCAGAGGCATAGTTGCTCCCTTTCTCTTTTCTTGGTTAAGTTACGTATTATTTTTATAATATAATAAAATAATTTTTTTGCAAATCTTTATTTTGTCTGCTATAAACGAATAAAACAGTTGTGATGGGAAAAATACAATGAATGAATTAAGCTCCACTTGGTCAGAGTCAGAAAAACAACTATATTTGACGGCTCTGCAATACATCTTAACCTTAGATAGCGAAGATAATGATGCTAAAAAAGAGTTTATGAAAAACAAAGCTCGTGAGTTGGGATGTGCGCTTTCAAAACTCAAAAAAGTTCGTTCATCAGCAGAATTGATAAAACTTTTGCTGCCGATTCCATCTGTTCGCACCAAGCGCAGTATGCTAAGAGATATGATACTGCTTGCAGCTGCCGATCACGATTTAAGTGACCAAGAAATTGGAGAAATTTATGAAATTGGCACCAAGATAGGGCTTAAGGCTGAAAAAATAGATGATTTTTTCCTCTGGGCGGCCAGGGGGCTTGAGTGGCAGGTCGATGGCAGCAGACTAATTGATGAAGATATCTAATTATGGCCGAAGCTCCTATTTATACCTTAAAAGGTGCCGCCCTTAGTTTTGGCACCAATCAGTTGTTTTCAAATGTAGACTTGTATATTAACCGCGGCGATAAAATTTCGCTGGTTGGACGCAATGGTTCAGGTAAGTCTACCCTCCTTAAAGTGATTGCCGGAGTAATCGAGGCTGATAAATCCGAAATTTTTATGCAGCCCGGACTACGCATTGCCTATATGCCGCAAGAGCCAGATTTTGAAGGCTATGCTACTCTGCGCGATGTTGTAAAATCGGGACTTTTAAATCAAGATGGTAGTCAAGATTATCAAGCCGATATTTTAATTGAGAAATTTTCTATTGCTGCCGATAGCGCTCCTTTTGAGTCCTCCGGAGGGGAAAGACGTAAAGCCGCATTGGCAAAAGCCCTGATAGGCGAGCCAGATATTTTACTCTTAGATGAGCCGACCAACCATTTGGATATGCCATCTATTGAAATATTAGAGCAAATTATTGCCGATTTTCGTGGAGCAGTAATAGTCATATCTCATGACCGAATGTTTTTAAGCCACGTGTCACAAACCATGTTTTGGCTCGATAGAGGAATTTTGCGCCGTAACAATCGCGGTTTTAAGTATTTTGAAGAGTGGCAAGAACAAGTCATTGAACAAGAGATTATTGAGCAAAAATACTTAAACAAGAAGATTGAAGAAGAAACCGAGTGGCTACACAAAGGCGTCACCGCTCGACGTCGCCGCAATATGGGGCGGCTTAGACGTTTGCAGCAGCTTCGTCAAGAGCGTAAAGAGCAGATAAAGCGTATTGGTAGTGTCGATTTGGAGATTGCTGAGGGCGATTTTCGTTCCAAATTGGTTATTGAAGCCAAACATATTTATAAAAGCTATGGCGATAGGGAATTGGTTAAAGATTTCTCGATTCGGATAATCAAGGGCAATAAAATAGGCATTGTTGGTCCCAATGGTGCCGGCAAAACTACTCTAATTAAATTGTTGACCAAACGCATTGAGCCCGATAGCGGTTTTGTGCGCTTAGGTAAAAATTTGGAAGAAGCCTACTTTGACCAAAATCGCATCACGCTTGACCCCAAAAAGACCTTGTGGCAAACCTTGTGTGGTAAAGGTGATCATATTTGGGTGCGAGGACAGTATCGTCATGTCGTGGCCTATCTGAAGGACTTTTTGTTCCGTCCCGACCAAGCGCAATGCCCTGTTTCGGCTTTATCAGGTGGTGAGAAAAATCGGCTTATGCTGGCGGTAGCTTTAGCACAGCCGTCAAACTTTTTGGTTTTAGACGAGCCAACAAATGACTTGGATATGGATACATTAGACTTGTTGCAAGAAGTCTTAGATGATTATAGCGGAACGGTGCTGTTAGTCAGTCACGACCGAGATTTTATTGACCGTGTGGTCACTTCAGTAATTTATATGCCGGGTAACGGTACGGTCTATGAGCATGCCGGAAGTTATAGCGATTTGCTGAGCAAACTGTCTGAACAAAAAATTTCTGCCGGAGTAGGTGCGGTTAAAAAGATAATAAAAAAAGAGCCCGAAAAAAATATCTCCACTTCTTCGCAGAAAATGGTGCGGTTAAGTTACAATCAGCAACGACTGCTAAATGTGCTGCCTGAGGAAATTGAACAGTTAGAAGCCAAAATTTATCAAAATGAACAAGCTCTTTCTGATAGCAATTTGTATCTCCAAAATCCTGAAGAGTTTGGCCGCTTAAGTAAAGAATTGGAAGAATTAAACCGGCAAAAAGAAGACAAAGAAAATATGTGGCTTGAGCTCCAAATGCTAAAAGAAAGCTTGGAACAATCATCTAATTAGATTTGCTTACGATTATCGGGTTTGTAAATTAGCTCGCCAGATAAAATCTCTGATACTGTTTTAAGATGAGGCATCACCATCTCAATTTCGCCATCGCTGACATTTAAGGTGCGATACATTTGGCTTTGCTCATTCATTAAGCGTTGGATAGTGACGCGCAGTTCTTCATCTTTGGTTTGTTCAAGTTGCAATTTAAGGCTTTCGGAAGTTTGCGCTGCCAAAATTTTTAAACGGCATGCTTTTACAATAGAATTTAAGCGTTGCCCAACATAAAAAAATCGCTCTACACTCCACCCCTGATTTTTAATCCATTTTTGAACTCGACTAGATAGCTTCTGCTCATTAGCAGTATTAACATCAAGCATTGCAGGGAGATTGGGTGTAGCAAAACTTTGTTCTAATAGCTCTGACCACAAAAACAAAAAATCGTCCATTTCCTTAAAGCCAATAATGTTATTTTTAGCTTGAATCTGAACCGACATTTGCCGCGGGCGTGGGTTATCGCCAACTCCGGGATAATACATCGGTCTAGTAACAAAATAAGCCAAACCGATAAACACTATAACATTGATAAATTTTTTATGAGCCCGCTTCATCTTACCACCTAAGATTAGAAATCACATAGTTTGGATAGGCATCATAATTATTAGCCATTTCTCGAGTTTTAGCCACATCGGGAATATAACCTTCTCCCAGATAGTTGATGTGCACTCCTTTGGAAACCAGCACACTATCAATTTTAGATAGGTTAGCCCCTTTAATATCCGTTGTTATATTATCTCCGATAAGCAATATTTTTTCTAGCGAGATATCTCCCATACCTTCCAAAGCATAGGCTAAGACTTTGGGATCTGGCTTTCCTATGGTAATAATGCGCCCTCCCAAAGCAGCGTATTGTTCTGCCACAGCTCCTGCCGATACACAAATTTTACCATTGGCAAAACTGGAGGTGTCATTTCCGGCGCAAACCAAGGGAACATTCATGCTGGCAGCAAACTCCAAAATTTGCATATATTGATCAATAGTAGCATCAGCAGATGATGCATTGCCCATAAATAAGAAATCGGCCTTACCTAGCTTGTCTACAGCTACATAATCTAAAGCGGCAAAAACCTCGGCATCAGAGGCTTGTCCCAAGTTATAATATGTCGTACCGATAGTCGCAAAATCACCCTGTCGAGATTTGAACAAATAGTGTAATATTTCACCGGCAGAGATAATATTATCAAATACCAATGGAGGAAGCTCATTATTGCGCATTAGTTCTACTATGGACTGCACTCTTAAAGGTGAGTTGGATAATAATACAAGGCGCATTCCGAATTTCTTCATTTTAATCAGCGCATCTTTGGCCTCAGGCAAGATATTTCCGCCTTCACTAATAACACCTTCCAAGCCGCACACTACCAATTGGTATCGGTCAAGAATTTTGGATATATTTACAATTGGCTTAATCATCTTCATGTCTATGCGCGCCTCAAATCAGAAAATTTGTTCGAAGTTTAATTAAAAACAATTGTAAATGCAATAGATTAAATAAGCTTTAACATAGCCTCAAAAGCGCATGTTTTTCTAAATGAAGTTGCGCTAAAAAAACACCCGCCAAAATTGACGGGTGTTGTATCAAATTATGGTTTTATCTACAAGGTAGGGTATTATCTTGATAGCGGCTGTTACAAACACGGCATTTTTTGCAACCGCCAACAGTCTCCCATCCCCAGCTGGAACAACGTCTGCAGCCATCAATAATGTCTGGTACTGCTGGGCAGGATACATTACATGGAGGTGCAGACTTACAAGATGTACAAATGCTTGGACATTGACTGTCATAAGATGCACAGCCATGCTCGCAGCTTTTGCTGGTTTTGCCTGCGCAAGGGTTAGGGTCATCTTTGTTCGCACAAGAATACCGTTTGGTGCCAGAACAGTCTGTACAAGATCCTGTTTGTGTCTGGTTGGCGCCGCAAGGAGAAGTCTGTCCGCTACAAGATTTGCTTCCACCGGCTACACAACTGTTGCTACTAGTGCTCGAGTTCGAAGAATTGCTCGAGTTTGAAGATGAGCTACTAGACGGAGGATCCGGATCTGGATCTTGGCAAGAAGCACAACAAGTTCTTGAGCCGCCACAGCCATCGTCGCAAGTATAAGTTCCGCAAGAACAACCAGTTTCATCAGAAGCTGGATAACAGCAAGGTTGGTAAGGATAATAACAAGTATCGCCGCAGCCATTAGTAGTTGATCCACCACACCCTCCGGGATCTGTTTTGGATGTTCCGCTCGGGCAAGAGCCATCGCAGCAGGCGATATACAACCCATCGCAAGAAGCATATCCGTCTTGTTTCACTCTTTCATCGCCACGTTCTGGAGATACGCAGTTATATTGGTAATGAGCCGGACAGTAACACTTGGAAATATACTTACTATCGTGTGGGCAATATTCATCAAAAATTTTTGGTTTGGGACATCCATCGGCCATATGGTACAATGGATCCCCATTAAAATCTACAGCCTCAATGCATAAAGGCTCATCGCGTTGAAATTCTAAATCAGTGTTATTCCAATCTGGCAAAAAAGTTATCGCCGCATATACTGGTTTAGTATTTATAGCGACTGCAAACAAAATCAGTAATAAGCATCTGCGTATCATAATCATATCCTATAATTAATAAATCAAAATCCACTTTCATATAACATTATTTACAAAGTAAATACAATTGTTGGCTATATTTGAGTTAATTTTTAATTATATGCTCAATCAAACGATTTGCAATTGTGAGACCAAAAATTGCCGTAATTGTGGGTAGTGAACCAAGTGTGTTGCGTACTCTTCCCTGACGCCCTGCGCTCATCTCGGTATTAAGGCTTTCCTCGTCTAAAAATATAGCGTTCTCAGAAAGTTGAATTTGTTCATCAGAATAAACACATTCAATTTTAGATATATCAATTCCCCGTTTTTTTAAGCGCTTGCGAATAAATTTGGATAGGTTGCAATTTTTTGTTTGACTAAGTTTTCCGGTCTTAATTGCTGCCGGATTAGTTTTAAGAGCCGCCCCCATAGATGAAATAAACGGAATTTGACGTTTGTAAAGCTCCTCCATTAAACAACATTTGGGGTTAAGTGCATCAATGGCATCAACCACCATATCAGCCTGATGAGAAAGCAGTTCAGCAATGGTATCACTGTTTACAAATAAGGAGATGGTCTCGACATTGCAGTTGGGGTTAATGTCAAGCACGCGAGCTTTTGCAGCCTCAATTTTGGGCTGACCGAGCGTGGAGGAGAGAGCTAAAATTTGCCGATTTATGTTAGTTTCTTCTATCACATCAAAATCCACCAAAATCAAATGCCCAATGCCCGAGCGTGCCAAAGCTTCCAAGGCATAACCTCCGACTGCACCTAATCCCACAATCATCACCGTTGCGGCTTGGAGCTTGTTAATGGCATCTATACCTAAAAGAGCCTGTGTGCGCATCAATCTTTTGTTTTCACTCATTTTATCAGTCCTGCAATTTTAAGAGAATTTTGATATACCTGTGCGGCTAATGTTTCTAAATCCTCGCCGCGTATTGTAGCAATTTTGGCTGCAATTTCGGGTAGATATTGGGGCAAATTTTGCTGACCTTTATTTGGAGCCATGTAGGGAGCATCAGTTTCAAACAAGATTCTATCTGCCGGAATATAACGCAAAATTTGTTGTGCGTCACGATTCTTAAAAATAGAAAATCCAAAAGCAGCATATCCTCCATGGTTGAGTAGCTTTTTGAGCATATCTATGCGCCCGCCAAAAGCATGAAACACACTGCACTCAGGAAGAATCTTCCAAAAATCCTCCAGCCATTCGGCCGCTTTTACTGCATGAATAAGTAAACTGCGGCGATATTTTCGTGCCAGTTCCAGCTGTATTCTAAATATATCTTCTTGAGGAGCCAATTCTGGATTCTTAATCCGATCTAAACCACATTCGCCAACCAAGACATGGTGGTTTTGCAAAAGTATACCCTCCAATCGTTTTTCCCAGCCCTTACGCATTTTCCCAATGTACCAAGGATGAATGCCCAATGCCGGAATGATTTTGTTAGGATAAGTCTGAGCTAGTTTAAGTACATCTGCCCACTGATCTTCCGTGGAGCTGACCGCAATAAATTTATCCACGCCGCAAGCTTCGGCTGCTTGGATAATCTCCGTTGTATTGTTTGCATTATAATCTTGCAAATGAATATGGCTGTCCATAAACTGTATCATAAAAAAACTACCTTTGTTATTGTTGGAGCATAATGAACAATGAGCATTTTGACAAGACCTGTTTTTGAAATCAATCTTTCGGCTGTGTTGCAAAATTATCAAGAACTGCAAAAATTGGCGGCCAATTCGATAGCCGCCGCTGTAGTCAAAGATGATGCCTATGGGTTGGGAGCGGCAAAAATTGCCGACTACTTGTACCACCATGCTCAGTGCCGTCACTTTTTTGTCGCCCATGGCGTAGAAGGAGCCAAAGTCCGCGCCGTTGCGCCCGAGGCCGCAATTTATGTCCTGCAAGGCATGGGTGAAGATAGTTTTCCTTTGTTTGAACAACATAAGCTAACGCCGGTTATCAGCTGTTTAGAGCAGTTTAGATATTGGCAACTTCACCAAATTGATGGTATCAAACCGGTTATCCATATTGAAACCGGCCTCAACCGCTTGGGCTTTCGCGAAAAGGATATTCAAGAATTGAGTGAGGAAGAAAGAAACGGTTTTTCTTTTGTTATGTCGCATTTGGCTTGTGCCGATGAAAAAGGGCATTTTATGAATGCACACCAGTTGTCCGAATTTCAAAGATTGCGTAATAAATATTTCCCAGAGTTGCCCGGTTCGCTTTCGGCTTCTGATGGTGTATTTTTAGGGAACGAATATCAGTTTGATATGGTTCGTTTAGGCGCAGCTATGTATGGTATTAATACGGCCCCATATCGTCAAAATATCATGAAACCGGTAGTCAAACTCACCGCGCCGGTTTTGCAGTTGGCCGATTTGCCCGAAGGAGATTTTGTCGGCTATTCAGCCACCTATCGCGCCAATTCTCCCCGCAGACTGGCGATTGTCTCAATTGGCTATGGCGACGGCTTGCCCCGCTCGCTGTCTAACGTTGGGAAAGTCTATTTCGTTAAAGACGGATGCCGTGGAGAAGGACGAGTTTTGGGGCGTGTTTCGATGGATAATTTGATTGTTGATGTGACCGATGTCAATCAAGTTGAAGTTGGCGATATGGCGATTCTTCTAGATGAAAAATATACCCTTGACGATATGGGACGCGATGCCGGAACCATAGCTTATGAAGTTGTTTCGCGCTTGGGTAAAAATCCGCGTTTTGAGCGCCGATATAAGGAATAGCTTATTTTTCGACGCACACCCCGCCCGAGCACTTGAAACCATCTTTACAAGCCGGACAGCATTCGTCTTTGCCAATGCAAAAACCCAAACACTCTTTTTGCCCGGTCGGACATCCACATTGGCAACACCGACGCCCTAATTGGCTGTTGACACCTTGGTATGGAATACATTTTTGCCCGTTGGGACATTGGTTTTCCGGCACTCCTTTAGTGCATCTGTCTTGGCATACATAGCAAGTTTCACCGCATTCATTGTAGTCGCGCTCGCTGTGAATTTCTTCCAAACCTTGCTCTTCACAGCTTACAAGTGTGGCATACGGATTTTTGCAGATTAGATTGCAGCACTTAGCATATTTGCCATCGCACTTTGTGCCCACACCCCGCAGTCCGTCGGTTTCAAGACACTCCAACTTATATTCTGGTCGGCAGATACATTTGTTAACATAGCTTTCATCAGCTCTGCAAATGTTTTCAGGCATGTAAGGATCCGAACATACTAAAAGCTTGTATCCAAAACCCTCGCAATATTTTTTGCGCTTTTCTAGGGACATAGACTTGAGCTTGTAATCTGGCAGTTCAACATTTGCAGCATCAACCGCAAAAGTAATATCAGCCTTTGTTGTTTGAACATAACCGCCAAGGCACAACAGCAATACTAACGACCAGATAAACTTATTCATACCAAGAATCCTCAGAAAAACATATCGGTATTTTAATAAACTGCCCCTAAATTTCAAGTTTTTTTATTGCGATAAAAAAAAACTCCGATTTGCTAATCGGAGTTTTTTAGACACTAACTATTCTTTGTTGGCTGCATCTTTTTGCTTCATAAATTTCTCCAGCCAGTGAATATTATATTGTCCGTCAATAAATTCGGCCTGAGAAATAATCTCCTGATGCAACGGAATTGTGGTTTTAACACCTTCAATCACAAATTCCTCCAAAGCACGGCGCAAACGCATCAGTGCTGCGTTACGAGTTTTGCCATGCACAATCAACTTAGCAATCATGCTGTCATAAAACGGAGGAATAGAGTAACCGGAATAGATTTCAGAATCTACCCGAATTCCCAATCCGCCCGGAGCGTGCCATTCGGTAATTTTGCCCGGACAAGGAGCAAAAGTTTCCGGATCTTCAGCATTAATACGACATTCAATTGCGTGTCCGCTAAATTGGATATCATCTTGGGTGTACCCAAGGGTAGCGCCGCTGGCAATTCGGATTTGCTCACGAACGATATCAATGCCGCTAATTGCCTCCGTAATCGGATGTTCCACCTGCAAACGAGTATTCATTTCCAAAAAGTAGAACTTTCCGTCCTCATACATAAATTCGAGAGTACCGGCATTTGTGTAACCAATTTTCTCAATTGCTTTACGAACAATTTCACCGATTTCTTCGCGCTGTTGTTGGTTAAGAGCCGGAGAAGGGCATTCCTCAATCACTTTTTGGTGGCTGCGCTGAATTGAGCAATCGCGTTCACCCAAATGCACCACATGCCCGTATTTATCAGCCAAAATCTGCATTTCGATATGACGTGGCTTTTGCAAATATTTTTCCATATACACCACATCACTTGGGAAAGCAGCTTTCGCCTCAGCCTTAGCCATAGTATAAGCTTCTTCGATTTCCTCGTCGTTAAAGGCAGTTTTCATACCCTTACCGCCGCCGCCATCTTTAGCTTTGATAATGACGGGATAGCCAATTTTGTTGGCCCACTCTCTAGCGTGTTCAACACTTTCAAGAGCCGGACTTCCTGGTGTTACCGGCAAACCGGCCTCAATAGCAGCTTTGCGGGCTGTAATTTTGTCACCCATCAAGCGCATTTGCTCTGCGGTAGGCCCAATGAAAGTAATGCCGTGAGCTTCCACCATCTCGGCAAAATCAGCATTTTCGGACAAGAAACCAAAACCGGGGTGAATAGCATCAGCACCGGTAATTAAGGCTGCCGAAATAATTGCCGATTTATTAAGATATGATTCGGAGGAGCGAGCCGGTCCGATACAAACAGCTTCATCAGCCAAGCGCACATGCATAGCATTGGCATCGGCCTCGGAGTGTACGGCCACGGTGCGAATACCCATCTCACGACAAGCCCGATGGATACGCAAAGCAACTTCACCCCGATTGGCAATTAAAACTTTTTCAAACATATCGTAATCCTAAAAGTTAGTCCTGATTACTCAATCACAATAAGGGGTTCGCCATATTCAACCGGATCACCGCTGGTAACCAAAATTTTCGTAACTTTACCAGCACGATGAGCTTTAACCGGATTGAAGGTTTTCATAGCCTCAATCAAGCAAACCGTATCACCTTGAGCCACGCTGTCCCCGATTTTAACATAATCTGGGCTATTGGGGTCAGCCGAAAGGTATACCACACCGACCATAGGAGATTTAACAGATCCCGGATTATTTGAATAATCCTCATCTTGGCTTGCAGGTGCCGCAGGAGCAACAGCGGGAGCCGGAACTTGAGCTGGCATGGGAGCCGGAGCCATTGGAGGAACCGGGGGCAGGGGAGCATAAGCCGGAGCAGCCGGACGAGCCGCATCACGGGTTAGGCAGATTCTGCATCCTTCATCTTCATATTCGAGTTCGGTTAAGTGGTTTTTATCCAGAATTTCAGCGAGCTTGCTGATTACTTTCGGATCCAAGGGGTTTGACATACTACCTTCTCACTTTCTAATTTTTAAAAATTTAACTAACAAAACAGGCTTTATGAATACCCCCAATTTTTATAAAAAACAACAAAAATATTCAAATTTTGCATAATTTTGCACTAAAATCTGGTAAAAATGAGCAATTTTAGCAATTTTCAAAATCATAAAATCTATCAATAAAATTATGATACTTGCCTGTTTATGGCTAATATAAAAAATGGACGCATTGAGTAAATTGGCATACATTTTGCATGTAAAACTGCAAGTAAATTTTTTTATGGAGAGTAGCTATGGCTCTAAGTATATTCACTCCCTCTTGTACCGGCATGAGCGCGCAGTCTCAGGCTTTGGAAACGGTTTCGACCAATATTGCCAATATTCGCACTACCGGTTATAAGGTCAGCGAAACCATGTTTTATACTTTGCTCGGTAGTCAGCCAATTGTCAAAGGCAACCAGTCAGGGCTATCTTCTTCACACACGGATATAGACGGGGTTGGGTACTATAATCGCAACCTCATAGATATGCAAGGTGTTGTCACCTCCACCGGCGGCAACTACGATGTTGCCATTAATGGTACCGGTAATGCATTTTTTATGGTTAAAGATGGTGAAGATGTTTATTATACCCGTGCCGGCGATTTTGAAACCAGAACCGTGGACGGCAAAACTTACCTCATCACCTCAGGCGGTCTCCGCGTTCAGGGCTTTCCGGCTTTGGAAGGCGGTGGTTTTGGCAGCAATCCGGAAGATATTGAAATTATCAGTCCGGAAACCATTCCTCCCACACCAACCAGTGAAATGAGCATCACGGCCAATGTTCCTGCTGATGAAACTTCCAGCAGCTATGCTCTTACCATTTATGGTGAGCAGTATGACGGTCGCACCATGAATATGAAATTTGATAAGGTAGAAGGCCAAAACAACATTTGGGATGTTTCTTTTGTAATTGAAGACGGAACCGTAACTACATCCGAGCCAGTAGAAGTGCTTTTCGATGCTAATGGTCAGCTGGTTTCTCCCAAAAACATTGATATAAATATTGCATGGGAAGATGGAATGTCTCAAACCGTCAATATTGATATCAGCAATATGACCCAGTATACCGGTAGCAACGAGTTAACTAACGTTACCCAAGATGGTATGCAAAGTGGCCGCTTTAGCAAAAGCTGGATTGATGAAAACGGAGTTGTTCAAGCAGTTTATAGTAATGGAAAAACATTTAATAATGCTAAGCTGGCATTGGTAGGTTTTAGTGCTCCTAACAATTTGTATCCGGTTTCTGGCACCTTGTTTGAGGCCTATCCCGATGCCGGAGAAAGCACGTATCTTGAAACCTCTGGGCTGATACAATCACAAGCCTTGGAATCCTCTACAGCCAATGTTGAGGAGGAGTTTAGCACTATGATGATTGTGCAGCGTGCATATTCCTTGAATGCGACAGCTTTTACCACCAGTGATGAGATGCTTCAAGAGCTCGTTAACTTAAAGACATAATTTTCAAATATCTTAGTTGACAAAATTACGAATTTTGTGTATATTTTGACATAAATACGGAGAGCGAGTTTATGACAGATATACAACATCAACAAGAATATATGCAGCTTCTGGTCTCCATTCCGGATTTGCTGGAGGAGTATTTTTTAGCCAATAACATTCACGATCAAGAGCAAGCCAAATATTTTGCAGACCGCGAAATTATTGCCGGTTTTTATCCGATGCTAAAGGCCTATGCTACAGAGCTAGAAGTTTTTTATGGGCACAAGGTTGAACCGATAGACGCCAACGATAGGGCCGAAGCCGCATATTTGTTGTCCATAAGCCTTCATGGTCATGTTTTAGATGATCGTAAGTTTGCTGATGTATCTCCCATAAGTGAAAGTGGTTATTCTCTAGCGGCTCCGATACACCAATTGTTTGATTGGGCTCAAAATCTTCCCGCAGAGGAGGACAAGAAGCATGCCACGAGTTGGGCTATGTTTTTAAGCAACATTGCCGATGCCTATTTAGACACGGTCGCTACCCAACGCAAAGCAGAGCTCTATGAGCAAATAGATGACCGCGATTTAGGGCAAAGTATTGCAATATTTTTTAGCAACAAGCGCAATTTGTTGGATAACATTGAGGCGCTTAACGGCATCTTATATGACAATTGTATTCGGTATGTGGAAAATGGACTGGACCCCAACCGCCAAGATTTAACCGAACAAATCTTATCACGCATTAAGGGCTATGAAAATGTTGTGACGCCTGAGCAAATGTATAAGATAGTATATCAGTCAACCTCAGCTTTAAGTAAAATTATAGTATCTGACCATGGGGTTATTGCCGAAGTCATGGAAAATCGCCATCACTTAACCCTACTCCAGCATGCAAACGATTCTGCAGTTTTGAGCGCAGAAGAATTGCGTTTGCAAATTTTCCGTCAGAAATTAGCTCACCAATGGGAAGCTCCAATTCGCATTTCTCCGGTCGATTTATCATTATCCAAGCCGATTCAGCTGCCCAAGGATTATGCATCAGATGGCGAGCTTCAAAAGCTTGAACTCCAACAACATACCAAAGACCAATTTCAGCAAGATAAATGGCAGCAATATGAAAAATCGCGCACCATTGTAGAAGGCAGCGAGCTGTTTGAGGGGCTCAGAGATCTTCTAGGAAATGCTTTGGCATCAGATTTTTACCCTGACAAAGGACAGGTTCCATTAGTAAATTTTGAGCTAAATCAGCTATTCAAGGTTTTATCTATAACAGATAATCGCCCGATAAATAGTCTGGTTGCGCGCAATTTACTCGATTTCACTAAAGAGATGATGATTTTTTCCGAACACAGCGAAAAATATTTAGGTAAAAAGCTCACTGATAGCAAGTTGGACCGCAAATTGTTGGCAGAAATGTCATATGCAGATTCGCTCACCGCAGATAACTTTAATGTGCTGGCTCCATTTTGGACCTCGTTTTCATCTCATTATCAAGAGATAAACCAAATTATCACGACTACCAAATTCATTGAACCCAGCAATAACTTATATCAACAAATTGAGGCATTGCCGGATAGTTTAGAAAAATTTGGAGCAGTTGAGCTCTATTATCATGCCAACATGGCTATCCAACGGTTAATGATAAGCAAAGAGCGAGAAACTTTGGAAGCTTCACTGCAAAGTATGTCACAATTGCACCAAGCGCAGTTTAATAAGTTCTCCAATAACCTAGATGTAATTGCTTCAGCATATCCTGAACTTGAAAAATATGGCATTAATAAGTTAGCCCACGAGTTGGAGCGAGGTGTCTGCAATTCATATTTGGTTCCTGGCTATTTGGGTGATGATAACTTTAATGATGCCGACAGCAATTTGTTTGATGAAGTTGAAGATATAGCTGCACTGGGTGCTTTTCCGGAGCAAGCCATGAGCAGTATTTTCAAGGCCACGGATGATTTTACCGAAGCAGCCATTTTGCAACATACCCAAGAGATAAACAGTCCAATTGCTGAGGATATATCCATCAATCTCAATAGTTACCAAACTTATTATAACTACACCGAGCAGCTTATGGATAATGTGAATAATTCGGCAGAGTTGCTAAAAGAGCAGTCATCAATTTATTTCCGTTACAATTTGTATAAAACCAATCATGAAGGTCAAGAGTTTGATAAATCGATAAATTATGAATTGTTGGCCAAAAATGTGCCGGGGCGGAACTAAATTTTTTGCACTAAATGCAAATTTTTTTCTGGACAATATAAAAAATATACATTATAAGACAATTCATTGCTGACCGACAGATAATGCTCAGGTAGCTCAGTCGGTAGAGCAGAGGACTGAAAATCCTCGTGTCGGCGGTTCGATCCCGTCCCTGAGCACCATTAAAAAAAGCCTCCCCCAAGGGAGGCTTTTTTTAATGGTTGTGTAGGCCGATTGAACACCGACACGAGCTCTCGTGTTCGGTGGCTGGAGGCGATAAAAAGCTCCGGTGGAGCTTTTTATAACGACAGGCGAAAGTTTGTTAAAGAGCGAGCCCGCGAAAGCGTGGCAAGCGAGTGTTACAAACCGAGCTGGAAAATCCCGTCCCTTCCAAATTATAAGCCTCCCCCAAGGGAGGCTTTTTTTAATGGTTGTGTAGGCCGATTGAACACCGACACGAGCTCTCGTGTTCGGTGGCTGGAGGCGATAAAAAGCTCCGGTGGAGCTTTTTATAACGACAGGCGAAAGTTTGTTAAAGAGCGAGCCCGCGAAAGCGTGGCAAGCGAGTGTTACAAACCGAGCTGGAAAATCCCGTCCCTTCCAAATTATAAGCCTCCCCCAAGGGAGGCTTTTTTTAATGGTTGTGTAGGCTGATTGAGCGCCGATGATATTGCTTGACAAAATCATCTCTAAATTCTAACATTCGGCCGAATGTTAAAATTATTAATTAAAATTTTCAGATTATGAATATCAAATTATTTAACAAACAAAAGGCTGCTACCCCAAGTTATGATCCTCAGATGATACAAACAATCAAAAATGTGGTAGCAAACAAATTATCGCTTTCCCCAGACTATGTGTCCGACAATGCTGATTTACATGATGACCTCGGAGCAGATTCTTTGAATGTGGTCGAAATAGTTATGGATTTGGAAGATGAGTTTAATGTTAGTATCGGCGACGATGAGTTAAATGAAGTTCACAAGGTGTCTGATCTTTATGCGCTCTGTAGTGCTAAGTGACGAGCGATAGACCGCAAAAATCCCCAAGTTTTTAGCTTGGGGATTTTCTTTAATAAAACTGCAATTAGAACAGTTTCAATACTGATTGAGCGCCGATGATATTGCTTGACAAAATCATCTCTAAATTCTAACATTCGGCCGAATGTTAAAATTATTAATTAAAATTTTCAGATTATGAATATCAAATTATTTAACAAACAAAAGGCTGCTACCCCAAGTTATGATCCTCAGATGATACAAACAATCAAAAATGTGGTAGCAAACAAATTATCGCTTTCCCCAGACTATGTGTCCGACAATGCTGATTTACATGATGACCTCGGAGCAGATTCTTTGAATGTGGTCGAAATAGTTATGGATTTGGAAGATGAGTTTAATGTTAGTATCGGCGACGATGAGTTAAATGAAGTTCACAAGGTGTCTGATCTTTATGCGCTCTGTAGTACTAAGTGACGAGCGATAGACAACAAAAATCCCCAAGTTTTTATCTTGGGGATTTTCTTTAATAAAACTGCAATTAGAACAGTTTCAATACTGATTGAGCAGCCTGAGAAGCCAAACTCAAGGAGTTAATAGCCAACTGCTGTCTGGTTTGAAGAGCCAACATATTTGCTGATTCTTCGTTCATATCAGCCAAGGTCAATTTATCTGAACCTTCTTCCAAAACGTTAATCAAGTTTTCGGTAAAGGTTTCGCGGCTTTGAACGATTGAGTAGTTGTTACCAAACTCAGATGACATAGTACGCAATTCTTTAATTGCATCTTCAATCTGAGTGATTGCGGCATCAACGTCAGCATTGGTCTTCCAATCATTAGCAGAAGCGGCAATCTTCAAGCCGGCAGAAGAAGCGTCCTTACCTTCAATAACCAAGTCAGAAGAACGGTCTTCGTTGAACACTACTTTAAGGTCATTACCTTGCAACAAGTTAACACCTTTGTAGCTAGAGTCATTAGCAACTTTATCAATCTGAGCCAAAATGCTGTCAAATTGAGCGGCTAATTTTTGACGTGACTCGTTTACTTGCGGTGCAGAAGTGCCGGTAGCGGCATTGTAGTCTCCTGTGCCTGTCAATTTGGCAGTAGCACCATCTTGAGCTGTAATAACCAATTTACCATCTTTATCAAAAGAGGCTTTAACGCCAGTGCCATCAGCATTCAATTCTTCCAGAATTTGTGCTTTGGCTTCTTCAGCAGTGGTATTTTGTGCAATTGATACCGTTGTTGAGGTACCAGCAGTTCCATCTGCTTTAGTAATATCAATCTTAAGAGTACTTGCTGCTGCCGCTTGAGCTTTAATATCAAGCGCAACTGAAATGTCACTCATGTCAACAGCTTCGTCACGAGCGGAGTTAGCCACAGCTTTGGCTTGTTCAGCAAACTCGGTGATGGTCTTAATACCTTCATCGGCAGCCTGAATGGTTTGAATGGCTTGGCCCATGCTATCAAGCAAAGCGCTCAAGTCGCTCGCACGGTTAGTCAAAGACTGTGCTGCGTAGTAAGATGACGGGTTGTCAATAGCTGAGTTAACTTTCTTACCTGTAGAAAGGCGTTCTTGAGTAGTATCCATCAGCGACTGTGTCTGCTGCAAGGAAAGCAAGTTTGAACGCATACTTGCTGTTAATGAAATATCTGCCATTGTTTTTCTCCAATACTAGGATCACATAGTGTTTCACGTTAAAACATGTGATTGTTTTACTAACAATACAAGATTTATCATAACACAAAATTGCCTGCTTCGCAAGCTTTTTTATCTCGTTTCAAAACCTTTTATCGCTATTTCAATTATATAGCCCAAATATGAAGAAAGGGTTAAAATTCTTAATCTTGTCATCATCAATAGGCTTAAATAAGCTATAATCGCGAGTCGGATTCAATTGAAAAAACTCTTCCCAATTAAGCCTATAAAAAAAGCCCTTTCTATCACAGAAAGGGCTGAAATAATTTAGTAGTATTAGTAAGTTAGCGATCTTGAGAAGGCATTTTAGCTTCTTCTTGCAAAATTCTTACAAGGTCTTCTAGCTTCAACACTTCTTGTTTGTCCGAACCAATGCGACGGATAGTTACCGTGCCGTTTTCTTTCTCTTTGGCACCAACCACGGCAATGACCGGAACTTTTGCTACCGAATGTTCACGAATTTTGTAAGTGATTTTTTCGTTGCGTAAATCTGTGTCAACATACAATCCGGCAGTCTTCAATGCTTTGGCCACGCTTTGAGCATAATCATCAAAATCATTGGTAACCGGGCATACAACAACCTGTTCCGGAGAGAGCCACAGAGGCAGTTTGCCGGCATGATTTTCAATCAAAATGCCCAAGAAACGCTCAATCGAGCCAAACAATGCACGGTGCAACATCACCGGCTGATGCTTTTCGCCGTCTTCGCCAATGTAGGAGATATCAAAGCGCTGCGGCAAGTTCATATCCATCTGAACCGTACCACACTGCCATTCACGTCCGATAGCATCTTTGAGAATAAATTCAAGCTTCGGACCATAGAATGCACCTTCGCCGGGGTTGATTTCATATTTATAACCATTGTGCTCCAAGGCATTGGCCAAAGCTTTTTCGGACATATCCCAAATCTCGTCTGAGCCAATACGATAAATGCTGTCCGGACGGGTTGAGAGATAGATTTTGACATCATCAAAGCCAAAATCTTTGTAAATATCCAAGATAAGCTTAATGGTAGATACGCATTCTTCTTCCATTTGCTCAGGAGTGCAGAAGATGTGAGCATCATCTTGAGTAAATTCGCGCACCCGCATCAAACCCATTAACGAACCCGAGGCTTCATAGCGGTTAACCATACCAAATTCGGCCATTCTGAGCGGCAAATCACGATAAGATTTAACACCTTGCTTGTAGACCAACAAACCACCTGGGCAGTTCATTGGTTTTACGCAGAACATTTTGTTATCTTCGGTTTTGCCCGAATAGTTGTGAGCACCATATTTATCCCAGTGACCGGAAGTCTCCCACAAACAGCGATCCATAATCCGCGGAGTTGCCACTTCAATATAACCGTTATTTTCCTGGCGTTTGCGCATATACTCAATCAGCTTGCGATAGATTTTGTATCCTTTGTCATGCCAGAAAACCGCTCCCGGAGCATATTCTGGTTCAAAATGGAACAAATCCATTTCTTTGCCGAGTTTGCGGTGATCGCGTTTTTCGGCTTCTTCAAGCATTTTGAGATATTCGTCTAAATCTTTTTTGTTTGCCCAAGCAGTTGCATAAATACGCTGCAACATTTCTTTAGTCGAGTCGCCGCGCCAATATGCACCTGCCACCTTCATCAGTTTGAAAGCATCGCCGATTTTTCCGGTTGAGGGCACGTGCGGACCGCGGCAAAGATCGGTAAAGCTGCCTTGGCGATAAAGCGAAATCACTTCATCTTCGGGCAAATCTTCAATAATTTCGGCTTTGTAGTGCTCGCCCAAATTTTTGAAATAAGCAATTGCTTCGTTTCTCGGCATCACGATACGTTCCAGCTTTTCGTCGCGTTTGACAATCTCGTGCATTTTAGCTTCGATTTTCGCAAAATCATCGGTGTTGAAGGGCTCTTTGCGAGCAAAGTCATAGTAAAAGCCGTTATCAATAGCCGGCCCGATAGTAACTTGAACATCAGGCCACAGTTCTTTGACAGCTTGCGCCATTACGTGAGAACAGCTGTGACGAATGATTTGGAGACCTTCCTTGTCTTTACCGGTAATGATAGTTACGGTTGCGTCGGTAGTGATAGGAGTGCTCAAATCTTGTGTCTTGCCGTTCACGGTGATAGCCAAAGCCGCTTTTGCTAAGTTTGCACTAATTTTTTCAGCAACGTCAAAACCGCTGACGCCGCTCTCCATATTCATAATTGACCCATCGGGTAATTTAATCGCAACCATTTTAAATTTCCTTATTAAATTTATCTAACATGCTGTTTTTACTGTTAATTGGCGACAAATACCTATGCCGCCTTCCGCCGCAACAGCTTTTCGGCAGAAACTTTTGGCTTACTTAAGAGTTTACAAGCTCCTCATAAACCTCAATAGTCTTATCACACATTATTTGTTTTGTGAAGTTTTCTTTTACATTTTTTATCGCCGCTTTCGAGATTTTGCCAACTTCTTCTTCAGATAGCCCCAAAGCCCAGTCTAACGCATTGGCAAGTTCTTGCGGATTGTCATATTGATAAAGCTTACCGGTCACTCCGTCAATAATGGTTTCGACCGAGCCACCAATATTTGATGCCACTACGATTTTGCCCATAGCTTGCCCCTCAATCGAAATCCGCCCAAAAGCCTCTGGCTCAATTGCGGTAGACAAGACCACATTTGACACCATCATCAAAGCCGGAGCATCGCTATAGCGTCCAAAGAAGCCGACTTTACCTTTTAGTTTATACTTACTGACTAACCTTTCAAGGTAGTCAACATATTTTTGCCGTCCTTGGCTGTCGCCGGCAATAATGCAGTAGTAGTTTTGGTTTTTCATCAGGTGCAGAGCCTCAATGAGGATATGCTGACCTTTCCAACGGGTTACTCGACCGGGAAGCAAGATAACCGGCTTGTCCTCGCGGATTTTATATTCGCGGAGTTTGCCAATCATCCGCGCCTGCGTCACTGCCTTAGGCGAAAAAATCTCCACATCGGCACAGCGATGGATTAGGCGGATTTTACTTTCATCAACTTTGTAGTTTTTGAGCATGTGGTTTTTGATGTGGTTAGAAATCGCAATCACACGTTCTCCAAAGGTCATGACTTTGTTATAAATTTTTTTGATACCCCAAGGTCCTAGCCCATAAGTACCGTGAAAAGTGGTCATAAAATGCACATTAGCTTTTTTAGCCGTCCAATAAGCACTCCAAGCCGGAGCTCTGGAACGCGCATGAACAATGTTGATGTTATTTTTGCGAATAAAATCTTCCAAGAGTTTGGCGTTCTTGCGCATTTTGAAAATATTTTTAGTTTTAAGCGGCAAGGTGAGGTGAGGGATTTTGAGCTTGTCTAGCTCATGCACCAAACGTCCGCCTTGGGAGGCTACAAAATTTTTGATGCCGCGTTTTTGGAGTTCGGTCGCAATTTCGATAGTTCCGCGTTCAACCCCGCCAGTATCAAGCTCCGGCAAAACTTGTAACACCACCGGAGATTTTGCTTGTAAGTTAGCCATTTTCTTATATTATCCTCACTATTAACCTTAACAATACGGATTTTTGACATGCCCGTTCATACATTTAAGAGCAGATTTACCACAAATTTTGAATACATCAAAGCAAATTCCGCAAAAACTAACAATTTTACGGTTTTATACCTGCACGGCTTGTGCTCCGACCCTTGGGGCAGAAAACCCGAAAGCATAAAAAGCTTTTGTATAGAAAAAGGTTTGGGCTTTGCGCGGTTTGAAATGGCCGGACATGGCTCAGATATTGAAAATTATGCCAAATCTGATATTAATGTCTGGAAAAGCCAAATGCTTGAAATGATAGATGATATAATAAGCGAGCCGGTTCTTTTGGTTGGAATGTCGGTTGGCGGCTGGCTGGCACTGTTGGGCGGAGTTTTAAGACCACGGCGGGTCGTGGGGATTGTGGGCATTTCGGCTGCTCCCGATTTTACTATCGGGCTGGAGGAAGAATATATGAGTGCCGCCCAAAAGCAAGAGTTGCAAGAAAAAGGGCAAATCTTTTTTCATACTGATGATTATGATTATTTGTTTACGAAGGGATTGCTTGATAGTGGCCGCGAAAACCGCTTGTTAGATAAGGAAATCAAGCTGGAATGCCCGGTGCAACTGATTCAAGGGATTAAAGATGCGGCCTATCCGTGGAAATATTCGCTCGAGATTGTAAAACAAATCAGCCACGACAATGTGGTGCTAAAGCTGCGTAAAGGTTCAAGCCACCGAATGCAAGAAGACGGAGATATCGCTGAAATACTAAATTCGATAGAATTTTTTCTCGAATAAATATTCTTAAATTTGATGCTGATTTTGTTATATCCCTAAAGCTTGAATTAAGCCTTAGAGCCATTATCTATTGTGCAAATGGCAATATAACTAAGGTTGTGGCAATATGAAATCTGCGCAAAAAAAAGAACATAAAACTTTTTCTTATCTGCTTTTGATATTGATTTTAGGCGCTTTTGCCTTGGCTTGGCATTTTTTTCCATTGACGGGCAAAAAAACTGCACCCGAGGCCGCCCCGCGTGAGCTCAGCCTAAATGTGGTGTCGCTTCTTCCTCAAGATGTGGAGATTACTCAGTCTTACATTGGCTATGTCATGCCCATTCACGAGGTTGATATTGTGCCCTATATCAGCGGTTTTCTTGAAAAAATCTATGTTTCAGGTGGCCAATACGTCGATAGCGGCGACAAACTTATTTTAATCCGCCCCGATGAATATCAAGCCAGCCTTGATGCCGCCAAAGCCGCAGTTATGGAAGCTAAAGCCACCTTAAACAATGCCTCGGTTTATTATGAGCGAATGAAACAAGCCGGAACTGAAGTTATTTCTAAAACCGAGCTTGATAATGCCAAAGCCTCGTACCTCAATGCCAAAGCCGCACTAGCCCAAGCTCAAGCCAAGCGTAACTTGGCTCAGGTCAATTTGGACTATACTTTGATTTCTGCGCCCATCAGCGGAACGGTCGGCAACGTCAACCTCTCTCGCGGCGACTATGTCTCTCCAAGTGGTGGCAGTTTGCTTAAAATCATTCAGTTTGACCCAATTCGTGTGGTGTTTTCCATTTCTGATAAAGATTACTTAAACGAGCTTGCGCGCTCAAATGGGGATTTGTTTGCCGGCGAAAACATCAAAATTCGCCTCAGCAATGGGCAAATTTATAACCAAAGTGGCGCGTTTCAGTTCTTAGATAACCAAATTGACCGCTCCACCAATTCTATTGCCGTCTATGCCGATTTCAAAAACCCTCGCCACACTTTAGTTGCCAATGCTTATGTCGATGTTTTGCTGGAAAAAACGGTTAAGAATGCCGTCTTGGTGCGCCAAAATCAGGTCACCATGGAAGACAGCGGCAATTATGTGTATGTTGCCAAAGATAACCAAATTGAGCGCCGGTTAATTGAGATAATCGGTATTAAAGGCGATGACTATGTAATCAAAAATACTTTTGCTCCCGGTGAGTATTTGGTGATTGATAAATTCAGCAGCCGCCTAAGCCCTGACCAAAAGTTCAAACTCAACATTCTTGATCGCAACAGCGGGGAGGGCAAACGCTGATGTTTTCAGAATATTTTATTGATAAGCCGCGCTTTGCCGGAGTAATTGCCATTGTAATGGTCTTGCTTGGGCTCATGGCCATTGTGGTCTTACCGGTTTCGCAATATCCCGAAATCACCCCGCCGCAAATTGTGGTCAGTACCAATTACCCCGGTGCCAATGCTCAAGTTTTGGTCGATACGGTTGCCGTCCCGATTGAAAATGAAATTAACGGCGTGGAAGATATGCTCTATATGTCATCCACTTCTGACGACAATGGCTCTTACAATCTGACCATTACTTTTAATATTGGCACCAACCCCGACATTGCGCAAGTCAAAGTCGAAAATCGGCTCCAACAGGTAATGTCGCAGTTACCCGCCATTGTCACTCAGGAAGGCCTAGAGGTTAAAACCCAGTCGGCCAATATGCTGGGTATGTTGGTTTTGCGTTCACCTAAGCATACTTATAAAGATTTGTTTTTAAGCAATTTTGCCTATGATAATGTCAAAAACTCCATTGCACGCATTCCCAGCATGGGCGATGTTTCTATCTATGGACCGCAGTATAGTATGCGTATTTGGCTCAATCCGGCGCGGATTTCATCACTGGGGCTAGATAGTGCAGACATTGTGCAAGCCATAGAGGACCAAAACACCCAAGCCTCCATTGGCCGTATTGGTGCAGCTCCGAGCACTAAAGATACACCGGTAGTTTTGAGCCTCACCGCCAAGGGCTTGTTAAACAATGTCAAAGACTTTGAGAACATTGTGGTTGCCACCTCAGAAGACGGCGGCATTATCCGGCTCAAAGATGTTGCAAGAATAGAGCTGGGAGCAGATAGCTACCAAATGAATGCCGACTTTGATAACACTCCGGCGGTGGTTATTGCCTTGAGTCAAACTCCAAACTCCAACTCGTTAGATATTATGAACAATGTCTATCAGGAGATAGAAAAACTGCAAGCCACTTTCCCTGAGGATATCAAATTAGAAGTCGCCTACGATTCGACCGATTTTGTCCGTGCCTCGATTAAAAGTATCTTAGAAACACTGGTCATTACTTTTTCGCTGGTTGTGGCTGTTACCTTTCTCTTTCTGCAACGCTGGAAAACCACGCTTATCCCGCTTATCACCATTCCGGTTTCGCTCGTTGCCACTTTTGCGGTGATATATTTGCTGGGCTTTAACATCAACATTTTGACTTTGTTTGCCATGATTTTGGCCATTGGCCTGGTGGTAGACGATGCCATTATCGTGGTGGAGCGCGTCCAGTATCTGATGTTTTATGAAAAATTAGATGCCAAAGCCGCCTCAATTAAGGCCATGCAGCAAATTGCCAGTGCAATTATTGCCACCACCTTTGTGTTGCTCTCTATTTTCATTCCGGTTGGGCTTATGGCCGGCATCACCGGAAAAATCTACCAGCAGTTTGCCGTGACCATTGCTACCGCCGTGGTTTTTTCGGCCTTTAATGCCCTGACCTTAAGTCCGGCACTCTGCGCTATTTTTCTCCAAAATGACGATTCTTCGGTCAAAAATCGTTTCTTTGGCTGGTTTAATGATTTTATCGAATTTTTTAGAGAAAAATATACTCATAGCGTGGGCTGGTTTTCTTCCCGATTGAAACTTACCACCCTGATTGTACTGGGAACTATCGCCGTGGTAGGATTGGTTTTCAGGCATACCGCCTCATCTTTTATCCCCGAAGAAGACCAGGGTATCATTTTTGCCAATATCCAGCTTCCCAATACTGCCACCATTAACCAAACCAATGATGTTTTGCAAGAAGTCGGGGAAAAACTTTTGCAAATGGAGGGTATCAAATATTATATTTCCGTGGCCGGCTATTCCATTTTGGGCGGTGGCGGAGAGAATGTGGCCTTGGGCGTAATTGGTCTGGAGCCTTGGAGCAAACGTACTAAAAAATCGCTTTCCATTGAAAGCATTGTCCAAAGGCTGACCGAAACCTTTGCCGGCAATCAGCAAGCCGAAGTCAACTTTTTTGCCCCACCGGCCATTCCCGGAATTGGTAATGCCGATGGCCTGTCCTTAGAGCTTTTGGCGATTAATGCCGACATCACACCCAACGAGTTGTTTGAAAAACTCCAAGAAATGCTTATCAAGATGAACACCGGTACCGCATTGTCTTATGCATTTTCGACTTTTACTGCCGATACGCCGCATATATATTTGGATGTTGACCGCACCAAACTCCAGTCTTACCAAATACCAGTTTCATCGCTGTTTGCGGCTTTGCAGAATAATTTGGGTTCACGCTATATCAATAACATTACCTTGAGCGGGCAGGTCAATAAGGTGATTATTCAGGCCGACTTTCCCTATCGTCAAAATATTCAAGATGTGGAGGATTTGTACGTGCGCTCCAATAGCGGACAGTTAATCCGGCTCAAAAGCTTTGCCGATATCAGCACCGAGGTTTCCCCCAAAACCATTTATCGCTACAATCAGTACACTGCTGCCTCCATTACAGCTCAAACCAAGCCAGAGGTTAGTACCGGTACAGCCATTGACAGCATTTTGAGCTTAGGCGAACAACTTCTGGGACAAGATTATAAGATTGCTTGGACCGGACTTAGCTTACAAGAAGTGGAGGCCGCAGGACTTGCCGGTATCTTAATTGCCTTAGCTTTGGTCTTTTGCTATCTGTTTTTAGTGGCACTATACGAGAGCTGGATGTTGGCTTTTGCAGTAATGTTTTCTACTGTTTTTGCCATTTTAGGCGCATTGATAGGTTTGCACCTCATGAGCTTGTCTTTGAGTATATATGCCCAGTTGGGACTGATTATGTTGATTGGCTTGGCCGCTAAAAATGCCATTTTGATTGTGGAGTTCACCAAGGCTTATCGCGAAGAAGGCAAAAGCATTGTCGAGGCCGCCGAGAAAGGCGCTTCCGAACGTTTTCGCGCTGTGCTGATGACCGCCTTAACCTTCATCTTGGGTGTTTTCCCGATGGTGATAGCCACCGGAGCCGGAGCCTCGAGCCAAATTGCCATTGGTACATCGGTGTTTTTTGGAATGATAGCGGCAACTTTTGTGGGAATTATTTTTATTCCGGCGCTGTTTGCCTTGTTTGAAAGTATCAAAGAGTGGAGCGGCGAAAAAGAAAATCTACCGACACCTTCTCCTTCAAAACACAAAAAAGGAGGTAAGGAAAATGCGTAAAACCACAATTTTGCTGTTAGGATTGAGTGTGGCGGCTTGTTCGGTCGGTCCGGATTTTGAGCGCCCGGAGTTATACCGTAGCCAAGATATTCAAAAAAGCTTGGGACTAGTAGAAATCTCGGGGCAAATGGTAAGTAAAGAATGGTATAAAGAGTTTCGTGACCCCATCTTAAATCAGTTGGTGGAACAAGCCTTGAAAGATAGCCCTAATGCCAAAATCGCCATTGAAAAATTGCGCCAGGCACGCAGTAGCCTAAAAATAAATGCGGTCGGAAGTCTGCCAATGATTGATGCTGATGGTAGCTATCATTATAATAAGCCTAGTAAAAGCATTGGCTACACGATAGATACCGATTACTACCAGCTAGGGTTTGATGCCACTTGGGAAGTAGACATTTGGGGTAAAACCCGCCGCCAAACCGAGAGCTATCAGGCTATGTTTGAAGCTGCGGCCGCCAACTTGGATAATGTCTACTTAAGCCTGACCGCCGAAGTTGCCGCCGATTATATTAGCTTGCGCACGGCACAGGCCCAAATCCGCATTGCTGAGCAGAATCTTAAATTGCAGGAAGACATTTATAATACGGTTGCCACCAAGAATAAATATGGCCTGGCGGATAATTTGGCGCTTAATCAGGCTCAATATACGGTCGAAAACACCAAAGCTGCCATTCCTGAGCTCAAAAAACAAGCCGAAGCCTATAAAAATGCCTTAACCATTTTGGTTGGCAAACTCCCCGGCAGTTTGGAAAAGCAACTCTCTGCAAACGAACATAATTTGGTGCGCCGCCGTTTTGAGTATAAACTTTCCAGACTGTACGAACTTCCGGTATCAGTAGTCAGAAATCGCCCCGATGTTCGTATTGTCGAACACCAGCTTCATGCACAAAATGCTCAGATAGGTGCGGCCATTGCCAATTTGTATCCCAATTTGTCTTTGAGTGGATTTTTAGGCTGGCAGGCATTAAAAGTTCCGGATTTGGTCGATACCGATAGCTATATGTATAATTATTCTCCGGCTATCAGTTTGCCGGTTTTCCATTGGGGCGCACTTCAAAATCAGGTCGAACTGCAAAAAGAAGCTACGCGGGAATATTTTTATCAGTATCAAAACAGTGTCTTAAATGCCATCGCCGAGATAAAAAATGCCATGACCGCAGTTAATGAGGAGTACCGGAAAAACAGTTCGGCTTATGCAGCCGCCAAGGAACAGAAAAAAGCCACCGAATTGACCTTAGATAAATATGAGCGCGGTCTGATCGAGTTTAGCGATGTTATGACTGCTGAGCAAAACTTGCTTGCCGCCCAAAACCAATTGGTGGCAAGCAATGGTCAAATCTATCAGGAGATAATTGCTTTTTATAAAGCCAGTGGAGGAGGTTACCAGCCCCAAAGCTTTGAGGAGGCTTATATGTCACCTTGGTTAAATGGCTTGCCCTGCAAAACTCGCTGCGGCCGATAAATATAT
This sequence comes from uncultured Alphaproteobacteria bacterium, assembly GCA_944391475.1. Taxonomy (GTDB): domain Bacteria; phylum Pseudomonadota; class Alphaproteobacteria; order RF32; family CAG-239; genus MGBC133411. The sequence goes on along the minus strand of CALXTR010000004.1, from coordinate 49,522 downwards.
AAGTTAGTGGTTTCGGGAATATCGGTAAAGCGGTGAGCATACCCGCGTTTTTCCATGCATTCGCGATAAGCTTTGGGCTTAATGTTTTCATCATCGCGCAGGGAGTTGACGATTAATGGTTGAGCCCCAGGATAAGGCACATAAGTTGCCCAAATTCCGCGTTCGGCATGCCAATCGGCACGAATATTGAGCTTAGCCTCTTCTGAGTAGAACCAACTGTTTATATCGGGTGTCCAAGTCCAGTTTTCGGCCTCACGCAAGCACTCGGAGTGATCGCGTGAAAATTTGATTACGCCGGTTCTTGGTCTTTCCCAATGGTACACAATCTGCCCTTGCGCCTTGTCTTCATATACGGAAGTACAAGCACTTACAAAAAATATGGGCAAACACAAGAGCAAATTTCCGAGTTTCATAATTTTTCTCTAAAAATCCAAATTAGCATAATTTTTGGCAGGCAAAATACCTTTAACAGAATCTTTCAAAATATCCTTAAAGCTAGGGCGCGATTTGATTTTTGAATACCACAGCTTAGCATAACGATAATTTTCCCAAGGTACATCGCCCAAATAATCAATCACCGAAAGATGCGCTGCAGCTGTAATGTCTGCTAGAGAAAATTCTGTTCCTCCGAGATAATTTCGCCTTTCGGCCAGCCAATCAATATATTCCATATGAAATTTAAGATTGTTGAGCCCGATTTTCAAGATTTTTGAATCCGGAGCCAAGCCTTGGCTAAAGCGCTTAAAGACTTTTTCTTGAGCAATGTTGCGATAAACATCGCGATAAAATTTCTCATCAAACCAAGCCATCAAGCGCCGACATTCGGCTCTTTCTCCGGGTGTTTGTGGTAATAAACGATTTTCAGAAGAAATATCTTCCAAAAATTCACAAATTGGATATTGTCCGGAAATAACTTGCCCATCGCTGACAAAAATGGGTATTTCGCCGGCCGGATTGAGCTTATATACATCAGGAGAAAGCTTCCATGGTTCTTCTTCTTTGAGCACAAAAAGCATTTTCTTTTCGCTCATTTGCAGACGGATTTTGCGACATTGCGGCAATATCGGATGATGTATGAGTAAAACCATGTTAAAACACTTTCCTAAACAAAGATTCAATAAGCAAATTTTAACCGTTATAATTTAAAGGTCAACACCAAAACCGATTATTCGGTAAAAATCGGGGGTACGGTGCGCATACTTTCTTGTTCATATTTTCGCACCATATTTTGAAGGTCTTTGGCAAATTTATCTCGATTTTCTTTGTTTTCAATGTAGACAATTAGGCTTCTCATCAAAGAATCATGATATTTAGAGGCTTTTGAAACCCCAATAAACAACGGCATATTCCAAATTGCTTGTTTAGAAAAACTGAGTTTGCTGCGAAGTCCGAGTTTTGATGCTTTGATAACACCGAGATAATAGCTGGCAATAATATAATCAATTTCTTTATTATAAAGTTTCTTAAATATTTCGTTAGCATCAGATTCGCTTAAAAGATTAAATTGTTCCAGTTCACCGCTAACATAGTCGCTAAAACGATCGTCACTAAACTTAGCGCCTTTAAGCTTTTTCAAATCTGCAAGTTGTTTAACTTCGCTCACTCGCTCTGGCAGCATAATAATGGTAACCGGATTATCAACAATTGCCGGCATAACATAATCAAGGCCGTCATAAATTTTTGTTCCGTAATAAATTCCAAAGATAATGTCAATGTTTCCGGCGCGCACCTGACGAACCAAATCAGTATATTCTAAACTGCCGACAAATTCAGATTTCATAGAGCTGTCTTGAAAAAAATCATTAATTAAATTTGAAAAAATACTAGCATATTCATCACGGCTCAAGCCATACCCTAAATCACGAATGGTATATACCCCAAACGGCGGATAATCCATAAAGCTGGTATATTTAATGGTGGTTTTGTTTTTATCGGGAGTAAAATCAACCACAGCCTGCGCATTTTGAGTTAAAAACAACAAAGAAAAAATCATCAACCATATATTTTTCATGTTATCACCATTTAAAAGAAAGATAAAATATGATAATATTATTACAATTTTAATCAATTTAGCATATTATTCTTAAAAAAGATTTTAATTTGCATGTTTTGAAAGGTCAATATGGATAATTTACAGCAATATTCCACCAATGAGGTAAACACGCTCAATCAGGTTGAACTCGAAAGCCGCGCGCTGATTCGTACGGCTTCCGCCCTAAACCTAATTAAGGAAAATTGGGAAACTCGTAAAAATGAATTAGATGAAGCCTTAGAAAAAAATCGCAAATTGTGGACAATTATCGTATCTGCCATGCAAGAGCAAAATTGTCAGCAACCGCAAGAAGTGCGAGCCAATATCATTAACTTAGGGGTCTTTATTTTCAAACGGACCGTCTCTATTATGGTTGATCCCAAGCCCGAAAGCTTAGGCGTGTTGATAGATATAAATATGAATATCGCCAAAGGCCTGAGCGCTCACGAAACTCCGGCTGAGAATCCTCAATCTTAGATGTCATAATAAAGATGAAAGCTAAGTGCCTTGCTGTTAGTGAGGCACTTTTTTTATGCTGTTTTTTTTATGTTTGTAAAAAAAATGGCACGCTGTTTGCATATATAAACTCAAATGAACTTTTATGAGTGAGATAACAATGGAAGTTAAAGACGTAAATAACCAGAATAACCCACTGGCCCTGATTAAGAAAAACAATAGCCCGATAAGTGCGCTTGATTTTTCCAGTTTAATTGCGGCCAAAAAGCAAGACTTTGGTTCTGCAGCGGTAAATTTTGGTGCTCAAAACGGAGTTTCTATAGTAGATAAAGCTGTAGATGCTAAGGCTCCTGAGGCATCGCGCAGTGAAAATACAGCTTCCGATGTTGTCGAAAATAAACCACGTAAGGACAATAAGCGAAAAGATACTGTTAAAGAAGATGTTGTCGCTGCTCCGGCTCAGTTTGATAGTCGTCAAGCTCCTGAGCGCGCCGAAGCTTCAGCAGCAGTTGAGGCACCTCGCCAAACGGTTGACGAAGCTCCTGTCGCAGATGGTGCAGATTCTTCTGTTGCTCCTCAAACTGCAGATGCTCCTGCGCAATCTGCTCCGCTTACAAATGTCGAAGGTAAAACACCGCGGCAAAATTTGCCGACCCAACTTAGTGCGGCAGATGTCGAAGGTTTGGGTGAAATTATGTATTTTGATGCAAAAAGCGGAGGTTTTGTGGCTACAACCGGAGCTGAACTCGCTGTGGCCATGGAGAGAGGAGAAGTCGCCGGATTAACTTTGTCAGATATAACCGATATGGATGGCAATCCGATATCTTTAGAGCAAGTGGCTCGCTCTGATGCTAATCAAGAAGGTATTGATATTAGTCAGCTCACACCGGTTAATGAGGAAGAGATTGATATTCCGCTTGCAGTAGCCGAAGAAAATGTTGAATTGTCTGCAAAAGAGAATGTTGCTGCTGCTAAAAAGAATACATCTTTAGCTCAAGAAGATGTTGCAACCGAAATCTTAGATGATGCTAACGGAGAGCTCGCAACTGAAATCCAGGTCAACGAAGATAAAAAAGTAAAGCTAGATGTTACAGTTAAGAATGCTGAGGAAAAAATTTCCTACCGTAGCCGTCAGGATATGGTTGCAAATTCGCTATCTATTCAAGAAGGTGTCGAAAATGTTGTAGAAACACCAAAATCTTTGCACGGCACACAAGTTTCCCCCGCTGCCGCCACAGGTGCTAACCTCACTTCCCCGAACGCTTCTTTTCCCCAAGGAGCAGCAGTACCGCAGGCGGCAGCTATTCAAACTATGGTCGAGAATGTAAGTTCCGGCATTGCCAAAGCTAGCGCTCCCGTGGCCGATGCAATGGTTGTTGCCGGCTCTACGGTTGGCAGCGGAGCTGCTCGCCAAGCTCAAGGGCTTTCGCACGCAGAGATGAAATCACCTTTGCAAGATGCCTTAAAAGGAATGAGCAAGGAGGTTATCGACCAAGTAAAAGTAAATATCACTAAATCCGCAGTTAAAGGTGTAGATAAAATTGATATCAGCCTCAAACCGGAAGATTTAGGACATATCGAAATTAAGATGCAGCTTAGTAAAGACGGCAAACTGCAAGCTCATATTATTGCCAGCCGTCCTGAAACTATGGAAATTCTGCAAAAAGATATGCAAATTTTGCAAAAAGCCTTTGCCGATGCCGGTTTCCAAACCGATGACAACAGCTTGAGCTTTGCCTATAACGATAACAATCAGACATGGCAACAACAGCGTGAAGAAGAAAACGGACTTCGACACTTCATGGGCAATATTTTTGAACAAGAAAGCGGCAATGACAACCAACCTGCAGCCGAAATGGCTTGGGATGGCAAGTCCGCTCTCAATATTAGAGTATAAACTATTAAGGAGTAAGAGAGATGACCACAGACATCAGCAGCCTTACCGGTTATACCCAAAGCAACACTGGCAGCAGCAATTCCAGCCGTCAAACTCTTTCGGCTGATATGAACACCTTTTTGACCTTGCTGACTACCCAGCTCAAATATCAAGATCCGATGGATCCAATGGATACTGCCGAATTTACCAATCAGTTGGTACAATACTCAAGCGTTGAACAGTCAATCCAAACCAACGAGAAACTAGATACGCTCTTGTCCTTAAATATTGCAAATTTAGGAGCGCAAGCAGTTTCTTATATTGGCAAAACTGTTCAGGTTTTAGGCGATGTAATGCCGCTTGAAAACGGCAAGGCCAAAGCAACATATACCTTAGATAAAGATGTAACAGCTGTTACAATTACAGTTAAGGATATGAACGGCAAAGTCGTGTATTCAGAACAAGGTAAAATCACTTCCGGAACTCATGAGTTTACTTGGGACGGTAAGGATTCTAACGGCAACCAACTTGAAGATGGAGCTTACCAAATTTCAGTTTCAACCAAAGTTCCGAATGGAGAAACTAACGCCAATGTCATGACCACCGTATTTGGTAAGGTAACAGGCGTAGCAAGCGATGAAAACAACGTTTACGTTGGCTTGGGTGATGCCGTTACAGCATCTTTAGGCGATATCGTAACCATTCGAAATGATGACTATTTTGACAAAGTGCCGGATTCTTCTGGAGGCGAAGATAACGGCAATGAAGACAACGGCAGTGATGCCGATGGCGAAAACAGCGGCGAAAACGGTGGCGAAACACAAACGCAGTCTGTTTAGCCAAGCCTTCCAAATATAATTAATTAAGATAAGACTTTAGGAGAAAAAAAATGAGTATTTTTGGTGCAATGCAGTCAGGTATATCGGGATTGGCCGCCCAATCTAGCGCGATGGGAGCTATCTCGGATAATATCGTCAATGTTAACACCGTCGGCTACAAAGGAGCCAATACCTCGTTTCAAACTTTGGTAACCAAACAAACAACTACTTCAAGATATTCCCCCGGTGGTGTGCAACCTTCAGCCAAGCAAGGTATTAATGTTCAAGGTTTGTTGGCATCAGTATCTTCCTCGACATCTTTGGCCATTAGTGGTCAAGGTTACTTTGTAGTTAACCAAGCAGCCAACCCCGGAGAGGGGGACTTATGGGCATATACCCGTGCCGGCGACTTTGATATTGATAACAACGGCTACCTTAGAAACACTGGTGGTTTCTATGCCCAAGGCTGGTCATTATTGCCTTGGGACAAAAACCCCAATGCAACCGTGGTTAATATTAATGGTATTGACTACATGAAGGCTTATTACGATGCCAATGGTAAGGTTGTTTACATCAATGACAACATTGTTGATAATCGTAACCTTCGCCCGATTAATCTTAATACAATTGGCGGAACAGCCACCGCTACCAAGCAGATTAACTTTGGTGCAAACTTACCATCTGGTGATCCGATATTTGATGCCTCCAATCCGGAAGCAGGCGGACGTCACTCGGTATCAGCGCTGATTTATGATAGCTTGGGTAATGCCAGCAACTTGAGCTTGACCTACACCAAGGAGTCTTCAAATGGTTGGGGTATGGCAGCATCAATCCCGCCAGGAGCTTCCAATATTGTCCTTTCCGGCTCTCGTGAAACTCACGGTGATACGGTCAGCGACGTATACTATGCTGCAGGTCAGTTAGAATTTTCAAGTATTCCTTCCAATGGTTCGACCATTTCGATTACGAGTGGTGGCAAGACCTATACTTTTGAGTTCTTAAGCACCGATGGTGCCGTTGCTCAGCCCGGAAATATTGGTGTTGATATCTCCACAGGTATTACCTCTGCAAGCGATTTTGCTAATAAATTTTTAGAATCCCTAAAAGAAAATATGCCGGGAGCTAACCGCTTTAGCGTAAATGGCAACAAGATTGAGATTGTGCAATCAATCTCAGGAGAGGCTTTAACTATTGATGCCAGCAAGACCTTAGCTTGCGTACAAAGTGCCGCTAACCCCAATCTTGAAACCGGTATTGCCACTGGTATTTTTGAAATCCCCGCAATTGACGAAGACATCAAAAACTGCGGACGCATAGATTTCACCAGCAGCGAAAAAGATGACTATGTAAATAGTACTATCAAAGTTGGAGATAAGACCTATACCTTGGTAGATGGCGGTGCAGGTCCAGACCAAATTGATATCAGTTCTGCATTTGATGGCGATGTTAACCCAGGTGCAACCATAGCTGAATTGGTCGTAAAACAACTCAAAAATGACAGTGTTGAGCCCGAACGCTTCACCGCCAGCGGCAGCAGCATTGAGATTTTGCCGACTTCTACCGGTCCTGATATCAAAATTACCGTTAATAACGTAAACGGAGATAGTGCTATCACCGGACGGATTCGTTCAACCGCTCCGCAAGGTTGGAGTGATATTGGCAATGGTACGGAATATACATTGTCCAATACCTTCAATGTAAATGGTACTGAAGTAGAAACCGGTGCAATTGTTCCTTCTGTACGTTTCAATGCTGATGGTACCCCCAAATACTTCTTTGTTGATGAGGCAGCCATTCAGTGGGCTAATGGTGCACAAAATATGGACGGTGGCTATGGACAAGGTACGACCATTACCATCAATGCCGGTAATATTGGCACCAACGATGGCTTGACCAGTCTTTCGGGAGATTTCACCACCAACTACATCACCCAAGATGGTGCCAAATTCGGTAGCTACTCAGGTGTAAGTGTTAGTGATGATGGTGTGGTCACAGCTCTGTTTGATAACGGCGAAACCAGACCGATTGCTATTCTGCCATTAGCAACTTTTGCCAATGCCAATGGTTTGGAAGCTCTAACAGGTAACGCCTGGATTGAAACCGACTACTCTGGCGAAGCTTTGTTGAAGCGCCCGGGAACCAATGGTGCCGGTGAGATTGCCGCCAGCTCGGTAGAGCAATCAACCGTAGACTTGGCTACAGAGTTCTCAAATATGATTGTAACCCAACGAGCTTATTCAGCAGCTACCAAGATTATTACCACAGCCGATGAAATGCTCGACGAGTTAACCCGGATGAGCTAGTAGTATACTAAAAAATCCGTATCCTAAAGTCGCCCCGGAGAAGAAATTTCCGGGGCATTTTTTATAGAAAATATAGCAGGTTGCTAAACAGGCTGTGAATATGTGATTTTTTATGTTTCCCTAAAATTGATTTTTGCGCTAATCATAGTTTCGGGGAATTTTTTTAATAAATTTACAGATTGGGGAATCTCGTGAATAACTTTTTGCAAAGCATCAAAAATTTGTCACCCGGACGTTTAGCATCACTTGTGGCAATTTTTATCTTTTTAATCAGCTTTTTCATTTATATCGCCATGCAAATGGGACGCTCTGAATATGGGGTGTTATATACAGATTTGGAACTTGAAGATGCCAAGCAAATTGTAAGCCGTCTTGAATCTGCCAATGTAAAATACAAATTGGCAAAAAACGGTACTGAGATTCTAGTTCCCAAAGAAATGGTCAACAAAATGCGCGTTGACACCGCCGAGCTTGCTTTGGCTTCTAAAGGCTCAAACGTCGGCTATGAAATCTTTGATAATGCCGATGCATTAGGCACTACCAATTTTGTGCAAAACGTAAATTTGGTCAGGGCATTGGAAGGTGAATTGGCTCGTACGATTCGCTCTGTTGATAATATTAAAAGCGCACGAGTTCATTTGGTTATGCCTAAAAGAGAGATGTTCTCGCGTGAGGAGCAAGCTCCCAGCGCCTCAGTGGTTATTAAAACCTATCATGGCAAGTTGAGCGCTCAAAGTATCTTGTCGATTCAAAAGCTGGTTGCTGCCGCCGTTCCCAAACTAGATGTTAAAAATGTTGCGATTGTAGACGCTGCTGGTAATTTGTTGACGAATAACTATGATGACGAGCAAACCTTAAATAACACTAATAATGAGCTCATTCGCCAAGATCAAGAGCGCAAAATGGCAACTTCGTTGCAAAACATGTTAGAAAATGCCATTGGGCCTGGTAAGGTTCGTGCTCAGGTCAATATTGAGATGGACTTTGACCAAGTTGTTACCAATGAAGAAATCTATGACCCCGATAGTCAGGTGGTTAGATCACAGTCGTCAGTAAGCGAAGATGGTACTTCTCGTGATGGTGAAAGAGCTGTCACTGTAGCCCAAAACATTCCAAATGGTGATAATTTGCTTAATGGTACCAATAATTTTTCGCAAAATTCACGAGTTGAAGAAACCGTAAATTATGAAATCTCCAAAGTGGTCAGAAATAAAGTCCGCAACAGTGGAGTAATTAAAAGATTAACGGTTGCGGTTATGGTAGATGGCGTATATGATAAAAATGAAGCCGGCGAATTGGTTTATCGCGACCGTACCAAAGAGGAGATGGAACAGTTAACCGCTTTGGTTAAATCTGCAGTTGGTTATGATGCCAATCGTGGAGATATGGTTGAAGTTGAGAACATCAAGTTTGTCAACCTCAATAATGCTGAGGAAAATGTCGAAGCCATAATGTTCTTTGGTTTCACAAAAGAAGAGATTATGCGTATGCTAGAAGGTCTAGGTGTTGCAATTGTTGCTATCTTGGTTATCTTACTGGTTATCCGTCCGCTGATAAACAATGCGTTTGATGGTGGCAGCGGCAGTGATATGCGTCTCTTGGGTGATAATGCAGAAGAAGAGAACTTGCTCTTGTCCAACTTCCTAAATGAAGATGATAGCGGTTTGGAAGAGCTCATTAATATCAATAAGGTGGATGGCCGAGTTAAGGTCTCGTCCTTGAAAAAGATTAATGATTTGGTAGCCAAAAATCCCGATGCTGCTGTTAACGTAATCCGAGCTTGGTTATATCAGAACGACAATTAAGAGATTGGAAAATTGCCATGAAACAAAATGTAGTAGATGATTATAATTTAATTTCCGGTCAGCAAAAAGCTGCTATCTTAATGTTGTCGTTAGATGAGGAGCGTTCTTCAGCTTTGTTCTCGCTGATGGATGATGAAGAAATCAAAGAGCTTTCGGTTATAATGGCTAGCCTAGGTAAGGTCAATGCCGGAGTTGTTGAGCAGCTGTTTCAAGAATTTACGGATAGACTATCTAGCAACAGTTCTCTGATAGGTACTTATGAAACCACCGAGCGTTTGTTGTCTAAAGCTTTGGATAAGGATCGTGTTTCTGCCATTATGGATGAGATTAGCGGTCCGGCCGGACGCACCATGTGGGATAAGCTAGGTAATGTCAATGAGCATGTTTTAGCCAATTATTTGAAGAACGAATATCCGCAGACCATTGCCGTTATCTTATCCAAGATTAAGGCTGAGCACGCCGCCAAGGTGATTGCACTCTTGCCGGAAAACTTTGCGATGGAAATCATTATGCGTATGTTGCGTATGGATGCCGTTCAAAAAGAAGTGTTAGACAGTTTGGAAAAGACCTTGAGAAAAGAGTTTATGAGCAACTTGTCAAAATCCACCAGACGAGATTCGCACGAGCTTATTGCCGATATCTTCAATTCTTTGGATCGCAATACCGAAACCAGATTTATGGAGGCCTTGGAAGAGCGCAACCGCGAGAGTGCCGACCGCGTCAAATCTCTTATGTTTACCTTTGAAGATTTGGTTCGTGTCGATGCTCAAGGTATTCAAATTTTGCTGCGTAACATTGATAAGGATAAACTAGCCATTGCCTTGAAAGGTGCATCAGACACCATCAAAGAACTGTTCTTCAGCAATATGTCCTCTCGTGCCGGAAAAATTATCCGCGAAGATATGGAGGCCATGGGTCCGGTGCGCTTGCGCGATGTTGAAGAAGCTCAGCAGTACATTGTTACCACGACTAAAGAGTTGTCCAATGCCGGCGAGATTGTGATTAGCGAAGGCAAAGACAATGATGAGTTGATTTACTAGTCGGATGAGTATCATGAGCGGCTACAAAAGATACGAGTTTGATAATTTCATCTTAGATGAGAAAGAAGCAGAAGATACGTCTTCTCAAGAAGAAGCTGTCGCTGTGGAGGAGCTCGCTATACCTGAGCCACCTCAAGAACCGGAAGTTTCAGAAATTGTTGTTGAGCCGGTTGAGATTGCGGCACCAAGCTATTCGGAAGAAGAGTTAGCTGCAGCCAAAGATGAGGCCGCCAAGTCTGGCTATGAAGAAGGTTATCGCGCCAAAACAGAAGAAATTGATAACCAAACCACCGGTTTGTTGGTTGAGTTAGATAAGCGCATAGGTGATTTGCTTTCTCAAAGAGAACAGTTGCAAAAAGAGCTCGAGCGAGACTTCATGGCACTAAATATGGCAGTAATCAAAAAATTACTCCCTCAAATTAGCCAAGAACACGCAGAAGAAATTCTTATTCAGTTTTTAGATGAAAACTTTGCCAACTTCAAATCTGAGGCCAAGCTGTCATTTTATTTTAATCCCGATATTATAGGTAAGATGCAGGCTAAAATTGCCAATCTGGCGCGGATTAATGATTTTGAGGGTAAAATAGCGCTGCATAAGGATTCGAGTTTAGGAGTTTCAGATTGCCGAGTTGAATGGGAAAATGGCGGTGTTCAAAGCGGCAGTGATAAATTATTGGAAAAAGTTAATAATTTGCTTGAAGAAACCGCGGCTGAAAATTAAGCTAAAGTAAGATTAAGCTAGCTTTTGGGTAATGAGAGGAATGTTATGACAAACGAATTGAATTTGGATGAAATGGATGAAAGCAGCATCGTCAACAACGAGCCGGTCTTAAAATCCGATAACAATATGGAAGACTATGATATTCCAAGCTCGACCAGCGACTTGGAAGCCGTATATGAGATACCGGTTAAAGTTTCAGCCATTTTAGGCAAAACCCAAATGAAGGTCAGCCAGTTGATGAAACTCAACAAAGGCGCGATTATTGAACTAGATCGCAAAGTCGGTGAAGCGATAGACATATACGTTAATAACAACTTGGTTGCCCGAGGTGAAGTTGTGGTTGTTGATGATAAATTGGGCATCACCATGACTGAGATAGTCAAATCGGTAACCAAATAAGAAAGGATTTTAGGGTAAAAAGCCATGGAGCTGTTAATTGTTGGAACTTTAGACGGGCAGATAGGCGCTGCCAGCAAGATTGCCATTTCGCAGGGTGGTCAAGTTTCGCTGGCACAAGATATTGATGCTGCATTGAATATTCTTCGTTCCGGCAAGAGTATTGAGCTGGTCATGATTGATGTCAAGCTCGATGTCTATAAGTTTATCAGTTCTTTGGAAAGCGAGCGGATAAATGTTTTGGTGGTAGCTTGTGGTGTGGCCAATGACCCGAGCCTAGCCGTTAAGGCGATTAAGGCCGGAGCCAAAGAGTATATTCCGCTTCCTCCCGACCCTGAGCTGATTGGTGCGGTTTTAGCCGCAGCCACTCGCGAGAACCATGCATTAATTTATGGTGATAAGAAAACTGAGGCTATTTTGAAAATGGCCAAGCAAATTGCGCCATCGGAAGCCAGTGTTTTGTTGACCGGCTCCTCTGGAACCGGTAAGGAAGTTTTTTCTCGGTTCATTCATGACAATTCCAAAAGAGCCAATAAAAAATTTGTAGCAGTTAACTGCGCAGCTATCCCTGAAACTTTGTTGGAATCTGAACTCTTTGGCTATGAAAAGGGCGCTTTCACCGGCGCGGTGGCCCGCCGTATTGGTAAGTTTGAGGAAGCTTCAGGCGGAACATTGCTGCTAGATGAAATTTCGGAAATGGATATCCGAATTCAGGCCAAATTGTTGCGTGCCATTCAAGAAAAAGAGATTGATAGAATAGGCGGAAAAACTCCAATAAAAGTAGATGTGCGGATTATTGCTACTTCTAACCGCAATTTGGCCCAAGCGGTTAAAGACGGTGCATTCCGTGAGGACTTGTATTATCGTTTGAATGTGGTCAATATCAATATTCCCGATTTGAAAGATCGTCCGGAAGATATCTTGGTTTTGGCCAAGCATTTCATCAAAAAATATTCCGAGCTAAATGGTTTGCCGATGAAAGACTTGTCTAAGGCATCAGGCGATATGTTGCTCAATTATTTGTGGCCGGGCAATGTCCGTGAGCTAGAAAACACCATCCACCGTGCGGTTCTACTGTCTAATGCCGAAGAAATTGAGCCTGAAGCTATCATTTTAACAGACCCGAGTGCCGTAATTAATCCGACCCCGATAGCGGAAGAAACAGTCCCTTCTGCCGGAATTGTAGGAGGCGGACAAACCTTGGCCGGCATGGAAAGAAATTTGATAATTGATACCTTAAAGCATACCTTTGGCAATCGAACACAAGCGGCAAATTTGCTGGGAATATCGATTCGCACCTTGCGCAACAAACTCAAACAATATCAGGACGAAGGCTATGAAGTCCCGCCCTCTAACGGATAGGAAAACTAAAGTCTAATCATGGCAAAAAAAGCAGAAAATGTCAGCAGTTCGGTATTTGGCGGACGTTCGTTTAAGGATTTGATAGTTGCCTCCACAAAGCGGGGCGATATTTTCTTTGCGTTATCCATTGTCCTAATGCTGGTAATCTTGATTTTGCCGATGCCAGCCTGGTTGCTTGATATTGCCTTGGCATTTTCCATTACCATATCGTGCTTGGTCTTAATGACTGCCATTTTTATCGAAAAGCCCAATCAGTTTAGTGCTTTTCCGTTGGTATTGCTCATCACCACTATGTATCGATTGTCGTTGAACTTAGCCTCCACCCGATTGATTTTGGCCAATGGTTATATGGGCCCTGATGCCGCCGGTGAAGTCATTAAGGCATTTGGCGGGTTCATTATGGGTAACAACTTTGTTATCGGTGTGATTGTATTTGCCATTTTGGTTTTGGTTAACTTTGTAGTTATTACCAAAGGTTCGGGACGTATTGCCGAAGTTGCCGCTCGTTTTGCCTTGGATGCAATGCCCGGTAAGCAAATGGCGATTGACGCTGACTTGTCATCAGGGTTGATAACCGAAGATGAGGCGCGAGCCCGCCGCGAAGACTTGTCCAAAGAAAGCTCTTTTTATGGAGCCATGGATGGTGCCTCCAAGTTTGTCCGCGGAGATGCTATCGCCGGCTTGATTATTACCTTTATTAACGTGGTCGCCGGTATTATCATTGGTATGGTTCAAAATGATATGAGCTTTTCTGATGCGGCCGAAACTTATACTCGCTTGACAGTTGGTGATGGTTTGGTCAGTCAGGTTCCGGCGCTGATAATTTCTATTGCTGCCGGTATTTTGGTATCTAAAGCCGGCATGACCGATTCAACTGATAAAGTTTTGTTTGAGCAGGTTACCAATTATCCTAAAGCCTTGGGTATGAGCGCATTTATGGCTTTGGCTTTAGGTATGTTACCTGGCACTCCGGCTGCTCCGTTTATTTTGCTTGCCTCATTGACCGGAGCCACGGCCTATTATTTAGACAAGCAGCAAAAAGCGGCCCAAGCGCGCGCCCAAGAGGTTATGGAGCAAGAAAAGAAGCAAGGCAAAGTAACCAAAGCGGCCGATGAGCCGATAGCCACAGCCTTGAGAATGGATTTGATACGTTTGGAAATCGGCTATGGTTTGCTGCCGTTGATTAATGAAGAGGCTAATAAGAAATTGACCGACCAGATTAAAGCTTTGCGGCGAGCTTTAGCCTCAGAATTAGGTTTTGTCATGCCTTCTATCCGCATTCAGGATAATATGCAGTTAGAGGCCAATGAGTACAATATTTACATTAAAGAAGTTAAGGCCGGCAAAGGAGAACTTCGCCCAACCCAGTTGCTGGTGATGGATCCAAGAGGTGAGCCTATCACCTTGCCGGGAGAGCAAACTTATGAGCCGACTTTCGGGCTCAAGGCTATGTGGATTGACCAGAGTTACCGCGAAGAAGCCATGTTTAGGGGCTATACGGTGGTTGATCCGGCCACCGTGGTGACCACACATATCACTGAGTTGGTCAAAGATAATATGCCAGAATTGTTGTCTTACGCCGAGACGCAGAAATTGCTCGAAGAAATGGATAAAGAGCAGCAAAAACTGGTTAAAGAACTTATTCCAAGCAAAGTAAGCTTGGGTGCGGTACAACGTATTTTGCAAAACTTGTTGCAAGAGCGGGTTTCGATTCGCGATTTGCCCACCATTTTGGAAGGCATTTCCGAAGCCGTGTCTTCAACCCACAGCCTGATGATGATAACCGAGCATGTCCGTTCACGTTTGGCACGCCAGCTGTCTAATGCCAATGCCAATGAGTTTGGGGTAATTCCGCTGATTACCTTGTCGCCCGAATGGGAGCATGCCTTCGCCGAAGCAATTGTAGGTGAGGGCGATGACCGCCAGTTGGCTATGGCTCCGAGTGCCTTGCAGCAGTTTATCACCAAGGTTAGAAATTCGCTGGAAGAATTAGCTGCCAAAGGAGAAACCGCAGTTTTGCTGACCAGTCCGGGGATTAGACCGTTTGTACGTTCGATTATTGAGCGTTTTCGCCCGCTGACCGTGGTCATGTCCCAAAATGAAATTCACCCCAAAGCCAAAATCAAGACGGTTGGCCAAATTTAGGAGTAAAGGCAAATGAAAATCAAAACCTTTACTGCATCAGGAAGTTTGGAGGCTATGAGCTTAGCCCGCGAGGCTTTGGGCAATGATGCCGTCATTATTTCGACTGAAACCTTGGACGACGGACAAATCAGAGTTACTGCTGCCGTTGAAGAAACCCAAGAGATTAGCTTTAACGAAGCACAAGAACTGGAAGTGCACGACAATCCCTCGCGCTATACCGACCGCTTGCTGCGCGAGAGTTTAGAATATCACGATACTTTGGACTTGGTTAAACAGCGGATATTATCTGCAGTTAGGAAGTTGAGTGCCGAGCGGCAAATTTTTGATGACCGTAGGCTCTTGGAGTTG
The DNA here is from genome assembly GCA_944391475.1 of uncultured Alphaproteobacteria bacterium. GTDB lineage: Bacteria > Pseudomonadota > Alphaproteobacteria > RF32 > CAG-239 > MGBC133411. The sequence goes on along the minus strand of CALXTR010000004.1, from coordinate 34,220 downwards.
GCATTAGGGGAGTTATATACTTATTGCGATATCTTAGATAAAAGCAACCCTTGCAAAGTTTTTATGGGGGCTCCCGGTAGCGGCAAGTCCACCGCCATTGCCAAAACGGCGGCTTTAGCGCTGATGAAAAAGCTTTCTTGTTGCATTGTTTCCACTGATAATGTCCGCGCCGGAGCCAACAAGCAGTTAGAAGCTTTTGCCAAGATTTTGGAGCAAGATTTTTTCTTCTGTAAGAGCGAGCGCAATTTGTACGAGCTGTTGCAAAAGGCTGAAAAAAATTATGATTTGGTCTTGATAGATACCCCGGGGATTAATCCGTTTTTAGAAGAAGATGTCAAAAAAGTCGGTCGCTGGCTGGAGGTAATTAAAGGAGATAAGATTTTGGTTATGTCTGCAGGTAGCAATACTTATGAAGCTATAGAAATAGCCGAAGTCTTTACCGAACTTGGTGCCAAACAACTTTTGCCAACCCGGCTTGATTTAACCCGCCGCATCGGCTCACTATTATCGGTTGCCGCTTGTTGCGAACTGAGTTTTAGTGCAGCTAGTGTGAGCGCAAACATTGCCGGAGGTTTATCAGAGATAACACCTGCCGGATTAAGTAAACTGATTTTGGCTTAAAAATTTTTTAAGTGAAAAGAGGATGCCATGGAACAAAACAAACCCGAAGAACTAAAAATCATGCCCCGAGGGACCACTCCCCGTAGCACCAAAAAAGGCAAGAACCTGATTGCGGTTGCCTCGGGTAAGGGCGGTGTTGGCAAAACTTGGTTTTCCATCACCTTGGCACACTCGCTTAGCATCTTAAAACAAAAGACCTTACTTTTTGACGGCGACTTAGGCTTGGCTAATGTCGACATTCAGTTAGGGTTAATGGCAAAATATGATATCGGGAGCGTTGTTTCGGGAAGCCTTACCTTAAATCAGGTTGTACATCATTATGATAAAGGACACTTTGATGTCATTGCCGGTCGTTCGGGCTCTGCAGGTTTGGCCTCTCTTCCGGTCGGTAGATTGCAGATATTAGGAGAGGATTTGAATGTATTGGCCTCTTCTTACGATAAGGTAATTTTGGATATGGGTGCCGGAGTAGAAAAACCAGTGAGGATTTTGTCTGGCTTAGCCGAAAAGATAATTGTAGTTTGTACCGATGAACCCACTTCTTTGACCGATGCCTATGCTTTTATCAAGATTATGACCATGCAATATACTAAATGCGATATTAGCATTGTGGTCAATCAGGCCAATTCTTTGCGTGAAGGCCAGCGCACTTATGATACATTGCTCAAAGCTTGTACCAATTTCTTAAAGATAAATCCGCCGCTGTTGGGGATTGTCCGTCGAGATACCCGCGTCCGCGACGCCATTCGCAACCAAAGTACAATTTTTAACCGCTACCCCACATCCGAAGCGGCTGAAGATGTTTATGCCATCGCCAAGAGGTTAGTTGCCAATGACTAATCTGGTTCCGCCGCTAAATGTGACTCTTCCCGAAGGCGGCAGTACCGGCTCTGGGGTGACCGCAGGGATTGAAACTCCCGAAGGCGGCATGGGAAACCTGAATTTAGGCCAGCAGATTAACCTGCAGATTAAGCCGCAAACTATGCAAACCTTAACCGGAAAGTTGCTGGTCAGTATTGATTTAGGTGTAGGAAGCGGGGAGAACACCGGGAGCGCAAATGCTACCGTTACAATGAACTTGCCACCACAAGTACAGCTTCCTGAACAAGCCAGCCAAATTCAGGCGCGAGTAGTCGCCAAAACTCCTCAGCGGATAGATGTCCGCTTGATAAGTGTTGATGGGCAGAAGGTTGAAAATTTTGTATCCACGTCAGCAATAAAAGACACTATTAGCAATACTGCGGCAGTGGTTAAAACCATTGGCAATTTGCAAGATGTCGCTTTGGTTCCGCTGCGCTTGCAGCCACTTTTGGCACGTGAATTATCCGCTATGGGAGTAGGGAGCTCTGAAATCCGCCAACTATCCAATTTGATTGAAAATTTGTCACTCAAACCCGAAATTGTCGAAACAGCGTTGCAATCAAATACTACGGTTTCGCCACCACCAACTACAATGGCTCAAAGCTTACCGGAAGTTATCCGTAATTTGGCTGCCACACTCAAACCTTTGCTGGAAACATCTTTGCCACAGAGCAATTCTGCGGTATATTCCAACCAGCCAAGCAGTATTGATACAAAACTATCTCAAGGCTTGCCTGAAAAGATAATTGAGACCATTAAAAACTTTTTTGAAAATGGTCCCTCTGGCCGCGAGATTACGGCTGAAACCTCCCTGCGCGGGGATAAAGTTGTGTTGCGTACGCCCTTAGGCGAGATAATCCCTGAAGTTCCGCTCAAAATCGCCGTTGGTGAAAAATTTATCCTGCGTTTTTCCGAACTGCTGGGGCTAGAACGAGAACCTAAAATAAACCAAAAATCAGAGGGAGGAACAGCGCAGTCATTAGGAAGCAAGTTACACGAAATTTTGGCTCCGCTCCAAACACAGGTGTCACCAAAGGTTTACAATGCCATTATTGATAAAATTCCGGCTCACAACCACAAAATGCTATCTAATATTATGACCTTTCTCAAAGCCACCGGTGAGGGAAAAATTGAGAGTTGGTTGGGGCAAGATGTGGTCGATAGCTTGCGCCTTTCCGGCCCCGAGGGACAAAAGGCCTTGGCCCGCTTAGAAGATATGATTATCGGCCGTCGTGAAGATAATACCCAGTGGCGGATTATTGAAATTCCGTTTTATGGGGCCGAAAACTTAAGCCGAATTCAGATTGCAGTTAGAAGGTTTGGTAAAGATGGGCGCCACCAACAGTCCAGCCCCAAAGGCAAAGGCGCAGCTCGTTTTGTGGTTGATACTTCTTTTACGGCTCTGGGCGGTTTTCAGTTTGATGGTTTTTCGCTGCCGCAAGAGAGACGCTTTGACCTTATTATCCGTACCGAAAAGGAAATTGATACCGACTTTTGCACCGAAATTATGAATTTATTTAGGAAATCTCTGTCAGAGGTTGACTATGCCGGTAATATTCGGATTAATATTAAAGAAAAGTTTATCAAGCTATGCGATGATGAACCCGAACCCCCACTTTTGCAGGATGGAATATATATATGAGTATGCGTGACCCTTTAGGATATTATCAGATATTAGACCTCACTCCCGCCGCAAGCGAAGCTGAGATAAAAGCTAACTACCGCGAGCGAGCCAAACGCTGGCACCCTGACCATAATACCAGCGAGGAAGCAACCGAGAAGTTCCAACACCTCTCCGTTGCCTATGATGTATTAAAAGATGAGAAAAGCCGGCTTATATATGATTTGTTAAGCCAGGCCTATGTCAGCAAAAATTTTCCTGATATGTCAAACTTGAAAGTTTATAAGGATCGCGCCGGAATTGAAAATCCGTTTATCCGCACCTTCTCTTTGCAAAAGGTTTGGGGCAAAATCGTTTCCACTTCAGTACGCAATGATGATGAAATCTGCAATGCTTTAGAAGCTCCGGCCGTGGTGCTAAAAGCCTCGGTTAGCAATTGGCTTTTAGGCTGGTGGGGCATTCCGGCTCTGTTCAAAAACGTGCAGGCTATTGCGCATAATTATAGTGCCATTAATCACAATCGGTCGCAAAATTTGACCTTGCTCATTCATAATGCGATTGCATATTATCAAGACAATAAAATGGAAAAGTCTATGCTTTCGGCGCTGCAAGCTAAAGAATATGCCGATGATAAGCAAAAGGATTTGTTGGAGCGGTTTATTAGACTAACCGGAGTTCGCACCGACAAAGCTCGTTTGCCGCATTGGAACTATGCCAAGTTAAAAATGTTGCAATTAGCGGTACCGATAATGTTGTTTGTTGTGGCACTGTTTCCGCTTACATCAAGCGTCATTAGTGATGCCGAGTTGATGAAGTTGTTTGCTAAAAAAGATGAGATAACCTATTTCCAACGGGTTAAGTTTAGTAACGGTGAACAAACAGTGGACGACATTGTGGTATCTAAAGTGCTCAATATTCCGGTTGATGTTAATGATACCAGTAAATTATATCACTTCAAAGGCGAGGCTAAGGTAATGTATGGTCCGGCTAAAGAGTTTGATGTTATGTTCGAACTTCCGGAAAATCATACCGTTCGTATCAGCGGGGTAACCCCTGATAGTAAGTGGTATCGGGTCATGGTTGATAATGGCGAAATGGGTTTTGTACCGGTTGATGTTTTAGAAAAAGGCATTGGCGCGCCCATTCCTGAAAACAGCAAGATTTACTCACCTAATTAGAGTTCTAGCGACTGTAAGAAGCTTCAATAATCCGCTCTTGGCGCAATTCATCAAGGTCATAGTTGGCTTTGAGGTTGAGCTGCGGTGCAATTGCCTCAATGATTTTTCCACCTGTTGGCACACTGTTCCAACCAGAGGTTACAAATCCCCAGGTTTCTTTGGTGGCTTTAGGCTCATCGAGCATCAACAACAAGGCGTATTTGGGGTTAGAAATCGGGAAAGCCGATACAAAGGTTGTGCGTACTTTCTTGTCCACATACTTACCTTCGGCCGAGAGTTTGTTAGCCGTACCGGTTTTACCAGCCACTTCATAACCTTTGACATTGGCCCGTTTGCCCGAACCTTCCACCACCACCAAACGCAAGAATTTGCGCATGGATTGCGAGGTATTATAAGAAATTACTCTGCGCCCGTCATCATTTTGCTCTTTTTTAATCAGCGTTGGATCGTGATAAATACCGCCGTTTACCATTGCCGAAAAGGCCGTGATAACGTGTAAAGGAGTTACCGCCAAACCATAACCAAAAGCAACCGTTGCAATTGTTCCTTCGCCCCAGCGTTTAGGTACAAGGGGCTTTCCTTTTTCTGGGACCTCAATCGGCAGTTCTTGGAAGAAACCGATTTTGCGCATAAATTCTTTTTGTTCATCGCCTCCGGCCTTAAAAGCCATGCGTGCAGAACCAATATTAGAAGAATAGATTAAAATTTCTGGCACCGAGAGCCAACGATTTTCACCACGATAATCTTTAATGACATTGTACTTGAGCTTAAGCGGCTGGGTAGCATCAAAAGTATCAGCAACTTTGACTTTGCCACTTTCTAAAGACATTGCGGTATTAAACACTTTAAGGACAGAACCTGGTTCATACACACCTTTGGTTGCCATATTAAATTGAGCTTTCGAACCTGGGTTTTGGGTGCGGTTAGGATCATAATCAGGTAGAGAAACCATCGCAATAATTTCACTGGTGTTCACATCCATTAAAATTGCAGTCGCACCGTTTGCACTAAATTTTTGCATACCCTGAGCTAAAATTTCGCGAATAGTATCTTGTACACCCAAATCGATTGAGAGTTTTAGCGGAATATCAGAGTGGGTCAAACGTTCATCAAGCTTTTTCTCCAAGCCCGAGATACCGATATTGTCAATATTGGTGTTACCAATTACATGAGCAAACAAGTTTTTGTGAGGATAAATACGTTTTTCCCCATTTTCAAACTCCAGCCCCGGAATTCCGAGATAGTTAATCTGATATTGCTGAGAAGGAGTGAGGTTGCGTTTGATATAAACAAAGCTTCCGCGACGTTTGAGTTTTGATAAAATATCCTCATAACGTAAATCAGGCAAAATGCGAGCAAGCTCCATAGCTGCTTTTTGAGGATTCAAGATTTTTTTAGGGTTAGCAAATAGGTTAACGGTAGGAAGAGAGGTCGCAATGATAGCGCCGTTGCGGTCAGTAATATCGGCACGTTTAATGGGGCTGTCTGGCATAACTTCAAGGATTGGTGCTTCGGCCACATTTCTTTCCGAGCGCAAGTTTTCGACCACACACACATCAAAAAGCCGAAGAGCAATAACCAAATACACAAACATAAAGCCCATTACGGCCACAAGCACGCGCACTCGACAGGTCGACAACGGATCTTTCTCGCAGGTCAAGTTCCTGAGAGCTAAACTTCTCCCGATTTTAATTTCTTGTCCGGGAAGATAGAAGTTATCCCGTCCATCTCTAGAAAAATACTTTCCCCACATAATTCGTTGCTTCTGCCACTATAATCTGTGTTATTGTTTGTTCTTGTTTTATCTTTGAGCTCTGGCCAAACGCTTCAGTTCTTTGTTTTTTGCCGCATAATCTGCAATATTTTTCTGAGCCAAGCGTCGTTTGTCAGATTCGCTATTCTCATATTCGAATGGTACCTGAGAATAGTTAATAATTTGTTCAGCTCGTATCGGATTTAACAAAATATGTTTCTCCGCAAGCTTACGCAGTCTTGAAGGAGAGTTCAAGTGGCTCCATTCAGCCTGCAAAATATGAATAGTTTTGATGTCGGTTTCAATATCCTTGTTGATACTCACCAAACGATTTTCTAGGGTTTGCACCTGGTTTTTCATTACTAACAGTCCAGAACCGAGCAAAAAGGTCAAAGTTACCCATAATGCCAAAGTTGCCGATCTTGTACTATTCATGTCACGTTTCCTTTCTGGCTATCGTGTTACTTTTTGACTGCAAATCTCAATTTTGCCGAGCGTGAACGCTTATTGAGCTTTGTCTCCTCCTGAGAAGGCTCAATAGCTTTAGAACAGCTGGCAAAGATATTGCAGTCTGTTGTTTGGGGAGAAGTGGCATATTTTGAGATATGCTGGTTCTTCCCCGTGTTTTCCTTGAAGAAAGATTTTACAATCCTATCCTCCAAAGAATGAAAACTCACCACCACCAAACGCCCTTGGGGGTTAAGGAGATTGGCTGCGCCTTGCAACCCTCTCTTAAGCTCGCCTAGTTCATCGTTTACGGCAATACGCAAGGCTTGAAAAGTGCGGGTAGCCGGATCAATGGTATTGGGATTTTTGTGAATGACGGTATAGATAATTTCCGCCAGTTCACGAGTGGTTTCAATAGGTTTGGTTTTGCGGAAGTTAACGATTTTATTGGCAATTTGGCGAGATTTTCGCTCTTCGCCATATTGATAAATGAGGTCGGCCAGCTCTTGCTCGGAAAGTGAATTCACTAAATCTGCCGCAGTTTCACCATGGCATGACATCCGCATATCTAAAGGAGCATCTTTCCCAAACGAAAAACCACGCTCAGCTTGGTCAAGCTGCATTGAAGAAACTCCAATATCAAATACGGCGCCGTCAATCGGCTGGTTAACCAATGTTTCAAAATCTCCGAAACAACCGGGAATAAAACGGAAGCGATTGCCGTATTTTTGTGCGAACTCTTCAGTGCGGGGCAATACATTGGGGTCACGGTCAAGCGCAATGAGGTTGCAGTTGGCTGCATTGAGAATGGCTTCACTGTAGCCACCGTTTCCAAAAGTGGCATCGACATATGTTTTCCCGTCTTGAGGTGAAAGTGAGGATAATACTTCTTGGAGCATCACCGGAAAATGTTTGTCATAGCCGCCGGGAATCATCACTTATTCTCCTCTTTGAGGGTAGGGCGAAGAACCGGTCGGTTTTTGAGCACTTCGGCTCTGATACGCGCTTCTTCTTTTTCCCAGTTTTCGGGGTTCCAAATCTGGAATTTACGACCTTTCCCGACAAATACGGCTGTGTCGGTAATATTGGCGTGTTTTAAGAGCTTTTCCGTGAGCCCGATGCGACCGGTGCTGTCAAACGGAAAACGCTTAGCATCACCAAAAATCAGGTTGGTCAAATCATCTTGGGTCTGAGAGAAAAAATCGGTAGAGGTCTCAATTTCGGTGGCAAGTTTGTCAAGCAAATCTTCCAAGCAGCCTTCAATGCAAGGAGAAGTGAGGCTTCTATAGCACACGATTTCGCTTGACGTTTCTTTAACTATTGCGCGGTAATCTGAGGGCAGAGAAACGCGACCTTTGGCGTCCACCTTATTGATTATTGTATCTAAAAAGAGAAAATTACTTCTCATTTTGCCCCCTAATTCACCACCACTATTTATGGTATAACATGGGATTTCATGGGATGCAATGGGAAAATGCATATATTATTAAATTTTTTCGCCTATATTCAATATGTTGTGTTTTTAATTTCGAAAGGCACAAAATATAGATTTATGGTGACGGAAGATGTGGATAATTTTTTCTTGCAAAAAAATTTTATAATGGTTAAATTAGCAAACGGGTGGCCGGATAGCCGCGCAACGGAAAGTAAAATCCACTTGTGAGGAAAGTCCGGGCTTCAAGGGAACAAGACACCAGATAACGTCTGGCTGGGGAAACCCAAGGGAAAGTACCGCAGAAAATTACCGCCTTTCTATATGGAAGGTAAGGTTGAAAAGGCGAGGTAAGAGCTCACCGCATTCTTGGCAACAAGGATGGTCCAGGCAAACCCTGTCTGAAGCAAGACCAAGTTAGGACGAATTTCTTTTGAAATTTAGTATCGGAGAGTTCCCACTCCTTCCAGAGGTAGGTCGCGCCGAGCCTGGTTGCAAAACCTGGCCCAGATGAATGGCTATCGTCATAAATCTTTGTCGCAAGATAAAGCAAATATGATACAGAACCCGGCTTATAGGCTGCCCATTTTTTTTCTAGATTGCCAACGCCAAACAAGCTTTGCGCAAAATTTGCGGACTATAAAGCAACGCAATTTCTTCTTCTTTAGTGAGTTCCATTTTTAGCTTATGGTTGATGAAGTTTTCAAGCTTAATCTGAGCCATTTCTAAGGTTTTGGCACTAAATTCTGGGGCCGGACCGTTAATTGGCAGCATCAAAATATGTAAAGCATTAAGCTGTGGATTGGTTACAATTGCCTCCACCCCACAGTTATCTAACGAAATTTTTTGCAAATTTGCAAGATAAGCTTTGGCTTCTTTCAAAATTTCAGGAATTTTCACTTCTTCGGGAATGACAAAGAATTTGTGCTTGCGAGCAGCAATTCCGTTGCTTTCGCGAGAAGAAAACATCGAGATAGGAATAGAGAGCATCAAGCCCACCGTAATGGGAAGCATCCACCAAAACAGTGCATGAGCATAGTTCCATACAATGATGGTAGTGGCAATACCAAGAATGGTGTGCCAAAAATGGCGCTCCACGGCTTGTTTGAAAGGCGTGCCGGAATCTTCGCGGTTTTGGGTGTTCCATCCGGCATCAATACCGGCAAAAATATCAAATACAAACTTGCTTTGAAACATCATCATGATAGGCGCAGATAATGCACTGAACACAATTTCGGCCAATACACTTTTTATGGCGCCGAAAATTCCGCCGATATCCGCGGCTTTGTTTTCCTTAAGATAGATAATAAGTCCCAAAAATTTTGGGAAAATCAGCATAAACATCGAGAGAATAAATAGTGCAATCGTCCCGATTTTATCAAAAATCGGCCATTCGGGGAACAAGGTGTAAGATTGCGGAAAATACGTTGGCGGAAAAATTTCGCGTCCGAGTGCCGTCATTAGGCCGACCAGCAAGAAGCAGAGCCAAATCGGCGAGGAGAGATAAGACATAATCCCAATCGTGAAATGCACGCGGCTAACGGGGTGTAATCCTTTTGAAATCAGTACTTTGATGTGCTGCATATTGCCCTGACACCAACGACGATCGCGAATGGCAAAATCAATCATCGTCGGGGGACATTCTTCAAAACTCCCTTTTAGCTCTGGTAGTAGCCAAGCCGACCAACCGCCGCGACGAATGAGGGCAGCTTCCACAAAATCGTGGCTCAAAATATGCCCGCCAAACGGAGCTCTCCCGCTTAAAACCGGCAATTTGCAACATTCCATAAAGGCCTTGACCCGAATGATTGCGTTATGCCCCCAGTAGTTGCTGTCGCTCACCTGCCAATAAGCCAAACCGGCAGACACAATCGGTCCATAGACTTTACCGGCAAATTGCTGAATGCGCGCAAACAAAGAGTTGCGGTTAATACACATTGGCGGAGCTTGAATAATTCCGGTTTCGGGGTTGGCTTCCATGAGTTGCGCCATGGTTAGCATAGTTTTTCCTGAGAGCAAACTATCGGCATCAAGCACAATCATAAAGTCATATTTGGCGCCCCATTTGTTGCAAAAATCTTCAATATTCCCGCTTTTTCGAGCAATATTTTTGGCTCTGCGTCGATAGTATAAATTGATGTTAGGCGACATTAACTGACGTGCTTCCAGCCAAATTTTTTCTTCTTCTACCCATACTTTGGGGTTGGTGGTGTCGCTTAAGACAAAGATATCAAAAGCTTTTTCCTGTCCGGTTTTTTTGAGGTCTTCGGCCATAGCTAATAAGTTGGCAAATACGTTGGTTGGCGATTCATTATAAACCGGCATCAAAATCGCCGTACGGGTTGAGAGCTTGGTGTTTTCATCAACCCAGTGAATCCCCGGCACATTGCGCTTTCTTAACAGTTCAAAAAAGCCAAAAATGCTCGACCAGAAAAACAGCGCAATCCAAGCAAAAGTCAGCATAAACAAAATCACCATCAACAGCTGAGTAAATAGGCGGGAATCACTAGGAATAGCCGTAATCCACTTAAGGGTTGCTAACAGTGTGCTCACTATCATGAGCCCAAACACCACTACCCGACGGCGGCGCACTTGTTTAGGTGAAATTGGAACAAATTTTTGCATCGAGTTTTAATCCTTTTTGGCACGATGAAATAAATTGTGGAAGAAGTTAGAAGGTTTAGGTGATTCAATTTTTTGCGGAACCATATCCGAAAAACAATACCCCGGCGCGGTTTCAAATGCTGTTTTACGCATCTGCTCGGCCAATCCCTCCGGCAGACGATGTTTTTTTAGCACTTCATCGGTGCATTTTTGCGCTCCGTTGCAAAGTAAAAAGACCAAACGAAATTGCGCCAAAAGTTGCTCATCTGGCAAGACCGAATGCGGAAACACCGATTTAGCTAGGCGTAAAACTTGTGCATCAATAAACGCCACCAACTCATCGCCATCGGTCGGAACTTTGCCAAACCGCTCATCAATCAAGCGTGTCAAAGCCGGCAACTGTTTTTCGCTAAAACCGAGATTACTGAAATATGCTCGGATAATATCATCGCCGCTCTGGATTCTTAGGGTAACCATTGATAGCTCCATACCTCTGAGATGGGTTTACCTTTTTTGACCACCGACACGCGGAGTTCGGAAGTTTTTCCGTTGGGTTCAAAGTCAACATAAGCAGTCAAACCTTTGGTCAGCGGATTATAAGCCAGATGCGTTCCGACAATTTTTCCTTCACTAGCCGAGGCATCAAGTGTTGCAATTCCTTTTTCAACTTCAGATTTCATGTTGAGAATGTCAAAATCAATCACAAACTTACGCTTGTTAGTTTCGAGCATACCAGACACTCCGCCAATACCGGTATAAGTTGCGGTCACGGCTCCGTGCTTGGTTTCAATTGGGAAATCATTGAACCAGTATAGTTTATATTTATAGTTTAATTCTTGCCCCGGCTCAGGAGATTTTTTTGGCACCCAATAAGCTACGACATTGTCGTGAATTTCCTGAATAGAAGGAATTTCCACCAGCTCCACACTACCTTTGCCCCATTCACCGATTGGCTCTACCCATACGCTTGGACGTTGTTCATAATAAGCCTCAAAGTCAAGATAATGAGAGGGATCACGGTCACGTTGCAACAGCCCAAAACCTTTAGGATTGTTGTCCACAAAGGAGCTGATGCGTAAATATTTGGAATTATCCAACGGTCGCCACAACCATTCTCCGGCACCATTTTGCACCAAAAGTCCGTCGCTGTCATGAACCTCAGGACGATGGTCATCAAATTTGTTTTTGGTGTTTTCGCCAAACAAATACATGGAGGTTAAAGGCGCAATACCGAGCTTATTGATTTTTTTTCTGGGATAAAGCAGAGTTTCCACATCAATTACGGTTTTCGCACCGGGAGTAATCACAAATTTATACGCTCCGGCCACGCTCGGGCTATCAAGAAGTGCATAGACAGTAACATCTTTGGCGCGACGGGTTGGGCGCTCAATCCAAAATTCTCTAAAAATCGGAAATTCTTCGCCGGTTTGTACTGCGGTGTCAATTGCCAAGCCACGGGCTGAGATACCATATTTTTGGTTTTGTGCCAAAGCACGGAAGTAGCTTGCGCCCAAAAACGAGATGAGCTCGTCGTAGTAAGAAGAAGTGTTGAGCGGATAATGCAGCCTAAATCCGGCATAGCCGATATTTTCCAATTCTTTGGGGTTAATTTTGTTTTTGCCATAGTCAAAATATGCAGCTGAATATTTAATCGGACGAGTCTTGCCATTAATCACTTCATTAATCGGCACCGAGATTTGAAACAGCGACCCCAAATGGAAGAATTGAACTTCAAAGGGAAGTTTTTTGCCATACCACGGACCATTATTGCGAGCAAAGCGAATATCGCGGTGTTGGTCATAATTGAGCTTTTTCACGCTTTGGGGCAAATTATCTAAAGGAGCCACATACGCACTTTGCGAAAGGCGTTTAGCCATTTCTCCCAGTTTTTGAAAGCTAAATTCCTCACCTTCAATCGTTAAGGTTTGAGCCATACTTTCTCGGCGATATTCTTGATATTCCACCCAAGCCTTATATCCACCAAAGAAAATCAATGTTATTACTAATATGTAGAAGATTAATTTAATGATTTTTTTGAATTTTTTATTCATGATTGATTTGTCCGCATTGAGTCGCACTTACTTTAATTTAATACAAAGCAGATTAGCCCAAAAAGTCAAGGCAAAAGCACCAATAAAGAAAATTAATGGATAAAATGTTATGTATATTAGAAAAATACGCAAAAATAAATGGTTATACCGACTAAATGGATGTATATGCACAACAATCAGGGTTTAAAAGCCATTTTAAACTACTTATATTTAAATATGACTTCAACAATAGGAGAATTTACTTATGCTAAATACTAAATCTTCCACATCTGCCAATAAAGGTATTGGTATCTGGCACTTAATTGCCGGCATAATCATGACACTGCTTGGTGTTTATGTTTGGTTCAATCCGGTCGTATCGCTGGTTGCTTTGGCGTTATATCTTGGTATCGGTTTTATTATTGTCGGTGCCGGTTATATTGCTTTTTCATTTCAATCGGGCTGGTATATGCTGGTTGGATTGCTCGATATCTTTGTTGGAATAATCTTTGTCAGCAATTTAGGTGTCACAGCTGAGACTTTACCAATAATCTTTGCTGTTTGGTGCTTGGCTGTCGGGATTATCCAATTGGCCAACGCTTGGGAACTTCGCAAAATCGGGCTCAATTGGGGCTGGTGCGCCACGGCCGGAGCTTTAGGCATTGTGTTTGCCTTTTTGATTTTGGCTTTTCCGGTATTAGGAGCCTTAACCATCACCGCCATCATGGGCGCATACATTGTGCTCTATGGCTTGGTTGAGATTGGCGAGTATTACTTTCTGCGCCGCGTAATGGCCGATTAGACTTAGTCTTTAAGCGGGATAATGCTCACGCAAAATCCTTCATCGGTGTTAGCAAAAGCAACCCGGCAGCGGTATAAGGCCGCAATTTTCATGATAATGGAAATCCCAAGACCGCTTCCGGTTGTTTTTTGGCCGGCCGGACGATAGAAGCGTTGTCCCAAATGTTTGAGCTTGTCTTCTTCAACCACGGTGTTGGAGTTGCATACTTTAATTTTGTTATATTTAATGCTAATAGATACGGTGGCTTTCTCGGGGCTATATTTGATGGCATTATCGACCATATTTTTGAGCATGAGTGCCGCCCATATGGGATTTCCTTGCTCAAACGGAGCTTTTCCGGCAATGTCTAACACCAAATTAATGTTCTTTGCTTGTGCCGCTGGAGTGTAATCTTCGGCAATTTGGGTGGCAATTTGCTGCCAGTCAATTAGCGAGCTTTCACCCGGAAGGTTCTCAAAACCAGCCTCAATCCGCGAAAATGCCAGCAGTTGCTCGACCAATCGCTCCGCACGGTTAATGCCAAGAGCAAGCTTGTCTAAGGCATTATTAAGGTTTTTGGGGTTGTCAGCAGACATTTGCGCCACTTCCAATTGGACTTTGAGAGCGGTTAAAGGACTGCGCAGTTCATGGGCAGAGTCTGCAATAAAGCTTTTTTCTCTTTGGAGCATTTCTTGGGTCTGATTGAGCAGATAATTAACGGCACTGGTCAAGGGTTTCACCTCTCCGGGGATATCGGTTTCATCAAGCGGAGAAAGGTCGTCACCTTTTCGTTGTTTAAGTTGGCGTGCCAAGCGGTTAAGCGGAGCAAATTCTTTGGTTAACATGAGGATAATTGCCAGTAACATTACCCCCCAGCCAATTGCCCACGGGGTCATAAATTCCTCAAACATATCCTCCACAATTTCGTTTCGATAATCAAGCTCTTGTCCTACCGCCACAATAAACCGATTATCGGTAGACATTAGCCGAATAACCCGCCATTTTTCATCATCAATCCGCTCGGTTCCAAAACTTCCCTTGCGTCCAAATGGCGGAAAATAGCGGCCATTTTCTCCATCATGAAAAATCCGCTCACCTTCATTATTAAATACGGCAAAACCGATAGATTCGTCTTCATCTTCGGCATTATGAATGTCATCTACCAGCTTATCGCTGATTTTTTGCATTTCATGGGTAATGTTGGACCAATCGGTCGTTGACAAGCGCCTTGCCAAAGCAATCTGATAGGTGTCAAAAAATTCATCAACTTTTTCTCTTGCCTCTTTCCACGACAAAACCCCGGCGGTAATAAACACTGCCGCTGAAATCAGTATCAGGAAGATTAAGAGGCGCACCCTCAGATTAAGTTTTTTCATTTAGTCCTCCATGATGTATCCGATTTTATTAATGGTTTTGACAATATCTTTGTGCAACTTTTTGCGCAGGTGGTGAATATGCACTTCCACCGCATTGCTGGAGACTTCATCGTCCCAAGCATAAATCTTGTTTTCAATCATCTCTTTGGAAAGCACTTTGTTTCGGTTAAACAACAAGAGTTCCAAGAGCGCAGTTTCTTTGGGCGAGAGAGTAATTTCCTTGCCCTGATAAAAAGTTTTGCGAGTTTGGGGATTAAAGGTCACACCTTTATAATTAATTTCGGGAGCAACTACCCCGCTTTTGCGCCGAATAAGCGCGTTTAACCGCGCTTGAACTTCTTTGAGCGAAAAAGGTTTACCAAGATAATCATCAGCTCCGCTGTTAAGTCCGGCAATCCGCTCATCAACATCGCCTCTTGCAGTAAGGATGAGCACTGGCTCGGTTTTTCCGCGGTTGCGCCAATCTTTCAAGATAGATAAACCATCGCGCCCTGGCAAACCTAAATCGAGGATAACCGCATCATATTGAGCCTGGAGTAAAGATTCGTGTCCTTCGTTTCCGTCCTTAAACCAGTCGACCGCAAAGCCAAAGTTTTCCAGTCCGGTTTTAATCCCGTCGCCAATCAGGCTGTCATCCTCGATTAGTAAGATTCGCATCTTAAGTCCTATTTACTTACTTCAAAGTTACCATATCCACATCAACTTCGGCATCTCTGAGCATGTCTTTGTCGATTTCGCCAGTGATAATGATTTCGGTTTCCGGAGTAGCATTTACACCGTTCCAGTCTTCATCATCAATCTCGATTGTAATCGAACCGGTAGCATCTTTAAACAAATATTTTTCATTACCGAGACTTTTTTCAATTTTACCGCTGAGTTTCACCGGAGCATCGTCATTGAGTTTGAGAGCTTCGCTAACGGTCATTACCGTCAAACCCGGACCTTGAAAACCACCGCGAACCGAAGCGGGTTGTTGAGCCATTGCGTTTCCGGCCAAACCAAGAACCAAAGCCAAAGAAGTAGCAGCTAAAAGTTTTTTCATGATATTTCTCCTTCAAAAATTAAAAGTTAAATTATATGGGTTGTTCCTAACTACACTTACAGTTCACCATTTGAAACTTAAGGAACGCTTAAGTGCATAAAAATTTTTAAAATAATTTATTTAATGATATTTTTCAAAGAGTTAGTTCGTGGGCAAGGGGACATAGATAAGCTTTTGCGGGGAGGGAATATTAATATTTTTATCTCTAAATGCTAAAATGATTCGTTCCCTCAGTTCATTAGAAATCAGACTTTTATCATAAATATTGGCCGTAAAACAGTTGAGCTGGAAGTTAAGACTACTATCGCCAAACTCTGTAAAAGTCACGGTTGGAGCCGGAGATGGCAAAATTTTCGGGTTTGCTTGCGCAATCTCTAATAAGGTATTGGTAACCAGTTCAATGTTGCTGTCATAATCGACCCCGACCTTAATTTCGATTCTTCCGATTCTATCAGAATAAGTTAGGTTAATCACACTCTGCGACAAAATGGCGGCATTGGGGATTATGATGTTAGACTTGCTCCAAGTTTCGAGTTCGGTAGAGCGCATATTAATTTTTTTGACGATTCCCTCTTGCCCGTCCACAATCACCCAGTCGCCGACCTTAATCGGCCGTTCAAACAAGATGGTTAGGCCGGCCACTAAGTTGCTGACCACATTTTGCAAACCAAGCCCCGCTCCAAAAGACAACGCACCGGCAATAATGGTAATACTCCTAAGACTTCCGCCCATAACCGCAATCGCCAATATGAACGAAAAGATAAAACCGAAAAATCCGAGTAAAGAAATAATGGAGCTGCGGATTCCCTCATTCATTTCAATTTTGCTCAAGTTACCGCTGTCAAAACTGTTGCGCAGTAGCTTAAAGATGTACATTGAGAACGCAAAACAGAGCATACCGAGCAAAATTGAGGTAATGGAAATATGCACGCCGCCGATATCAAAGCCAATGAGAAAGTTTTTGAAATTATGGAGCATAATGTCCACCGACACACCCCATAGCGAGAGCAGTACCAATCCGCAAGCAATCAGCCAAATCGGGCTTAATATCAGCGTAAACCAAAACTCCGTTTTGACCAACGTACGCCTGGCAATACGCAAACTCCGCCGCCAAAAATTAAACCGCAAAATTTGGTGAAATAGGGCGATTAAAAACTTTTGACCCACATAAAAAGCCCCAATAACTAATGCCGAGAGCATAAAATGATTAATGATAAATTCAGACAAGCTGACATAACCTAAAAGAGAGATACCAAAAGCAGCCGCAATTATGATAGTTAACAAAATCCCAAGTCTGGCTTGACCGCTGAGCTGAGTTTCGTTTTCATCATTCACCGGAGAGAGGTTATTGCATTCCGCCTCCGGATCATAGAAAAAGCGGTGCAATACTAAAATAATGGCCAGGGCTTTGATTGCAAGCGCCACAATTTTAAGACTGATTAGTGCTGCCGGAGCGGTTTGTAGTGCTTGTGCCAAGGATAATAAGAACAAAACTCCGCAAATTGCTGCAGCGGCAAATAGGAGAGAAGCGCAAATTTTGCGGGCTCGCCTGTCGCATACTTCAATAATCCGCCATTTTCCCGAAGATGGTGTCAATGTGATCTTGATGATTGCGGCAACTAAATAATAATATAATAAATAAAGTGCCGCTAAGTAGAGCAAATTCTCAAAATCTGAGCCGGCAAGAAGTTTGTTTTGCAAGAGCCAAATTAAGAATGCTCCAAAAAATATGGACGGAACAATTCCTCGCCCCACAATCATACCAATAGCCGCGCCTACCTTTTGCGCATAAGAGGGAAAATCCACATTGCGCCGATACCCAAAATTTCGTTTGATGACGCGGCTGAGATAAGTTCCGCCGATTAGTGAAAGAATTAAGATAAGCCCGATAGTCAAGAGATGTTTATTGACCACATCACGGTCGGGGGGAGTGAGTTTTTCATACCATGTAAGCGGAGATTGTGCAACTTTGAGGAAAAACTCACCCAATGAGCGCACCGATAGCCAAACCTCAGTGGGTTGAAAAATAGATTTTTGCTTAACCATAATCTGATTAAACAGTTCTTGGTTGCGAATTTTAACAATTTGAGAGTTAATTTCATCAATTTTGGTTTTTATCAAATCCGCCTGAGCGATTTCGGCTTTATATTTGTCGGCTTCCAGATTAAAAAGTTTGCGCTGACGGGCAATTTCGATTGGTTCGGCTGATTCATTATCTGGCAATTCTCCAAGAGCGCTGATTCGTTTTTGAATAGTGGCCAAATCAAGTAATAAATCGGCTTTTTTTTGAAGAATATCAGCAAGGATTTGGTTGTTTTCTTGTAAAAACAGCTCAATTTGCTCTTCAGAAGGTTTGGTAGTTTCAAGTTGCAATGATATGGCATCTAAACGTCGACTTATTTTGGTTAAATTAATATTTTCGAGCGCGTTCACCGGCCAAGTAATAAAAAACAATATACCCAGCAGTCCCAGTATCAAGCCAAATTTTTTCATCTCCGGTCCTCTTTGAAATCCGGATATAATATGGGCATAAATTAAGAATTATCAACTGGCACACGATAGGCAAGATAATCATTTGAGCTAAATATTATAACTTATTTGTGAGCAGCAAGATGATTTTGCCCCCAAAACATTTCATCTTTGCAAACTTGTAAATTTATTAATTTCGCTGACCAGTTCCGCAGTATTGGTATTGGCAATATCGTGAGTGCCATTTGCTAAAATGGCAATGCTATTGCGCAGTTCGGGTACTTTGTCAAGCAAAACTTGCGGTGGCGTGGCAGTATCTTTTTCTCCAAATATAATCTTGAAATCAGATGATTTGAGCAGTTTAAGTTTTTCGCTCAAATCTATACTAACAATGTTCAAATAAGTTTTTTTAAGAAAATCAGTGCCATAAATGTAGAATGGATTTTTAAGCACTCGGCTAATGTATTGATCCTTAAGAATATCTTGAACGCAGCTCGGCAAAAATTTGGTAAAGTATTTTAGCTTGTTGTGCGCGGGTGTTTCTTTTTTATATTTGCGGCTAATGGCCGGAGAAACCAAAATTATTTTATTTTTATCATATTTAAGTTTGTGGGTTAGAGCTACTGCCCCTCCGAAAGAATATCCCAAGATATAATCTGGCTTAAAGTTATCAGTTTGGATTTTTTGCTCCACAAAATCGGCAAAATCTTCAAGTTGCCAAGGAGTGTTGGGCTCTTTTTCTCCGCAAAAACCAGGCAAAATAACGGTTTTAAGCCCATAGATTTTTGCTAACTCATCAACAAATTTGCGGCGGTTATCCCACGCATCACAGCTTGAGGTTTGTGTGGAATAATGCTTGTAGTCCCAACCATGGATTAAGAGCAATTTTTGCATGATTATTGCTTTATATTATACTATTTACTTTACATTTTCGGGAATTTTTGAAACTCTTTTATATTCAATTTGATACATACCGAATTTGCCGAGCTTCAAAGTTTCTGGGCTGATTTCAATAATATCATAAGTTTCAGAAAAATCAATCGTTTGCCCATTGCCAATACTTTTCCCGCTCAGCGTAAGCTTATCATTTTCCAACTTCCAGCTTTCATATTGGAGAGTTTGCATACCGATAGATTGTGCGCTTCCATTATCATTAAATGTAATACCTTGGATTATATGGCGATTTACCGGCATTACCTCCAGCCAGTTTCCAAGTATTGGGTTCTGAGGTTGTTGATGACAAGCGGTGATTAAAAAAACTACCAATAACCACAATTTTTTCATTTTATTACTCCCAAACTATTACATAACTATAGTGTGTGCAAAATTGGATATTTGTCAATATACAGCTTTATCGCAAATGTTGATTATTTTTTATATTTATTGATTTTTATTTGTAAATTTGTCAGCACATCTTTAATTCGTTGTGCCGATATATTAGATAATTTGGCAAAGACTTTTTTCGCCTTAGGAGTTGTATCATCATGAGAAAATTCTCTCTATTACTTTCGGTAAGCCTATTTCCGCTCTCGGCTCAAGCCATCACCACAACAGTTCCCGCTGGCACAACCCAAACCGGAGGAGATGTCAATACGGTAGTCACACAGTTAGTTTATGGCACTGCTGATGATTTTACGGTTTCAGGAACTCAGCAAGTTATGAGCGGCGGCACAACTCATGGCAGCATTATCTACCCATACGCTCAGCAAATCGTTGAAAATGGTGGCATATCGTACAACACCAATGTAGAACACGCCGGATTGCAGACAATTAAGGGAAAATCGTATAATAGTACTGTGTCTGCCAATGGTACCATAAATGTTAACAATGGCGGATATGCCTATGAAGCCAGTGTAAATGGCGGCACGTTAGCGGTGCTACAAGGTGGCAATGCAGAGGGTACAATCTTGGTCTCAGGCACGGAAACCGTGTATGGAACCGACACCAATGCCAATATTCAGAGCGGTACTCAGCAGGTTAAACGTTATGGTAAAACTTTCGGCGCTGAGATTAACGGCGGCACTCAGCAAGTGGAAGTGAGAGGAACCGCTAATAATACGGTAATTAATTCCGGCACTCAGAAGGTTTATGGTGATGCAATCGGAACTACCATCAACAACTCAGGTACCATGAATGTATATAGCAGTGGCTATGCGGAAGATACCATTGTTAATGGCGGTAAGTTGGTGCTCAATAGCGGAGCGTTTGCTTCTAAAACATTATTAGAGCAAGGCGAAGAGATTATTTATGGACAAGATATTAATGGTACGGTTAAAGGCGGCACGCAGTTTGTACAAGATGGGGGAGTGGCTGAAGATACTACTGTTTCCGGAGGTACACAGAAAATCGGCGCGGATAGCTACGCTTTTAATAATATTGTCAACGGCGGTACTCAGGTGGTAGAAAGTGGAGGCTATGCCTATCGCTCGCAGATTTCTTCAGGCGGAACTGCACAGGTTTCAGGTGGCATTTACGAGGCGAGCCTTGAAAACGGAGGTACTTTGGATGTTCTTTCCGGAGGATTAGCGCAAGATACCAATATTTCGGGTGGCAGTATGAGTGTAGCCGCCAATTCTAGTGCACAAAACACCACGCTAACTGCGGGGAGTATGATTGTATCTGGTACGGATAGCGGTGCTAAAATCACCGGAGGCACTCAAACCATTGAAAACGGCGGTAAATCTGAAAATGCCGTAATTTCTGGCAATGGTGTGCAGACAGTCTTGAGTGGCGCTACATCTACCAAAACGCAGATTTCTTCAGGCGGAACTGCACAGGTTTTAGGCGGGATTTACGAGGCAAGCCTTGAAAACGGTGGTACTTTGGCTGTCCTTTCCGGAGGATTAGCGCAAGATACTAATATTTCGGGTGGCAGTATGAGTGTAGCCGCCAATTCTAGTGCACAAAACACCACGCTAACTGCGGGGAGTATGATTGTATCTGGTACAGCTAGCGGTGCTAAAATCACCGGAGGCACTCAAACCATTGAAAACGGCGGTAAATCTGAAAATGCCGTGATTTCCGGTCGAGGAGTGCAGACAATCTTGAGCGGCGGAACTGCAATAAATGCACAACTAAAAGCACAAGCTACACAAAATATATTGCAAGGCGCCACGGCTTCTGGAACGCAAATCGGTATCGGTGGCAAGCAAACAATTTCTTCCGGCGGAACTGCAATAAATTCTACGCTTACTGGGGGAACCCAATTTGTTTCAGGTTTGGCTCAACAAACCACCATTAACGGCGGTTTACAAGAGCTTCGCTCCGGTGGAGTTGCAACCGATACTCAAATCACTCGTGGTGGTATCCAAACGGTGCTAAGCGGAGCTACAGCAACGAATTCTACGTTTAATAACGGTACTCTGCGTCTATTTAGCGGAGGTACGCTAAACGGTATAACTACAGCCAGTAATAGTATTCTCTATATTGCCGGCAGTAACCAAATTCCTGATTTGGAACTTAATAATTCCATTGTCAGCCTAGCTTATAAACCAAGTTTCAGTACTCTTAATATTGATACCCTCAACGGTAATGGGGTGTTTTCGATGAGTAGTAATTTAGCTGCGGGGATGTCAGATCAAATTAATGTTCAGAGCAGAGATGGGGAGTTTGGGCTGATTGTTCATGATTATAGCGAGACTAATGCTCCGGCAAAATTTAAGATTATTGATGAAAGCAGCGCTGCTCAGGACAATTTTTATTTGGTCGGTGGGGCAGTTGATGTTGGTGCTTATCGCTATGATTTGGTGCAAGAAGGAAGCGATTGGTATCTTGAAAATACCAAGCAACTTTCAGATGCCACCTACGTGGCGCGCAATACCTATAGTGCTTTATCCTCATTGTTTTTCTCTCATTTAAGTCCGGTATATAACCGCTTACATTTTCAGCACCAATCATCAACCCACGACCATGGTTTGTGGATTAAAGGGATTGGGCGTCGGGTTAACCAAACCTATCAAGACAAATCTAAAAGCCATACGGATATTTGGGGAGAAAGTATCGGGTTTGATACCAAAATTTTAGCAACTGATGATTATCGCCTAACCGCGGGCATATATAGCGGTTTTACAGATTCTGAACAGCATTTTGATGTCTTAGGTAAAGGCGATGGTAAAACCTATAGTGTTGGTCTTTATTCCACTCTCTTAACCAAGGATAAATGGTTTGTTGATGTTATGGGAACTTATCTGCACCATCAGCAAAAAAATAAGAGTTATACTCCGGCGATGAGCGAGGTTAATGCTAAATTTAATACCGATGCGTGGCAAACCGCTATCGCAACTGGTCGGAGATTTGATTTTGACAATATGTGGTTTCTGGAACCATACGCAGCCATGAACTATATGTATATCAACGGAGTGCGCTATAAAACAAATTATGACACGCTAATTGATGCTGATAGCGCCGATTATCTTAGCAATACGCTGGGGCTCACCTTCGGGAAATCTTTTGAACTGGGTAATCAAACACTTCTTAGCGCATATTCTCAAGCTAATTTAGTGTATGATTGGGATGCTAAAAACTCTATTTCAGTTGCAGATTATCAACTCACAGAAGATATGGCTTCTCTGCATTATGCCCTAAGCTTAGGAGTAAATGCGTCTTGGAGTGAGCATAGTTTTGCCTATGCTGAATTTAGTTCCGAACTTGGAAGTCGGGTTGATATTCCCTGGGCATTTAGTCTTGGATATCGTTACGAATTTTAAGCGCAGGTTATTTCTGATTTTGCATGATTAGTAGATGCATATTTTAAAGAAATCTAAGATAAATAATATATATCACAATGTATGAATATGTATAACTAACTGTTATATCATAAAATATATCTAAAAATTGGTGATATGTTGCCTATATCTGATATGTTGGTTTACTCTGGCAAAGGCAATATGTCATGATCTCATCAATCTCTAATCTATCAAATCTCTCAAATAATAAATCAGCGCTCCAAATCATTAATTTGGCCCTATCTAAAATGAAAACTCAAGCCGCAGAAAATGAAGATAATGAAGCAAGTGATATCTACACCTATTCCAACCCTGATTTAGCATATTTTGCATGGTTGGCATTGGTTGATGAGAACAAAGGTGACTATGCGCTGGGTTTGCATTCTAAATCGGCTCTATTAAAACTAGCACTAAAACAAGTCGACAAGACAGATATCCCCCAATTGCTCTCAGGCATACCAACTCCGGTTATAACTTATCAGCCCAAAAATCTAGATACTATGCCAGATTCTTACAATTCAGATGGAAATGTTAAGCCAAATGAAGAAAAAGGCGGGATGTATAATACGTTTATGTAAAGATGTATAATATTTAAAATTCATGCTGGTAGCATTTTTGCTAACTGCTTTTTATATTATCTAAAAAAAACTTCTTGACTTAGAGTTTACTCTAAATCTTATGATAATACAAAAAAATCATAAGAGAGATGAGAATATGTTTAATAACAAGAGCTTATTGTCAAATTTTTTACATGGCCGTCACGTTTTCTTCATTTTGGCCGCGACGGCAGTCATAACCTTTTCAACATCTTTGGGAGCAGCAGAAATGAAACAAGCACCGATTGATACTGTTTGGGGTCAAGGTGAACCAAATCCTTATGGCAAGTTTTTTACCGGACAAACTTATCTGAACCGGCTTAGTGCCAATGACGAGGTTTGGAACTCCTCTATCGCTAATGTCACTTTTGAGCCCGGAGCCAGAACTAACTGGCACAAACACAGCGGCGGTCAAATCTTGTTGGTTGAAGGTGGTGAAGGTCGTTACCAAGAGCGCGGTGGTGAAATTCGCATTTTGCACAAAGGTGATGTGGTGCGCATTCCGCCAGAAGTGGAACACTGGCACGGAGCCGCTCCTAATAGCTGGTTTGCTCATATTTCGGTAGAAACTAACTTGCCCAACAACCAGACCACCTGGCTTAATCCGGTTAGTGATGCGGAATATAAATAATGAAAAAAGTTACACTTATTATATGTGGGCTGGCGGTAGCCTTGTTTGTTACCTCTAGCTGGTGGAACATAAAGGAGAAATCAATGCATGACATCCGTCAAACCGATCCCGAGTTAGCCCAGTTGTGGCAAAACTTTATGGATAAAGACGTAACAAACCGCAATATTATGCCGACTAATACCCGTTATCTGACGGTGTTGGCCGCGCATATTGCTACCGGTTCGGTAAATCAATATAAAAATATTCTTACCCAAGCGCTGGATAAGGGGGTATCTCCGCTAGAAGTGAAGGAAACACTCTATCAAAGCATTCCTTATGCCGGTATGGCGAAAGTATATGATTTTATCTTGGTCACTAATGAGGTCATGCTAGAGCGCGGTATCAAATTGCCGCTTGAACCGCAAAGTACGACAAATCCGCAAAATCGTTTGGATAAAGGTCTGAAAGTTCAAAGCCACATTTTTGGAGCTGATAATATTGCCAACATGCGCGCTTCAGCGCCTAAAGAGCTAAAACACATTCAGGATTACTTGTCGGCCAATTGCTTTGGTGACTATTATACCCGCGGCACTTTAGATATTCCGACCCGTGAGCTCATCACTTTAGCGGTACTCATATCACTTGGCGGTGCTGACCCGCAAGTCAAGGCTCATGTGGGGGCCAACCTAAATGTTGGTAACAGCCGCGAAATGCTGATTGAGCTTGTGACCCAACTATTACCTTATATCGGATATCCGAGAAGTTTGAACGCGATTGCGGCGATTAATGAAATTGCAAAGGAGTAAGATTATGAGTAAAAAAGTTTTGATTATTTCATCAAGTTTTCGTAAAGGCGGAAATTCTGATACTTTGAGCGACCAATTTGCTTTGGGTGCTAAAGAAGCTGGACATCAGGTCAACAAAATTTTTCTAAACGATAAGCATATCGGCTACTGCCGTGGCTGCGGAGTTTGCAACAACACGCACAAATGCGTGCAAAAAGATGATATGGCCGAAATTTTGGAGCAGATGGTGGACGCTGATGTACTTGTGTTTGCCACACCGGTCTATTTTTACTGTATGAACGGGCAGATGAAAACTTTTATTGACCGCTGTGTGCCCAAATATGAGGAAATCCGTAATAAAGAAGTATATTTTATTGTGGCGGCTGCAGATTCGGATACGGCAAATATGCAAAAAACCATTGAGGCTTTCCGAGGATTTACGCAAGATTGCCTTGAAGGCACACAAGAAAAAGGTATTATATATGGGGTTGGAGCTTGGCAGGTCGGCGATATAAAATCTTCTCCGGCCATGAAACAAGCTTATGAAGCCGGAAAGAATGCATAAAAAGGATTAGCTATTATGAATAAAATTTGGACGATTTTAGGATGCTTGCTTGTGGTTTTAGGCTGTCAGCAAGAACCTGTAAGCAAAGAAGTTAATGGTATATTGCAATTAGGACATGAAGTTCGCTCTTTTCGGGACAATGCCGACAATAAAGAATATTGGCTGATTGATAAATCCGGCCGATTGATGAGTGAATATCAAAAAATATTAGGTGATGAAGTTGCCAAATATCAGCCGGTTAAGGCCAGATTAAAGGTCAGAGAAATTGCCAAACCGCAAGACGGCTTTGGAGCAGATTATGACGGAGCTTATGAGCTTGAGGAAATTATTGATTTAACCGCTCAGTAATAGAATTTTGGCAGTAATTAATTGCCAAATTTTAGGCAAATAACTCCGCTTACAATCAATAAAATTCCCAGGCACCTAACCAAAGACAAGGCGTCATTAAATATCAATACTCCCAAGATAAAAGTACAGCTTGCACCAATACCGGTCCAAATGGCATATGCCGTGCCGATTGGAATAGTTTTTTGGGCTAAATAGAGGAATATTCCGCTAAAAGCCATGGTAACAATCGCAAATAATATCCATGATATTTTAGATGCTGATATTTCTGCCAATTTTAAGCCCAAAGGCCAGCCCACCTCTAAAACAGATGCAATTAACAGATATATCCAAGCCATTTATCATCTCCGCAAAATAAGGCTAAATTTCGTTTCCTGATATCACTATAAGATATTTATTCTTGCTATAAAATCAAGATAGCAGATTATTCAACCAATGTCACAATATCTTCCGTATCCTTACGCTTAGGGGCAAGAATTTCGCTTTCTTTTCTGTATCCTAAAGCAATAACCGCCACAATATCTTCGGTTTCTGGAATGTTAAGCACTTTCCGCAAAGCTTCAGCATCTCGCAAACCCAGAATAACGCTATCAATACCCATCTCGGTTGCCTTAAGGGTCAAAATAGCATTTTGCAAACCCAAATCATAACATCCCCAACCATTTCCGAGCTCGTTTTCAGGCATTCCATCGCGCGTAAATCCGGACCGATTTTTGACATAGGTAGTTACTAAAACTACATTCACATCTTTAGTCACAATTTGGTTTTGAGTTACCAAACATTGCCGAACTTCAAGGAGTTTTTCAGGGTTAAAAATAGCATAATATCGGCCGGTTTGAGAATTTTTCCATGAAGGAGCCATCTGCGCAGACTTAATCATTTCCATAATTTGCGCCTTTGTCACCAATTTGGTGTTATCATAGCTGCGCAAACTTCTTCTTTGTCTGATTACATCATCAAAATTCATGTTTGTTATCCTCAAAAAATTATCTTTAGGCTCACTAAAACACAATTTTTCTTTACAAACAATTAAGATTGAAAAGTTGGTGATATTTATTTGACAATGTAAAAATAATAGATATAATCGCATCGCTTGAGGAAATATCAAATTTTGTATCGTTTCATACAAACAACTGTTCCGTTTTATTAAAGAGATTTTGGTTTTATAGATGTTAGTAAATGTTGCCTTGTAAACAACAAAGATAAGGAGATAAATATGTCAGAAATAACATCAGAAATGCAAAGTGCTACAGAAGGTTTCGTTGGCGGTAAGTGGCAAACAGAAATCAATGTAAGAGACTTTATTCAAAAGAACTACACCCTCTATGAAGGTGATGCCAGCTTTTTGGCCGGTCCGACCGAAGCAACCAAAAAATTGTGGGAAATGTGCTGCGAGTTGACCAAAAAAGAACGCGAAAAAGGCGGCGTATTGGATATGGATACTAAAGTAGTATCTTCAATTGTATCGCATGGTGCCGGTTATTTGGATAAAAACTTAGAGACCATCGTTGGTTTCCAAACCGATGCTCCTTTCAAACGTTCTCTGCAACCATTTGGTGGCATCAGAATGGCCGAAACCTCTTGCAAATCTTATGGTTATGAAGTAGATCCGGAAATTTCTGAAATCTTTACCAAATATAGAAAAACTCACAACCAAGGTGTGTTTGATGTATACACTCCGGAAATGAAAGCAGCTCGTCACTCTGGTATTATTACCGGTCTTCCGGATGCTTACGGTCGTGGTCGTATTATCGGTGACTACCGCCGCGTTGCCTTGTATGGTATTGATCGTTTGATCCAAGACAAACAAGAGCAGTTCAAGTCTTTGGAAGGTGAAATGACACCTGAAAGAATTCAATTGAGAGAAGAAATTGCCGAACAAATCAGAGCTTTGAAGGAAATGATTGAGCTCGGTAAGATTTATGGTTTTGATATTTCTAAACCGGCACGTACAGCAAAAGAAGCTATTCAATGGTTGTATTTTGGTTACTTGTCAGCTGTTAAAGAACAAAACGGCGCTGCAATGAGCTTGGGTAGAACCTCAACCTTCTTGGATATTTATATTGAAAGAGATTTGAAGAAAGGTCTTATCACCGAAGAACAAGCACAAGAGATGATTGACCACTTCATTATGAAACTGAGATTGGTTAAATTTGCTCGTACACCTGAATATAACGAATTGTTCTCAGGCGACCCGACTTGGGTAACAGAATCAATCGGTGGTGTTGGTGTTGATGGCCGTCCGTTGGTTACCAAGAACTCTTTCAGATATTTGAGAACATTGGAGAACTTGGGTACAGCTCCTGAGCCAAACTTGACAGTTTTGTGGTCAAAGAGATTGCCGCATGCATTTAAAGAATACTGCGCTCACATTTCCATCAAAACCTCATCAATCCAATATGAAAATGATGATATGATGAGAGTAACTCATGGTGATGACTATGCAATTGCTTGCTGCGTTTCATCCATGGTTGTTGGTAAAGAAATGCAGTTCTTTGGTGCCCGTGCCAACTTGGCAAAATGTATGCTTTATGCCATCAACGGCGGTATTGATGAAAAATCCAAAGAGCAAATTGGTCCTAAATACAGACCGATTACTTCTGAATACTTAGACTATGACGAAGTAATGGATAGATACGAAACCATGATGGAATGGTTGGCTGGTCTGTATGTAAATACCTTAAACATCATTCACTACATGCACGACAAATACTGCTACGAAAGATCTCAAATGGCATTGCATGACAGAGATGTTAAGAGATATTTCGCAACCGGTATTGCAGGTCTTTCAGTTGTGGCCGATTCTTTGTCAGCCATTAAATATGCAAAGGTTAAAACCATCAGAGACGAAAATGGTGTTGTAGTTGACTATGAAGTTGAAGGTGACTTCCCGAAATATGGTAACAATGATGACAGAGTAGACCAAATCGCTGTTGAAATTGTTAAAAAATTCATGGGTATGATTAGAAAACACTTCACCTACAGAAATTCTATTCCGACCATGTCAATTTTGACCATTACCTCTAACGTGGTTTATGGTAAAAAGACCGGTAACACCCCAGATGGTAGAAAAGCAGGTATTCCGCTTGCTCCAGGTGCAAACCCGATGCATGGCCGCGACACCCATGGTGCAGTAGCTTCCTTGGCTTCAGTTGCCAAACTTCCGTTTAACGATGCTCAAGATGGTATTTCCAACACCTTCTCCATTATCCCGAATGCTTTGGGTAAAGATGAAGTCTTCATGGGTGATTTGGATATCCAACTTGATTGCGGATGCTGCGAAGGTACTTGCAAATAAAATTAGTGACAGTGATGCGTGAATAGTGTATACTTATTTAAGTGACACTGTTCACAAATCACGGTTATGTTAGAGCAATCATTAATTTAGAAAGGTTAAAACAATGGCTACTCAACAAGAAGAAAACTTGATTAATTTGTTGGACGGTTATGTAGAAAAAGGTGGTCACCACTTGAACGTAAACGTTTTCAACAGAGAAACTTTGCTTGATGCTCAGGCTCATCCGGAACAATATCCTCAGTTGACGGTAAGAGTTTCCGGCTATGCCGTAAACTTCATTAAGTTGACCAAAGAGCAACAAGATGACGTTATCTCCAGAACTTTCCATTCTGCTATTAATGGCTAGTTCAAATAACCGATAAAACCTAAAAAGCAAGATTTTATATCTTGCTTTTTTTTTATTATGAGTTATTGATACCTCAAGGAGAAAAGCATGTCAGAAATTTTAGGAAATATTCATTCAATCGAGAGCTGCGGTACGGTAGATGGGCCGGGGATTAGGTTTGTTGTGTTTGTTCAAGGTTGTCCTCTGCGTTGTAAATATTGCCACAACCCCGATACATGGGACAAGAAAACCAATCAGCTTATGAGTGTTGATGAAATCATGACCCAGTATGACGGTGTTAAAGAATTTTGCCATGGTGGTATCACCGTTACGGGAGGAGAACCCCTGTGCCAAATGGAGTTTGTCACAGCACTTTTTAAGAAAGCTCAAGAAAAAGGTATTCATACTGCACTTGATACATCAGGCTTACTCTTTAACCCCAATGATACCTCTAAAATTGATGAGTTGCTAAAATATACAAGTTTGGTCTTGCTAGACATCAAACACATAGACGATGAAGAGCACAAAAAACTAACCAAACACTCCAATCGTACCATTTTAGCCTTTGCTAAATATTTGTCAGATATCAAAAAGCCTATGTGGGTTAGGCACGTAGTTGTTCCCGGCATTACGTTTGATAAAGCATATTTGGCTCGCTTAGGCCAATTTATGGCAACCTTGCACAATATCGCTGCGTTAGATGTTTTGCCTTATCATGATATGGCTATTCCCAAATACCGCAATTTAGGAATTCCTTATCCATTAGAGGGCGTTCCACCATTGAGTAAGGAGCAAGCCCTAGAAGCAAAAAGCACTATTTTAGCTGCCTATAAACAGGCCCGAGAAGAAATGGAAACGCATTCATCGTAAGGAAGAGATGAAAATTTGCTGATTATGATTAGATAAATTAAGTTTTCTAGTGGTTGGCAATTAGAGGAGGTGAAAATGTTACGGTTAGTTTGCTTAATTTTATTTTTAAGCAGCTGTGCAACTGTTCAGGTTCCGCCACAATTCACCTACCATAAAATTCATACTCGCAATTTCACTCTGGCAAGTTGGCAAAAAATCACTGATCCTAATGGGGTATATAAAATATACATAGAAGGGGACGGCTATGCATTTAACGCACATGGTCAACCCACACAAGATCCAACCCCCAAAGGAACATTGGTTCGAAAGTTGGCTTTCGGAGATAATAGTCCGAACGTGATTTATCTAGCCAGGCCTTGTCAGTATATCAAAAGCCCGATTTGTTCACAAAGACACTGGACCACGGCCAGATTTGCCCCCGAAGTAATCATTGCGGAATATGAGGCAATTAAGCAGATTGCGGGTACAAGACCGGTAATTTTAGTCGGCTTTTCCGGCGGTGCACAGGTTGCAGGCTTAGTGGCATCGGCAAAAAGCGGTTTGAATATCAGAAAAATCATCACCATTGCCGGCAATCTCGACCATTTAGCATGGACGCAGTATCATAAATTACCCCCGCTTAATGAATCAATGAATCTGGCAGATTATCATTATCAATTTGCACAAATTCCACAAATTCACTATGTCGGAACAGAAGACAAAGTAATACCTCCGGTTTTGGTGGAAGAGTTTGTCGGAGATGAAGATTTGGTAATTAAGGTTAAAAACGCAAGCCATAATTCCGGTTGGGAAGAGATTTATCCTAAGATATGGAATTAAAATTTTACCTCAATTTGGTTTTAGCCCATATATATGTTTATAAGCACAAAAACTCTGTTAAAATTATCCGGTCATCATATTTATAGGAGATAGAATAATGAAAAACAAAATTTTACCTCTTGTTGCATGTGCATTTATTAGTTATCCGACTTTTGCTGCCGATGCCCAGACTTATCAACTAAGTACTCATATTCTAGATATTAGCAAAGGCCAACCAGCCAGTGGGGTATCTATTATCTTGTCTAAATTTGATGCAAACACCAACCAATGGCAGGTTATTGATAATGGTATAACCGATGCCAATGGGCGCATTGCCGATTTTTTGCCGGAAGGGGAAAATCATATCGGCACCTATAAATTAACCTTTAAGACCCGCGAATATTATAATCAACAAAAACAAGCTTCAATTTATCCGTATGTAGATGTCATTTTTGATATTAATGATAATGGGCATTATCATATACCTATCACCATGTCAGCCAACGGCTATGCCACTTATCGCGGCAATTAATTATCGCTAATTATCAGGAAACACATAATTGGCAATACCAGATAAAGATATTGCTTCAGTTAGGTTATTTTAAAAGTTGATGCCATGCTGTAAAGGATAAAATTTCGTTAAAACAATGGATAAGATAATGTGTGTAAAATATAACTAAATTTGGTTGTAAAATGTTTTTTTTCGCTGGGCACGACGTGTAAAACCCGAGCCAAAATCAAAGTGTTAGCATAAATTTTTGGACTTGTTGACCTTAATGACGATAGGTTACAATTGCTATTTAACCATATTTTCAATTTTGATATTTATACTTTATTCATCTTAATCTTGGGAGTTTGAGAATGAGAAAAGGTGTCTTGGTATTTGGTGTGATTGCTTTGATGACAACTTCTTGTGTTTTGTTTCATCAAAACAAAGAAGAAAAATTTGTTAATCCGGTCTTTTATGAAAAAATGATTTCTGCTTCACATTCAAATTTTGAAGTGCAATTAACCCCAACAAGTATTTATATGTTTTCTAGTGAAAGCTTTAAGTATAATTATACTTGTAAACTCATCAATAACCAAATGGATACTGTTAGTTTGGAATGTTTTAAGTATAACTACAAAAATGAAAAAGAAGAGACACAAGTTTTCACCTATACTCTAAAACCTTGTACTAAAGAAAACCTTTGCTTAGATGAAGGGGGATGGCTGGTTTATCAAAAGATTAAGCCATATAAATATTTTGATGAAACACTTACTTATATCATTCCTTCAAAACCTAAAAATACTCCTAAAGACAAATTTGTAAACCCGTTGTTTTATAAAAAACTATCGCCAATATCTCGAGGTTCAAGACCAACCTTTTTGATGCCAACTTCTGTTACGACTATAGATTTATATGGGAAAGAGGATATTGGAAAATGCAAAATGCTTGAAAATACACCGATGTTTGTAACATTAGATTGTTTGTTTTACGATGAAGAAACTAAAGAAACATATGGTTATATTGTTCGTTATGTATTACAAGGATGTGATGAGAAAAAAGAATATTGCTTTGATGGTAGATGGTTTGTATTGGAAAATGCATCAGGCAGTGCTATAGGAACATTTGTTATTAAAGAAAAAGATATGGGGCAGTAAAAACTGCCCCTTTATGGCTACCAAGATTTGATGTTTCGGATTTGTTGTTCAGCCCATAAGTTTCGGTCTTCTCCAACATCTTTACGATGCACATTTTTGAGAATGCCTTCTTTTCCAAATAAGTTTTTCTCGGAAATAGCTTTTCTGAGTTTGGGCCAATTTTCAGCGGAAACATTTCCGGTATTGAACTTAATATCCAATAACACATTTTGTAATTCCGGTGGATAAGAAGCAAAATCAGGAAACTCCTTCTGAAGATATTTTATATCTTTTGTTATGTGGTTACGGAGCAATCTATCTGTTTCATTGGAAGATATTCTTAATTGAGACTTATTACTATAAAAATCGGCTTTATTATTATTTTTCTCAAGTAATTTTCCTTTTTCATCAACGTTTTGTTTTCCCTTTGAAGTTATTTTATCAAAATAATCAAAAGTGGCTCTTTTTTCTTCTTCTGTTGCAGAACGCCCATCTACCTTCCAATTTACTTTATTAAAAGTATTCCAATCGTCAACATTGGCACCGGCTCCGGTTGTCTTATTCCATGTTGTATCAATATAGATATAGTCTAAAGGTTTTTCCATTTTTTTTATTACAGGAAGCATTCTTTCGGTTAATTCTTTATCAGAGAATTTCTCAGATGAAATGTTCGCATCATTCGCTATATTCTCTTTGTCATTTTGAGCAATTTTGTATGAAGCGCCATCATTTCCGATTGATTTCGGAGAGAAAACATTGCCGATTTTGGAGCTTTCTTCTGTCGCAGTTTTAGCAATAGATTGTGGTAAAGATGCGTTTGAAGAAGATTTTTCATCAGATTTAATATTGTTAAAGATATTAGAAATTCCACTCATAAAAGAACCATCATCTTTACTTTGTGAAGATTTGTTTGCTGTTAATGAATTAAAGCTGTTTTCCAACAAATTTTTAGAGCTGAATTTATAGCCTTTGTATTTGTCTTCTTGAGATTGTTTTTGGACAGAAGCCCAAGATGTTGAATATTTAGTATAATCTAAATCGTTTTTCTTCATTTGTTTTTCAGGATCTTCCTGAATGATATAACGTATAAGGTTACTCATAATTTTTTCCTTTCATGTTAATGTTGAGGGATTTAAAATAAAAAAATCCGAAGAACTAAATCTTCGGATTTTGGACACACTTGTACCAAGTGATAGTTAGTCTATAACAAATATATATGCAATTTTCAAGATACAAATAAAATATATCAACAACTTTTAATATTTTTCTGTTTTACAATCCTCAAAATGATAGATATAATATTTTTGAAAATGTGATTGATAATAAAAATTAACATAAACAATAAGTTATGGAGAAAATATAGACTTTTTTCGGGATCCCCGGAAAGGGTGGAGACGACGTGCAGAACCCGAACTATTTTTTTATCAAATTATATCATTTAAGGTCATTTTTAACTTAGTTACTTT
>CALXTR010000003.1 GCA_944391475.1 uncultured Alphaproteobacteria bacterium | reverse complement strand
CACGTTAAAAACCGTTAAACCGTGTCCGGAACCAAAAGAGGAGAACCTAAAGCAAAATTCCGGTGCAGGGAACTCACGTACTGATATGTACGCTCAAGTTTCTGCGCTCCGTGATTTCACTTTATCTTCCACGTTAAAAACCGTTAAACCGTGTCCGGAACCAAAAGAGGAGAACCTAAAGCAAAATTCCGGTGCAGGGAACTCACCTACTAATTTGTACGCTCAAAAATCATCTAATCTTCCGGTTTTTTATGCCACGACTTATCGTTGTCAGCTGGAAGAAATTAGTCCCGCTGAGAGAGCCGAAGAGCTATTGTTAATGGGGTTGCGTTTAGTGCAAGGTATTGATAAATCCTTATTCTTTTCTACCTGCGGATTGGAGCTTGAAGAAGTTGTTAACCAACAAAAACTAGCCGAACTTATAGAAGGTGGTTGGTTAATCAACACTCCCACTCATCTTAAAGCTACTAAAAAAGGTTTTCCGGTACTCAACTTCCTAATTGAACAATTGGTTAGTCAATAATTCCGTAATTGCCATTGACCAGCACCAGCAAGGCGATTAAAAACAGCACATTGAACAATCCGGCGCGGAGCGAAAAATCATCGGGAATACGATTATATTTGTTCATTATCAGCACAAAAAATGGCGAGGTTAAGAGTAAAGCCGTCACATATCCGGGGTTGGGGGCAACTCTTAAGGCAATGGTCTTGGCCATAATCAATGCGGCACTAAATCCGATAATATATAGTCCGGCAGCGCGGGTTGGGGCGGAAAATACCTGTCTTATATATCCACTCATATCTAATTTTTCTTTTTTTACAAACAAATATGAATTATAAACGCCGCTGACAAAAGTGGATACGGTTAAATAATAAATAATTCCCGACCAAGAGCTACTACTATGAATGGCAATGTCTTTAGTGATGACGCTCATGAAAGCTAAAGCTAAAATTACTGGAGACATATAAAAAATGATTTCTTTGGTGATGCTATCTTTAAGCATTAGCCAATAGCTAACCGTAAAGCCCAAAAGTATAAAAATCAATAAGCTGAACACTGTTTTGTTTGCTAAGATTTTATCAAATTCGTGTGGGGTCATCAGCCACCAGATGATGGTGGTGATTAAGACAGTTACGGCCATGACCCGTGAGGTTGGTCCGGCGCCATAGCGGGCAGAGGCAAAAAAGAGGTGCGAATCATAAAATCCAATCAGCCAGCCTTGTAAAATTAGTAATCCCCAATAATAGAAATTTTGCGGAAGCGGAAACAAGAATGTAAACGGGAAAAAAATCGCCGCAATGCCAAAACCGCGCCAGATTCCCAAAAGATAACCGTTCATTTGGTATTTTTGGTTGGCAAGGGTATAAAGTGCGGTAAAAAAACCGTATAACAGTCCGTTTAATATCCAAATCACGGCTTGTTCCCAAAACAGAATGTCACAACCTTATCATAACGGTTAATGTAAGCTGTTTTAGGGGTTTTTTAAAGATGCGTATTTTAGCAATCTTCAGAGGACAGTGGGGTAATCTTAATTTGGCAGATTTGGTTTTTGTGGCGTTTGATAACCTCAAAACGAAAATCGTCAAACTCAAATTTTTGACCGGCTTCGGGAATGTTGCGGGCAGCATCAATCAGATAGCCGGCAATGGTAACGGCGTTTTCATCGTTAAAATCCCAACCAAAGCGACGGTTCAAATCTCTTAACGGAACTTGCCCGTCAACAATGTAGCTATTTGCTCCCGATTTTCTGATGCCGGTGATGTCTAAGGACATGATATCGCATTCATCATTAATATCACCAACGATTTCTTCTAAAATGTCTTCTAAGGTCACAATACCTTGCAGGTCGCCATATTCGTCGACGACAACCGCAAAATGTTCGCGGCGGGCTCGAAACATTTGCAATTGTTGCAGCAAGGTGGTGTTATCGGGGATAAACCAAGGGTCATACATGATTTTGCGGATATCTAATTTGGAATAGTCTTTGCCGCAATCAATTGCCTCGCGGAGCAGGGCTTTGACCCGAATGATGCCAATGATGTTTTCGGGACGGTCCTCATATACCGGAATTCGCGAAAAGGGACTGTCCTTGACTTTGTTGATGATTTTTTTGATGGGCATATTTACGTCAATCGAAAATAAATTGCTGCGATGGTTCATAACATCATAAACCGTTACTTCTGATAAATCGAGTACGGCTTTTAGCATTTCTTTTTCTTCACATCCTTCCGAATCTGGGTGCATGTAAATTGCACCGCGGATTTCAGCTAAGCTGGTGGCTTTGTCACGGTTTTCAGGTTTGTTCAGTCCAAAAAGCTTAAATGTGGTGTTAACTATTTTTTGCAGCACATAAGTTAGCGGAAAAAACATCTTTACAAAGAAATTAATCAATGGAGCCATGGCTAAAGCAACGCTATCGGCATGGCGAACTGAATAGGATTTCGGCAACATATCTGTGTATATCAAAACCAAAATGGTCATGATAACGGTGGCATAAGCAACACCTTCGGTGCCAAACAAATTAATCAAGACACTGGTAGATAGAGCGGTGGCCAAAGTGTTGCTCAGATTTGAACCAAGCAGGGTAGTGATAATTAGGCGGTCTTTGTGCTCAAATAAGCGGTTGATGGTTTTGGCGCGAGGATTGTGGTGGTTTTTTTCCAAATCATGCATAATCGCGGGAGAAGCACCGGTCATGGCGGTTTCGGTGCCGGAAAAAAAGGCGGATAAAACTAACATAACAATAATGGTGATAATGGCAAATATCATGGGCGTTATCCTTGTGGTTTGAATTTGTTTAAAGCCTCAACAACCCTTTCAACCGTGGTGTCGACCTGTTCTTCACGGGTTTCAACAACAATATCAGCTTCCTGATAATAGGGGTATTCGTCGTGAATATATTTTTCGAGTTTATCTTTGAGGTGATTATCGCATCCGATTAGAAACGGACGGTGTTTGCGGCCGGCGGTGCGATGATATAAAATATCAATATCGGCTTTGAGCCAAACAGTAACGGCATGTTGTTTGGCCAAAGTTCTCGTTTGCTCTGCCACAAAGGAGCCTCCGCCTGAAGCTAAAACGCAGGGTGAACCTTGCAATAATCTTTTCATAACCCGTTCTTCGCCGGCGCGAAATTCTTTTTCGCCAAAGCATTTTAGCACATCTACCAATGATAATCCGGCGGCTTTTTCAACTTCTTGGTCTCCATCAACAAAGGGTAAATTAAGCTTTTTAGCCAATCTTTTGCCAACACTGGTTTTGCCGCTGCCCATCAAGCCGACAAGTAAAATTATTTTATCAATTTTGTTTAGATTCATTTTTTTAATGTTTCTTTCAATTATTTTGTGATACAGTTTACTACAAACTAATCAATATATTGTTAACATGAGGATATAATATGCGACAAAAAAAATCAAAAACAATCTTTTATGTGGCGGCAGTTTTGATTATTGCGGCTTTAGGTTATGTCTTAACCAAAGAAGTTTCGGTTAATGTGGAACATGTTGAGCAGCCGTTAGAAAATAATTTCAGCAATGAATGAGACGCTGATTGAACAATTTTTACAGATGATGTCGGCCGAGAAAGGTGCTGCAGCTAATACTCTGGAGGCTTATCGGCGTGATATGGAGCTGTTTTTTGAGCTTTGCTCACAACAAGAGGTTGGAAAAATTACCAAAGCCGATTTGTCAGCTTATGTTCAAGAACTATCCAAACAGGCTTATGCCCCCAGAAGTATTTGCCGCAAAATTTCTTCTTTGCGTGAGTTCTTCAAATTTCTTTATACCGAAAAACTGGTTAAGGATAATTTAGCCATTTATCTCATGCCTCCCAAACGGGAAAAGTCTTTGCCCAAATT
This sequence comes from uncultured Alphaproteobacteria bacterium, assembly GCA_944391475.1. GTDB lineage: Bacteria > Pseudomonadota > Alphaproteobacteria > RF32 > CAG-239 > MGBC133411. Next base: position 111,033 of record CALXTR010000003.1, on the reverse strand, counting down.
TTTAAGTGATGCAGAAGTGCGTAAGATGATTGAAATTGCCGAAAGCAGCTCCAAGCCGGCAATTAGGCGTATCGGGGTAATGCTGATATTAATGTATGCCTGTGGGCTTCGCGTTTCCGAACTGGTAGGTTTGCCCGAAAACTGTATCAGCTTTGAAAAAAAACAAATTTTAGTGCGCGGTAAGGGGAGTAAAGAGCGGATTATTCCGGTGGCTGACAAGGCGCTTAATGCGGTTAGTGATTATTATGATTATCGTGATTTATTCTTAAAAGGGGGTCGGCGCTCAATTTGGATGTTCCCCTCACAATCAAAGTCCGGTCATTTGACCCGTGATGCTTTTTTTAAGGAAGTGAAAAACTTGGCTGTGCAGGCCGGAATTGAGCCGGCAAAAGTCTCGCCTCACGTTTTGCGGCACTCTTTTGCAACTTATCTGCTCAACCATGGAGCCGATTTGCGGGCAGTGCAGAAAACTCTTGGTCATGCAGATATCACCACCACCGAAATTTATACTCACATCACATCTGAAAAACTGATGAACGAAGTGCGGAGTAAGCACCCGTTGGCAAACTTAAAAGATTTTTCTAAAATCTAAAGAGTTCTTGCTAAGCTTAAAAATTGCTGAGGGCTCAATTGTTCGGCGCGCCAGCTGTTGGGAATTTCTAATTTTTCCAATGCAGCTTCAATCCCTGGTATACTTTTTAAGCTTTGGCGAATCATCTTGCGTCTTTGTCCGAAAGCAAGAGCAGTAATTTGCTCAAGTTTTTTGATATTCTCCTTACTGATATCGTTTCCAAGTGGCTGAAACAGCAAGACACTCGACCAAATTTTGGGGGCAGGAACAAAACAATTGGGATTTAAGTCAAAAAGACGTTCAATCTTGCAAAGCAACTGCGCCAAAACCGAAATGCGGCCATAGTTCTTGTTGCCGGGGGTGGCGGTGATGCGGTCAGCAACTTCTTTTTGAAACATCAAGGTAAGGCTATTAAAATTGTTTATCTCCATCAGCCAGCCGGTTAACAGCGGAACCGAAATATTGTAGGGCAAATTGCTGATGATATGTCGTGGCGCATTACCAAGCTTGCTAAAGTCAATTTTTAGGGCATCGCCATTGATGATTTCCAATCTTTCTCCGACCAATGATTTTATCTCTTCCATAATAGCAATACAGCGCTCGTCCATCTCTACAACGGTGAGCTTTTTAGGATTAGCTTTTAATATGGCTCTGGTTAGTCCTCCCGGTCCGGGGCCGATTTCAAAAACATCGGCATGAGTAAAATCGTTCAAATTTTGCTTTTCTAGTGAAAGACGAATTATCTTATCGGTGATGTTAGAATCGAGCAAAAAGTTTTGTCCCAAAGCCTTTTTAGCCATAAGGCCATGGGTTTCAACAGTTGCACGCAAGCTTGGGAGTTGGTTGATGTTGGAAGCTAAATCAATCATGCTAGTTTCTCAGCTCAATGACGGCTTTTTGGTGTAAATCCTGCAAGTATTTTTTGCTGAACTCTTCCATTTTTTGGTTTTCCAAAAATTTTTTCATGTCATTTTGAGTGGGTATTTCAGGTTTATCTACTTTGGGATCAAATGTCTTGTCTAAGCGGACAATATAGTAGCCATCACCATACAAAATGGGGTCGGAAATTTCGCCTTCATGCATTTTATCTAGCTTCTTTTCGATTTCTTCGGGTAATTTACCCTTGTTGAGCCAGCCCAATCTGCCCCCGTTGGCTGCAGTCGGACTTTGTGAAAACTGCATGGCGTATAATTCAAAGCGTGGATCTTGGCGCAGGTTGTTAACCAGAACCGATAGGTCTTTAGCGTCTTTTTTGCGAATGTAAATTTCGGATACAAAATATTTTGGGGTTGATAAATCTGTCTTAGCATCGGCCATAGCTTTTTCTAGCTCTTTTTGAGTGACCTGAGCATCAGAATACATCTTGCGGCGTACTAGTCTGACCCAAGCAAGATCTGCTTTCATCTGATTTTCAAAAGCATCCATATCAACTTTGTTTTGAGCCAGAATTTTTTTTAACTCACCATTTGAAATGTTGTTATTTTTTTCAAATTGTTGTACCGAATCGGCCAGTTCTTGTGGGGATATTTTAATGCCTTCTTTTTCGGCGGCTTGTAATTTTAGCTTTTCTTCAATGGCATTATTAAGTACGCGACTAAATATCATATTTTTGGTTTGGGGGTTGAGCGGAATGCGGGTGGTCATTAAAAAGAGATTAACCCGATTTTGTAAATCGCGCGTGGAGATGATTTCATCATTAACTACGGCGGCTATTTTTAATGACTTAGCTTGAGCGTTGTTGGGTATAAAGCTAAAAATTCCGCTGAGTAAAAGGATTAAAACAGAAAGTCGCAATTTCATGGTCATTCTCCTTTAGTTTATTTTGAACCAGCCGCCCCTAAGGTCTTAAGAATGAAGTTGGCGGTAAAGTCAAAACCTCCTTCATAATCTGGATCGGTTGAATCGTCTTGGCTGACGTTTAAGAATAGTGCAAAGCATTCATCTTCATAGATTAGCGAGCCACCATGCTCAAGTGAGCCTCCGTTCTTGGTCAAATCTTGACGATTGTAAATGCTGATTGACCAGTCCTTGGTCAATTTTGAGCGCAGTACTGTATATAGTTCTTGACGTTCACGATATCTACTGGTGTAATTTTTATCGTCGCCTTTAAGATAAATATAAGATATATAAGCGTTTAGCAGTTGAGGGCCAATGGAGCTTGAAAGTTCACTATATTTTAGCTCTAAAGTATCTTTATCTAATTTGAAGCGGTAGTCTAAATCTAAATATTTGCTGGGGGCAGCATTAATACGGCCAACATAATCGCTGAAATATCCTTCCTGCATGTCGGCTTCGCTGAAACTTTCATCTTTTGAAAAATTGTATGTTTGCCCTAAAAAGGCAGAGGTTCTTCCGGTGCGGTTGCCATAAGCACTCCAGTTGAAACCATAACTAATGCGGCTGCCGGTATCGTTGCGGTCATAGCCGGCATAGCGGTTTAAGTCTAAAATGTTGGTGTCATCGAGTTCTACATCTTGACTGTCATCATTGGGGATTTCGTTTTCTTTGTTTCCGCCGTTAGGAGCAAGAACTGCAACTACGGTTGGTTCAAAAATCTGCCGTGAGGTTTCGGTTGCGCGAATGAATGGAAGACGCCATTCTGCTCCCAATTGTGGAAATATGCGTGCTACTCCGCCATCAAATTTTTCACCATCGGGGTTTGTGTAGTTGTCAACATTGTACAAGTCGGTTTTTACCGAGGCAACTAATTTATATTTTTCACCATATGGGCTGGTATAAGGCAAATTCCATGAATTTATCATGGATAAACGCTGTGAGCTGTTTTCTTCATCGCGGTGGATGATGGCAGAGTTAATGGTGGTTTTGTTGTAGGCACCATATTGTCCGACTTTACCATAGTTTTCATAATTGAAATATGGAATTACATAGGGTTTATCAACCTCTTTTAAGGCATTACTGATAAATTGGTAATAATAGCCTTCAACACTGGCATAGTTACGATTATCAAAACCTTGAAATTTGAGGCTTGAACTCAACCAAGAATCGTCCTCTTTGGGCAAGGACATGTCCTTTAGGTAGGTGCGGTCGGAGGCATAGTTAATATCAAGATCGGAAACCCAATAGTCATTAATTTCATAGCGCCCGGTTAAAAACAAACTGCCGCGATCTTTGTCTTTATCTTTGTCTTGCATGTAAGTACCGCTTGCATCAATATTGCCTTTGTAAAAATATTTGCGGTAGCGTAAGTCTTGAACAACACCATGGTCTGAGGTGAGCATTGGTGCATAGGTCAAGTCTTCATGATCGGAAATGGCCCAAAAATAACGCGGAGTGATAGAGGCACCGAGGTAGCTATTACCACCAAAGCTTGGAGTTAGAAATCCGGATCGTCTTTTAACCGTGGGGTCTGGATGCGAAAAATACGGAGTGTAGAAAACCGGAATTCCTTTAAGTTCTAAAAATGCATCATTATAGTTAATGTTTTTGGAAGCGGCATCGTGTTTTACTTTGCGAGCTTTGAGCTGCCAGAGCGGATCGCTGTTTTGGCAGATATCGCAAGGGGAATATACCACCTTTTCCATAACTTTGTTGTCGTTGGACATTTTGCGAGCTTTTTCGGCGGCAATTCGGGTTTTGTCTTTCATGATGATTTTGATGTTCTTCATGTTGCCGGCGGTCATTTGATCGCTGAGCTCGAGATAATCGGAAAAAACAACGCTGCCGTCTTTTTCTACCAAAATTACATTATCAATCGCGGTGACGACATCTTCTTTTTGATTGTATATAACTTTATCGGCAATTAGGGTTAAGTTTTCGCGCATGATGTTGACATTGCCGCGAGCAGTGATGGTTTGCTGAGCATCATTGTTTTCCATTTCATCGGCGCTGAAATAGATTTCAACCTCTTCGTCTTCAGATTTTTTTTGGGGTTGTGCGGGCATGAAATCAGTAACATTAAATTGCGGTTTTACCTCTGCGGTGTAGGGAATTTCGTTAGCTTTATTGATTATGCTTCCGGCATCTTTGACGGAAGCAGCTTGAGCATATGATGAAAGTGAAGTGAGTGATAATAAAACCACCGATAGTTTATGCATTATCAAACTCCTCGGGGTTCTTGCGGCGGCGTTTGAACATGCCGGGGCGATAAAAACGCAGCAGATAAAAACAAATAACCAAAGGAACAAACAAATTAATGTACAATAAAGGTAATAGCTGTAAATTTTTGTTGGCTAAATTGGTAAAGGCTAAATCTAAAGCCTGTAGAATGACCATGCTGATGATACTAATTGAAATAATTCGGCTTTGACCACGGCGATTGAAATTGCCGACCAGAAGTCCGGTACAGCCTAAAAGAGCAAAAAGCAAGTTAAATAAGGGGACTAAAATGCGGCGGTGACCTTCAACAATATATTTACGTTTTTCTTTGTCGTCTAAACTATTGTCTTTATCGGCATTCATGAGTTCACTAAAGCTGCGTTCGCGAGCGCTGGTGTCTTTTTCTTTTTGTTTGCTGCTCAAGCCAAAGTCTACCGAGTAGCGGTCAAAGGCTAATGAAGTGAACTGATTTTTTAGAGTATTGATTTCTTGTCTGCTGCCGTTGACCAAAATGATTCTTGGGCCTTTGTCGGTATAGACTATGCGGCCTTGTTCGGAAGTGACTGTCATTTTGACATTAGGAGTGCGTTCATCATTAATCAAAATCCCTGAAACTGAGCCATCTTTGTGGTGAGAAGTGATGAAAACAGTAAGTCCGGTTTGAAGCTCGGTAAATTCGCCTTCCCGAAACATGAGGTGAGAAACATCGTTTTTGACTTGCCATTCCAATTCGTTGAAGGTTTTTTCGGCAGCAGGAATCCCAAAATTTTGGACATAGACAATAAACAAACTCATCATTATACCCATAAACAGCGCTGGTTTGGAATTTTGCCAAGGACTTATGCCGGCGGCTTGCATAACTACCAGTTCGCGGTCGGAAAGCATGCGGTTATATACAAACAAAACTGATACAAACAAACAAATTGGGGAAAGAATCACAAATAAGCGCGGCATTAAAAGTGAAGTCATTTCAACAAAAAGGCCAATCGGGATACCTTTGTTAGTGATTAAGCTGACAAATCTTAAAGATTGGGTCAGCCACAAAATCGACATTAGTGAGAATGACACTAACAAAAATCCGATTATTATTTGTTTGACTATGTAGACATTTAGTTTTTTCATAGTCGCGATTATACCTAAAATAATTAATAAAAAAACAATTTTTTTACAAATTTTGCAAAAAAAGATAGTTTTTTGTTTGTGTTGGATAAATTTATAAAAAAAGGCAGAGAATTTCTCTGCCTTTTAAGGTGTTTGTTTTCAAGCAAATGCTTGCATAAATGATTGAAAATCAAGTTCTTCTCGTTCAATATCAGAGATTGATTTTTTGATACTGCCGGGAAGAGATTTTAAGTTAGTTAACTTAAACTGATAAAGAATTTCAGCTAATTTATCGTTTAAGCGCGAATCTAAAACCAGAATGTTTTTGACGACGTGACTAATGGCTGATTGTTTAAGTTCAACAAATTGCTTGGCATCGGTGTTTGGGGTTTTGAGCTCTATCAACATATCTAAAATTTTTGACAAATGTGATGTGTTGGTGTAGCGATTGAGTTCGGTTTGGAGCTCGTCTTTCCACTGCAAAAGCAAAATGGATAAAATTTCTGCAGAAATTATTTCCGGTATATGAATTATTTCGGAAACAATTTTGCTACCCAAAGAACGATATTTACCATTTGATGCGCAATCAGACAAGGTTTTGAGCAATTTAAGTATGCTGCCTTTTTCGGACAAGAGTTCCTTTTGGTGCAATGATATGCTCTTAATCGTGAAGTGGATATATGTATATGCCATATCACAAATTTCATCTTGGGGATATTGCTTAATGATTGCCGCATAAAAAGCAATTTGGCTTTCGGGCCATTTGTCGCCGTGCCGTTTGAAGACATCTAATGTTTTGCTAAGTGTATCGCTACCACACATTAGGGATAAGCGTCCATATTCTTCAAGCAGAGCTTGATCTTGAATGTGACGACAAATCAAATCCAGAATTTTTATGTCGGCTTGTGGTGACAAGTTGCGACTTTTAATGAATTGGCGTAGCAGTTCAGTGTCAAAATTGCTATAAAATTTATAGCGGAAATTGGCAAATGATCTGATGGCAATTTCTTCAGTTCCTGGAGTGTGAGGCATGCACATTTCACTGCGTAAACTTAAATACTTGAGCATCTCGTTGGGGCAAAAACTTCCTGAGTTAACCACAATCCAAACACCAATTTTATCCTGATTGGGGTCGCCAATGTGAAGTTTTTTTAAGATGCAGCCATAGTTGCATTCGGGGTTTAGAAAACTTAAGCGTTCGGGATATAATTCTCGGCACAAAAAAGTGTGCTTTACGCTTTGTTCTAACAAGAAATATTCGTTTTCAGAAGAAAGCTTGGGAAGTTTCATCAATCTAAACAGACTTTGCTCTCGTAAACATTTAGCTTGAGCATTAATGGCGCAGTATAGAAGTGGTGAAACTTTTACATCCGGTTCTTGGATTTTATCAACAAAACCTAAAAAATTTTTTATGGCTTCCTCATTGGTGGCAATGCAAATTTGCTCTTGTAAAGCCTCTAAAAGAGGTTTGAGTGCTGCAAAAACCATTTCTGGCGATTTGCTGAAATTTGCAATGGAAAATTTGCTTTTTTCATTTACAAAGTAAAAATCATCAAATGTGTAAGCTTGCCGAAAAAGAATTTTCTCGGCTAACTTTTGATAGGCTTGTTTACGATGTAGAGAACGCCTACTGTTAAGCAAAATGTTACTCAACTGTTCATTAGATACATTCTTTTCTTTCATAACTTAAAAATTTAGAATTATTAATTTGGTAATTGAATAAAATAATATTTATTTTGGCTCTAAAATACCAATATCTTCTAAAAAATCAAGACAAAAATCGGTTGCTAAGATAAAAAAAATATGATATTCTGAAGGTACGGGAAAAAGGCAGGAGGCCGAAATGGTTAAGGCAAGCGATATTAACAAAGACATCCGTTCAATTGCTGAGAAAGTCGGTGTGGCGGTGTTTTCTTATGACGATATTCATAACGAAGGTATTAACAATGAGTTTCACTATGATTATGAGCGGGTGATTGCGGAAGTGAGCCGGCTGCAAAAGATTACGCCGAAAGAAGCGGAGGCACAGCTGGTGAAGCAAGGTATTTTGAAGCCGTTGCCGGGCGGGGAATATGAGGTTGATGTCGGAGGGACGACCCGTGGTGGTGGCGGTATTAATTACGGGAGCGCTTTTTTTAGCTTATCATCAAAAGATTATCAGGTAAAATATCATGAACTGGCGCATTCGCTGCAGAGTGAGTATGGTCTTTTTGATGATGAGAAGCTGAACCGTTTGTATGAAACGGCGGAGAAAGGATTAAAAGACGGCGAGAATAAAGAAGATAAGCTGCTAGATCGGTGGGATTATTTTTTATATTTGAATGAAATGCATTCGGAAACTTTTAGCTATGCGGCATTGATGCTGCGGGCAGAAAATCGGCGGGATTTTTTGTGGCAAGCATCGCAGGCTTATAAAAGTGCAATTGATCGGAATTCAACGGCGGTGTTATCTTTCGGCAAAACGGAATACGGTGCTGGTAACAATAACAGCAAGTTTTATGCAATCAAGCCGGTGATGAAACCGATGATTAAGGCGATTTGGAAAATCCGCAAAGAAGGGCGCCAAGGAGAGTTTTTTGACGAGAATGGGGTGTTGAAAGACGAAAAGTTGGCGCGGTTGTGTGAGGAGGTGGTGATGAAAAACGCTTATTCGCCGCGAACGCTGAAGTCTTTTTTTGAATATAATGTTTTGGATGGGCATAGCAGTCAGGAAAAGGGTTGGCGCGGCGATGCCTTAAAATCTTTGGTGCAAATGCCTTTGTGTATGACTGAATTGTTACAAGAAGGCGGTATGCAGAGGAAAATTAAGTCAATTTTTAAACATAAAAAATTAGTGGCTGAGCAGGATAAAAAGTTGAAAAAGTTTGTGGCCAAGCGAGTTGATTACGGTAATCCGGAGCTGACGGCCTTGAAAGAATATGAGCGGTTACAGACTAAGATTGGATTGGTGGACAGAAAATTTCCGGGAAAGTATATTGGGTCGAGATTTCAGCATTTGTTGCCGGAGCTAAACAAAGATGATTTGACAAATTGTTCAATCAACCATCTGGCGGGTGCTTTTATGGAAAATTCGGCTCATAAAAAGGAGCTGGGGAAAGAGCTGACGAAGTTGCGCCAAATGATGAAAGAAAACAAAGGGAACCCGTATTTTGAAAAGTTGGTTCAAGCTATGCCAAAAAACAACGAATTGCGCCAGATGATTCAGGAGAAGCAGCAAAATCCGCAACAGGAAGTTACCGCCGGATTGGTTGAGGTAGAAAATAGGTATGGTATTGCAACCTATGGGATAAGGCGAAAAGTAGAGAAAATTAGTCAGTTTGCCGAGAAATATCAGCTGGATCCGGTGGTTAAGGAATCTTTATTGGAAACAATGGTGAAAAATCCGTTAGCTTTGGATGATATGCAAAATCGGGAGGTGTTTATTTCAACCAAAACTTTTGAAAATGATTTTTTTGGAAAAAAACAAAAGAAATATGCCGAGGAATTTAATAAATTAATGGATAGCGTGGTTTATGGTCATTACTCCAATCGGGGGAATCCGCTGTATCAGGAGGCTTTGCAGGAGTTGTCAAAACAGCCGACGGAGATGTATGCCGAGAAAATTGCCGCGATGGAAAAATATGAGCGCGAGGCGGTTAAAAACAAGCAGCCGGTTCGGTTTGCGGATGAAAAACCGGCAGAAAATCCTTTGGAACCGTCTGTAAAAGAGCAGGTTATGCAGACATCTCGGGAGCAAGCTCAAGAAACGATTGTTAAGGAAAGCTTGGCGCAGACGCAGGTTCAAGAGGTAACTGCCCCGCAGCCCAGCCTTTCTCCCCGCGAGCAGGTTGATGCCGAAATGGCGAAATATGGTATTGCCAAGGGAAGTTATATGTTGTTTTCGTCCGAAGACAAAAATTTGGAAACCGGCTATGGGACGGATTCTCTACGTAAGGTAGATGCTTATCTGCATAATCAGAAAGAAGCCCAGGAGGCCGGTACTGATAAGATTATGGGGCAGAATAACGGGTTAACGGCAGTTTATTTTGCCAAAGAAGATGTTTATCTGGTGACGGCGAATCCGGAAGTTGCTGAAGCGATGAAGTATTCGGGCTGCAAAGATGTCGGTTTGGGCGTTATGTTTTCCAACGGTGAAAGGATTATTAATGATGCAACCAAGCTGACGGAATGGCAACAAGTGCGCAATATGGGTGAGGATATTGCCCAGAAAAAATGGGAAGAACAGCGGCGTCGGGATGAGCAGGTTCAAGAGGTAACTGCCCCGCAGCCCAGCCTTTCTCCCCGCGAGCAGGTTGATGCTGAAATGGCGAAATATGGTATTGCCAAGGGAAGTTATATGTTGTTTTCGTCCGAAGACAAAAATTTGGAAACCGGCTATGGGACGGATTCTCTACGTAAGGTAGATGCTTATCTGCATAATCAGAAAGAAGCCCAGGAGGCCGGTACTGATAAGATTATGGGGCAGAATAACGGGTTAACGGCAGTTTATTTTGCCAAAGAAGATGTTTATCTGGTGACGGCGAATCCGGAAGTTGCTGAAGCGATGAAGTATTCGGGCTGCAAAGATGTTGGTTTGGGGGTAATGTTCTCCAATGGCGAGATGCTGATGAATGATGCGACCAAGCTGACAGAGTGGCAACAAGTGCGCAATATGGGTGAGGATATTGCCAAGAAAAAATGGGAAGAACAGCGGCGTCGGGATGAGCAGGTTCAGAAGGCAGAGGCTTATGCTCCAGCCGAAACTGCCGCAAGTAATTCGGCAAATCTGAAAAAACTGCTGTTGGAAAAAAGTGGCCGCTTAAGCACGACTTCGTCAGCTCCAGTGCAAAAAAACGGAACTAGTCTGCAGGTGGCAAAACTAAAGTCTGCCTCTTATGACCGTTGAGAATTATAATACTTCGCGGCGGCCAACGTGATCGGCAGCACTGATGATACCTTCGGCTTCCATTTTATCAATCAACGAGGCGGCGCGGTTGTAGCCAATGCGGAGTTTGCGCTGGATATAGCTGGTTGAGGCTTTCTTGTCGTTTTGGACAATGGCTACGGCCTGAGCATATAAATCTTCATCGCTGCCACTACCAAATTCGCCTTTATCAAACACCGCTCCGGTATCCTTCTCGTTTAACTCGCCTTCGGTGACTCCTTCGACATATTCGGGTTCTTTTTGCGATTTTAAGAATTCGACAATCTCTTCAATCTCGGGGTCTTTGATGTATCCGGCGTGGATACGAGTGGGGCGTTGACCGGCTGGCATATACAGCATATCACCCATGCCGAGCAGCTGTTCGGCTCCTTGTTCTCCCAAAATGGTGCGGCTGTCAATTTTTGAGGTAACCTGAAAGCTGATGCGGGTCGGGAAGTTGGCCTTAATTGTACCGGTGATGACGTCAACTGACGGACGCTGGGTGGACATAATTAAGTGTAGGCCTGCCGCACGAGCCATTTGAGCCAGACGCTGGATGGCGGCTTCTACATCTTTGCCGGCAACTAACATCAAGTCGGCCATTTCATCTACTATAATCACAATGTAGGGCAAGGGGGTGAGGTCTAGTTCTTGCTCTTCATAAATTGGTTTGCCGGTTTCCATATCGAATCCGGTTTGAACGGTTCTTTTGACAGTTTGGCCGCTGGCTTTGAGCTCTTTTAATTTTTGGTTATAGCCCGAGATGTTACGAACATTGAGCTGAGCCATGGCGCGATAGCGGTCTTCCATTTCTTTTACCGCCCATTTGAGACCAATGACGGCTTTGGCCGGGTCGGTAATGACCGGAGTGAGCAAATGCGGAATGCCGTTATAAACTGAAAATTCCAACATTTTGGGGTCAATCATGATGAGTTTGCATTCGTCAGGACGCATCTTATAGAGCAAGGAAACAATCATGGTGTTGACACCCACAGACTTACCCGAACCGGTGGTACCGGCAACCAGCAAGTGCGGCATTTTGGTTAAATCGGCATAAATATTTCTGCCCCCGATATCCTTACCCAAAGTAACGGTTAAGGCGCCTTTGGCATTGCGGAACTCGTCAGTGTCTATCAGCTCGCGGAAGTATACAATCTCGCGGGTGGGGTTAGGCATTTCAATACCAATGGTGTTACTGCCCGGAACTACGGCAATACGCACCGAAACTGCACTCATGGAGCGGGCGATATCATCAGCCAAGCCAATAACGCGGGCGGTTTTGGTGCCGGGAGCGGGTTCGAGTTCATATAAGGTGACGACTGGTCCGGGGCGGATTTTGACAATTTTGCCGTTGACACCAAACTCTTGCAAAACATTTTCCAAATCAGCGGCGATTTTTTCGAGCTCTTTCTCGTTCATGTTATTTGAACTGTGCGCTTTGGGTTTGGTTAAAATGTCGACACTCGGATACTGATAGTTGTCGTCTGGTTCAGAGTGCATAACCGGCATTTTTTCGCTCTTATCCTTAGTTTTTCCGGGAGCGGAAATCTTTTCTTCTTTGAGTTTGGGCTCTTTACGTTCGCGAGGGGCTTTGCTCTTGGCAATGCGAGAGGTTTTTTCCTCGCCTTCTTTGGAGTGGAAATTGAAGATTACTTTGAGAGCGTTCCACAGCCAAATGGCAGCTATTTTGCTACCGTGCGCAGCAATTTTTATGCCATTACCCCAGTGACGGAAAGTTAATCCGGCAGCCAGATTGAAAGCGAGCCAGCTCATAATCAAGAAAATGAGCGCCAGAATATGTTTGCCATAAGCATAGACATAGAAATTGCTAAACAAACTCAAAAATTGGCGGGCAAAAAATTTTCCAATATTGCCGCCAAGTTGGAAAGACCCAAAATATTGGGGCAGCAGTCCTAAGAAAGCGGCAAAAAAGATAGTTCCGCTTAAAAATGCAAAAACTCGGACATAGCGATGCGCAAATCCGCGCAGGCGCAAAATATCATAGCCCCAAGCAATGGGAGCAATTAGGAAAATCGGCAATGACAAACCAAACCAAACCAAGCATATTTCAGCCGAAGAAGCTCCAAAAAAACCTAGATAATTCTGAATTTTGCCATATCCGGCGGCGGTTAAACTGTTATCTGATGAATGATAGAAAAAACAGCTCAAAATTACTAATCCGCAAAATAACATTAATGCACTGCCAAAAACTCGGCGGGTGATTTTTTGAACTAAGCTGAGGTTTTTTTTGTTTTTAGTACGAGCCATTTTTCTAATTCCATATTCTAATTTGCGGCAATTATATGCCCAAATTTCTCAAAAAAGGTTTAATTTTGCCCATATTGAGGATCATTTTTTGCGGCTTCAATGGCTTTTTTGATGCTTTCGGCCACTTTTTGTGCCTCGCCTAGAGGATAAGGCTCACTATGGTTGTTCCAGACGGTGGTTGGCCAATCGGGGTCGCCCTCTTTGCGGCAGAGAATGTGAATATGCAACTGCGGAGTTTTGTTGCCAATCATGGCTACGTTGGTTTGGTCATGTGGAAAAAGCTCGCACATGACTTTTTCGCAAAGAGCCATTTCTCTCATCAATTGCAGGCGGTCTTCCATGGAAAGATAGGTCATGTTTTTGACGTTCTCTCGCTTGGGAACCAAAAAAATCCAAGGGTAAAAGCGATTGTCTTCAAATAAGACTTTACATAACTTTAAATCGGTAATGGGCATTTTCTTGGCCAGCCCGGGGACGAGTTCAAACATTATCAAAGACTCCTTTGTGTCGTATAAGCTTGGTTTTTGTCTTGACCTTTATCACAATAATAGATATTGATTAATCGAATGTTAATAGTAATAAGAGGTATTGATGAAATATGCTTTTGTGTTCCCAGGCCAAGGCTCTCAGTTTGTTGGCATGGGTAAAGAATTGGCAGATAATTTCAAATCGGCCAAGGAAGTATTTCAGGAAGTTAATGACGCTCTTTCTCAAGATTTGTTCAAAATTATGTGTGAGGGACCGGAAAGCGAATTGACCCTAACGGTTAATGCGCAACCGGCACTGATGGCTCATTCAATGGCCGTGGTGAGAGTGTTGGAAAACGAATTTGGTATCAAACTCAAAGACAAAGCCGCGTTTGTGGCTGGTCACTCGCTGGGTGAATATTCGGCTGCTTGTGCTGCCGGAGTGTTCTCTCTTTCGGATACAGCTCGTTTGCTTCGTACTCGTGGTGAGGCGATGCAAAAGGCGGTGCCGGTCGGAGTTGGCGGAATGGCTGCAGTCTTGGGTGTTTCCTTCAAAGATGTGGAGGCTTTAGCCGAGGCTTGTGCAGAGGGTGGCAATGTTTGTGTGGCCGCTAATGATAATGCTGATGGTCAGGTGGTTTTGAGCGGACATATGGAGGCTATTAATCGGGCGGTTGAACTGGCTCCCGAATTTGGGGCTAAACGCTGCATCAAACTTCCGGTTAGTGCACCGTTCCACAGTCCCTTAATGGAGCCTGCTGCCGTGGTGATGGCTGAGGCTTTGGGTAAAGTTCAAGCTCATAAACCGCAAATTCCGTTGATTGCGAATGTTTTGGCCTCTGCGGTTGATGATGAAAAAGAAATTGTGCAAAATCTTATCAAACAGGTAACCGGTTCGGTGCGTTGGCGCGAAACCGTTCTTTATATGAAAGAACAAGGAGTGACCGATGTGGTTGAACTTGGTGCCGGAAAAGTTCTTTCGGGAATCGTGAAGAGAAGCGATAAAGAAATGAAAGCGGTTTCTGCAGGTTCTGCTGAAGAAATCGAAACGCTGGCTAGCAGCTTGTAATAATCTTATATGGAGAAATAATATGTTTAGACTTGATGGAAAAGTAGCTTTGATTACCGGTGCAGCCGGCGGTTTGGGTGATAAAATTGCTCGTACCTTGCATGCTCAAGGTGCAATTTTGGCTTTGACTGATATGCGCGCTGAGCCGATGGAAAAACTCAAAGCTGAGCTCGGTGATAATGTCGAAATCTTTGTAGCTAACTTGACCAACCCTGATGATGTTAAAAACTTGGTTAAAAATGTGGAAGACAAACTCGGCCGCATTGATATCTTGGTTAACAATGCCGGTTTGACCCGCGATAACTTGTTTATTCGTATGAGCGATGAAGACTGGCAGTTGGTTCTCGATGTTAACCTTTCGGCTGGTTTCAAATTGGCTAAAGCTGCCGTTCGCGGTATGATGAAACGTCACTATGGTCGTATTATCGGTATTGCTTCGGTGGTTGGTGTTACCGGAAATGCCGGACAAGCTAACTATTCTGCTTCAAAAGCCGGTATGATTGCCATGAACAAATGTTTGGCTCAAGAAGTTGGTTCTCGCGGAATTACGGTTAACTCGATTGCTCCTGGTTTCATTCGTACTCCGATGACCGATGTTTTGCCTGAAGATGTGAAAGCTGCTTTGTTGGCCAAAATTCCGGAAGGCAAGCTGGGTGAAGCTCAAGACATTGCCAATGTGGTTGCTTTCTTGGCATCTGATGAAGCTCAATATATCACCGGACAGACTATTAATATTAATGGTGGTATGGCCATGATTTAATTTAAAGTTCGTATAATGGTCGTCTAGAGCAATTTTACGGAGAACTCAACAAACCCACGTAGGTCTATCTACGCTAGGGTTTGTTTCGCTCCTAGAAATTACTCTATACGACTCATTCTCCGAACTTTAAGCCGTGCCAGAGGTTGAAACTTGTTTAGCCAATCCACGTATTTCTATATACGCTAGGATTGTCATCGCCAAAGAAATCACTCTATACGACTCATTCTCCGAACTTTAAGCCGTGCCGGAGATGAAAGCTCGTCTAGTGGGTGACTAATACATAAGTAATGTCACCCCTCGACTACGTTAGTAGTCGTCAAGGGGTCTTCGAGTTAGTTTCTTTAATCGGAAGATCCCTGGACGTTTTTCTCTGAAAAACGAGGGATGACTCTTTTGTTTTTTCTAATTCTTTTTCTCAAAGCTTATCTTTAACTTATAGTGATATTTATAAGCCAGTGCATGGAGAACGGTAATTTGCATTTTCCCAATATAGCCGTTTTCAAGGTACAAAAGCTGGTTTAATCCGATATGTAAAAGTTCTGCGGCAATTTGTGGAGGTAAATCCAACTCTAAGCGCATATTCTTAATTTGTTCGCCAATCTCTTGCTGACAGGCTTGCCAAGCTTGACGGCGGTAATTGTGACTCATGGTTCTAAACTCCCTTTAGGTTTCCGGTTAAAAAGAAACCGCCCTAGCTTTCCTAAGGCGGGGAGTTCGAAACTGCGTATGTCAGTCGACCTTCTTCGTTATGCGCAAGGCACACTTATTCCGGTCGCTCCCCATTCAAGGAGCTATTTTTTTCATACGAGGAGTTTCGATACTCCGCACCCGGCTCTCCCGAGTGCATCTACTAACTTAAAGTATTTTTGCAAAATTGCAACAAAAAACACTACTTACCCTTTCCGGTAAGTAGTGTAAAATTTAATCCTTTTTTATCGCTTAATGCTGTTCGCTCGGTCCGCCTTTGGTAACTACAACCATGGCCTCACGCAAAATGCGATTGTTAATCATATATCCAGTTTGGAGTTCCGCAACAATGGTGCCGTTGGGTTTTTCTTTGTCTTCAACTTCCTGAATCACCTGATGGTAGTTGGGGTCAAATACTGTACCAATAATTTCCATCTTCTTAATCCCGAATTTATCAAAAACTTTCATCAGTTCTGCCTCGGTAAGCTCAACCCCTTTAAGCAGGCTCATGGCCTCAGTACAGCTTTGTTTTTTATCTTCGGGAATGGCTTCAATTGCACGGTGAAGATTGTCGGCAACGCTTAACAAACTTTTGGCAAAAGAGGAAATGGCATATTTGTTGTTTTTCTCAATTTCTTGGGCGCAGCGTTTTTTGATGTTTTCGGCATCTGCATAAGCTCTTAAAAAATCTTCTTTAAGACGTTGATTTTCCGCTTTCAAAAACTCTAAATCTTCGAGCTCATTTTCGGTTTCGCTCTCAGCGGTATCAACACTCTCAAGCTCTTGCTCAAGCTCACTTTCCGCAGTTTGAGTTTCTTCACATTCGGGTTTATCAACTATTTTTTCTTTTTTCATTTTTTCCTCTTTAAACTTTTGGATTATGCTTGTATATATTATGATATTTAGTGATTATTACACAACAAGTCAATAGCGGAAGTTATGTTGGTGCATACTCCCTTTTGTGAAAAGAAAGGAAGTTGTGCAATGATGAGGGGTGTGTTTTTGTGGTTGCGAGAGAGTAAAAATGATAGATAAGCCTACGTCAAGTAAAGTTAATCAGCGGGGGTTGTTATCAAAGATCGAGTTTGGTAAAATTTCGGCACTGCATGGTGAAGCAATACCGAGTGAGCAGATTTCCGAGATTTATGAGGTGGCAAAACAACAATGTGCTGCGGCGGGTAAATGGCCCAATATCCACAAAATTAATGCCTGGATGATTTCTTCTGAAACAGCGACGTTTATGAAAGTTGGAGGGCTTGGAGTGGTGGCAACTGAGTTGCCTGAGGCATTTAACTCCACTTTCCAAAATCAGGGTGATAAAATCACTGTCGTTACTCCGCTTTATCTTGGCGATACTAAACACAAAAAAGCTTTCCTTCGTAAAAATATCTATACCGGTGCCGAAAACCGTTCTATCGAAATCAAAAAAATCTCTACTATCAATGTTCCCTTTGTTGGAAAAAATAATGTTCTGCAGTCCTTTGATGTGGGCGTTTATACCGCTAAAAAAGGGTTGGTTGATTATATTTTCTTGAAAAATCATCGTTTCTTTAGCATTACTACCGATTATCGCAATCCGGATTGTCAGGACGGTTGCTATGTGCTCAATAAGCTGGGTATTAACGAGGTGGAGCGTTTTGCCTTCTTCTCTAAAGCAGTTTTTGTATTGCTAAAAAGTTTGTGTGCCGATAATGATGATTTGGTCGAAATCTCTTGTCCGAATGTCCTGATTGCTAATGACTGGCACAGCGGGGCAATTGCCGGTTTGACCAAGTATATGACCGTGATGCTCCAAAAACAAGGGCGTTTGGAGGCTCAGACCGCAGAGAGAATCCGTAATATTCCGGTTATCCATTTGGCTCATCATTTGGGGTATCAGGGCTGGGATAATCAAAACACCGTGCGCATTCTTAACTCTTTGTATGAAAATGCCATCAAACCGGTGCTCAAAAATGCTAAGGCTTGTCGTAAAGATAATCCGCGTATTCATAACTCTCTAGTGGTGGACGGGGTTTATAATCAGGCTTGTTGCAATTTCCATTTGGCAGATCGGGTGGTGACGGTTTCGCGCAACTATTGTGAAGAAGTTTCTAAAGAGCCCGATTTTGGTTATGATTTTTGCAAACTCCTCAATCTGCGTAAAGAAAATGGAACTTTTGTCGGGATTGTTAATGGTTATGACAAGAAACTGATTACCCCTAATCCTAAAAAAATCAATTGTATCAATAACCATTTTGTCGGCTTTAATTTTGGTTGTTATGATGAAAATTCTTTAGAAATCAAAAAGCAAAACAAACGCGAATTTATCCGCCTTATCTCTAAGTTGGCGGTTGATGCCGATTATCGTCGCAAAACTTTGCCGCTGATTAATTTCTATAAATTTGAAGATATTTCGGAGTTGGAAAATATCAGCGATGAAATCCCGATGTTTTGCGCGACCAGCCGTTTGGTGGAACAAAAAGGTTACGACATTGTGGCCAGTGCCATTATTGAACTTTATAAGGCCAAAAAAATTAAGGTCGCGCCGTTATTTATTTTGGGTGGCGCCGGTGATATGAAATGCTTTGAGCATTTGATGAAACTCAAAGATACCGTGGCGGACTTGAACCCAGAAGCAGCAAAAAGAATCTTTGTCTTCCGCGGCTATAAAGACGAGTTTGCCTATGCTATTCAGCTGGCGAGTGATTTTTATATGATGCCGTGTCGCTTTGAGCCCTGCGGACTGACCCAGATGGAGGCCATGGCCAAAGGAAGTCTGCCGGTGGCAATGTCAACCGGAGGGTTGGTGGATACGATTGAAGACGGAACGGACGGTTTTCGGACTTTAGTCTTCTTTGGTAACACTCGTCAGGTCTATGGCAGTGAAAAAGACGGCAAGCACTTCAAAAATAATGTTAATGCTTATGCCGATGTTTTGCTCAAGGCTTTAGATGTGTTTGCTAATCATCCCCAAAAACTGACTGAAATGGAAGTGGCGGCGATGCGCAAAGATTTTAGCTGGGATGTGAAAGAAGGTAGTGTCTACCAATATTATAAGCTGTTGACAAGCGGTCATTTATGAGCATTATATCTCTTAAGCGACTAACTTAATTTTATAGAAGACATATCATGAGAAATTCTAATCGAAAAGCAGATGAACTCCGCAAAATTGAAATTGTACCCAATTTTAATCCTTATGCTGAAGGTTCTTGTTTGATTAAATGTGGCAATACGCATGTGGTTTGTACGGCAAGTGTGCAGGATAAAGTTCCGGCTTGGCTCAAAGGCCAAAACAAAGGGTGGATTACGGCCGAATATGGAATGCTGCCGCGCTCAACTCAAGTTAGGGTAGCGCGTGAAACAACCAAACCTTCGGGGCGCACTCAAGAAATTCAGCGTTTGGTTGGGCGTGCTTTGCGGGCTGTGGTCGATCTTAACGCCATGAAAGATATTTCAATCTGTATTGACTGCGATGTTATTCAGGCTGACGGTGGAACTCGTACTGCCTCAATTACCGGTGGTTATGTGGCCTTATCTATTGCCTTAGCCAAACTCCAACAAGAAGGCAAACTTTTGGTTAATCCGCTTAAAGAAGCTGTGGCCGCGGTTTCTTGTGCGCTCTATAACGGAGAGCCGGTTTTAGATGTCGACTATGTGGAAGATTCTAATGCGCAGGCGGATATGAATTTTGTGCTGACTGAAAGTGGCAAAATTGTAGAAATCCAAGGAACAGCCGAAGGTATGCCTTTTGATGATGATCAGTTTCATGCTTTGTATGCTTTGGCTAAAAAAGGTATTGCCGAACTGATTGATGCACAAAAACAAGCTTTAGGAAAAAAATAAAATGTTTAATTTCAAAAAAATCGTTATTGCCTCGCACAACCAAGGTAAGATTGCCGAATTTAGAAAAATGTTGGCTCCGCTTGAGATTGAAGTTTGTTCGGCTCAAGATTTAAGTCTTCCGGATGTGGAAGAAACCGGAACTACTTTTGAAGAAAATTCGCGCCTGAAGGCTGAAACTTTAGCCAAACTTTCAGGTTTGCCTTGTTTGGCCGATGATTCAGGCTTGTGTGTTGATGCGCTTTCGGGCCGGCCGGGAGTATATTCGGCTCGCTATGCACCAAACCGCGATTTTGACAAAGGTATGGATATGTTATTAGCTGAGCTGAAGCAAAGTGGTTTTGACAACCGAAGTGCTCACTTTTCTTGTGTTCTAGCCTTAGCGGTTCCCGGTGAGGAAACTAAAGTTTTTGAAGGTCGGGTGGATGGAAAAATAGCTTTGGAAAAAAGCGGTAATGCCGGTTTTGGTTATGACCCGATTTTTATTCCTGAAGGATATGATAAGACATTTGGTCATTTTAGCGCAGAAGAAAAAGCACTTATCTCGCATCGGGGTCGAGCTCTGGAAAAATTTGTAGCTTATTTGCGTCAGAAGTAAGAGTTTTTTTATAACTGATTATAGTAACTATTTTAAAATTATTAGGTATGGAGCAGAAATGTTTAGATGGTTTTCGCCCGCCGCAACCTGCCGACTTGATGGATAATGTCTCTTTGTGTAGTTATCCTTGGTCTAATCATATAAGCGTACGATTATGGGGCTGTTTAAAACCACAAACCGATAATGGTGAAGATGAAAATTTTTCAGTCGAAAATGTGGCTAAAAAATTACGTTATGGTTGTCGGGTGGCATCAAGGTCGGTGCGCAAAAAAGAAATTGTGGTGGCTAACTGCAATTTGGGTTTGACCGAATATGTGGTTGTTGAAACGATTCATGGTAAGAAATTTATGGTCTTGCCGTTTAAGTTCATTTGGGCAATTTTGCCTCTTTAATAAAGAAAGGTTTTCTGCTGTGGCGGAAGACCTTTTTTGTTGACTAATGTAAAGATTGTTTTAAACTCGCGTTATGAGCAAAAAAATTTATAATATACCTTCTTCTTTGGGGTTTTCCGAAACTTTAGCCGAGCATTTGCTGGAAGAATATCAGTCCGATTTGCCGGAGCTTTCTAAGGTGTTGTTGCTGCTGCCGAATCGTCGGGCGGTGCGAAGTATGAAAGAAGCTTTTGTGCGTTTGCGGGGTTTGACCCCGATGCTCTTGCCTAAGATGATGCCAATCGGGGAGGTGGAAGACGAAGAACTATTCCTAACCGGTGGAAATGCACGTGAATTGCTGAGCGGTATGTATCCGGCAATTGGGACAACCGAGCGTTTGCTGTTGTTTGTGCGGATTATCATGGCAAAGCCCGCAGAGTTTGGGGTGGAGAAAATGTCTTTGGCGCAGGCTTGTGCTTTGGCTCAAGAGCTGGGCGGTTTGATTGATATGGTCAATAACAAACAGCTCAGTTTTGATAACTTAGAAAATTTGGTACCTGAAGATTATGCCGCTCACTGGCAAGATACTCTGAAATTTCTCAAAATCATTACTCATTTTTGGCCGCAGATTTTAGAAGAGCGCCAACTGATTGATGCCAGTTTGCGCCGCAACCGTCTACTTGAAGCACAAAGCGAGATTTGGCAACAAAATCGACCTCAAGGGCGAATCGTGATTGCGGGAACAACGGCCGCCTTTCCGGCGATGAAAAAATTGGTGGCGACCGTATTGGGGCTTGAAAACGGCGAACTTTATTTGGCGGGCTTAGACAAGTTTTTGAGTGATGAGGATTGGCAGATGGTTGATGAAACTCATCCTCAATTTGAGCTTAAAGAACTGCTGGATTATCTTGAGATTAATCGCTATGAAGTTCAAGATTTATGTCCGGCGGCGAATCTAGAAGCGGAAAGGTTTATTGCAGAGGTGATGCGTCCGGCTCTCTCAAGCGAAAAATGGCGTGAGCTTCCAAGCCAGAGTTTTTCGCCGCAGGCTTGGGGCGGAATCAATCTGATTAACTGTGCCGATATCAGAGAAGAAGCTTTAGCAATTGCCCTTATTATGCGCGAAACCTTGGAAGAAGAAGGCAAGACGGCGGCTTTGGTAACCCAAGACAGAAATTTGGCTCGACGAGTGGCAAATGAGCTGGAGCGCTGGAATGTCCAAGTTGATGATTCGGCCGGAAAACCTTTGGCGCTTTCGGGAGTGGGTATCTTTTTGCGGCAGATTGTGCAAGCGGCGACAGCGGATAAAAAATTACATTTGGCCGAGCTTTGGAAAAATCCGCTTTGTTGTATGGGGCAAGAATATGGTGAAGTGCGTCAGCTTATACGCCGTTTGGAGAAAAATGTGTGGCGGCGAGGGCAAGATGATGAGCAATTATCCCAATTTGAAGTATCTGCACAAGCTATTTTGGCCGATTTGGCTTTGTTGTTATCGCAAAGCAAAGTGGATTTCAAGGAACTACTGACCTGTCATATTAAAACAGCTGAAAAACTGGTCTCGCGTCCGGGAAAAGACGGAGCGCAGATTTTGTGGGGCGGAGATGACGGAGAAGCAGCAGCCCGTTTGGTGGCTGATTTAGATGAGCAAGCGGAGGTCTTGGGCGAGATTAACCCGCAAGAATATGCCGGTTTGCTCGAAACTTTGATGATTTCGATAAATGTACGGCCGAAATTTGGTATGCATCCGCGGTTAAAGATTTTGGGGCCGATTGAGGCGCGCTTAAACCATTTTGATGTAACGATTATAGGTGAAGTAAATGAAGGAATTTGGCCGAAAGCAGCCGGTTCTGACCCGTGGATGTCGCGCCCGATGAAGAAAGATTTCGGTTTTCCGTTACCGGAGCGAGAGATTGGGGTTAATGCTTTTGATTTTAGTCAGCTCTTGGCCGGAGAGGAAGTCTATTTGACCAGAGCCGAGAGAGTGCAAGGGACGCCGATGGTAAAATCGCGCTGGTGGCTGCGTTTGGAAACAGTCTTAAAAGCACTTAACATTGAGCCGCAAAGTTTGGAAAATGCGGTGTATCGTTTGTGGGCCAAGCATTTGGATCGGCCGCAAAGGGTTGTGCCGATTAATCCGCCTCAGCCGATGCCGCCGCTTGAAGCTCGTCCGCGAGAACTTTCGGCCAGTGCAATTGAGATGTGGATGCGTGATCCTTATGCGATTTTTGCAAAATATATTCTCAACCTCAAACCACTAGATGAACTGGACCGTGAATTGACACCGGCTGATTACGGAACAATCATTCATGCTATTTTACAACAGTTTAACAACAAATATCCTAAACAACTGCCGGATAATGCTCGCGAGGAGCTGATTAAACTTGGTGAGGTTTATTTTAATCAAAATCAGATTGCCTCAGAAACCAAAGCTTTTTGGTGGCCGAATTTTATAAAAAGCATTGACTGGATTTTGGAACAAGAAAAAACTTATCGTTCGAATGTGGCACAAGTGCATAATGAAGTGCGCGGGGAAGTAGAAATTGAGACGCCGCGCGGTTTTAAGGTTACGGCAATTGCCGATCGGGTTGACGAAACCATAGATGGAAAATATAACATTATTGATTATAAAACCGGAAAAGCCCGCAAAGAAACCGAGGTCAGAGCCGGATATGCGCCCCAATTGCCGATTGAGGGCTTGATTGCGCGGAGCGGTGGATTTGGCAAGCTTAATGCCCGAGAAGTGGATAAACTGATTTACTGGCAGTTAGCCAAGCAAGAAACCATTATTGAGAAAGACATGAACCAACTACTTGATAACACTTATGAGCGGTTGCAAAAGCTGGTTAATTTATTTGAATTTGAAACTACGCCTTATGTTTGTCAGCCGAATCCAAAGCGGTTGCCGGAATATTCGGATTATGAGCATTTGGCGCGGGTGAGAGAATGGTCGGTTGTGGCTGATGAGAGTGAGAGTTAGTACTAATGGAGCAAGCAACAATTAAACAAAGCCGAGAAAAACGTGGAGAACTGGCGACCGCACAACAGCGCAAAGCCTCAAATCCGCAAAAATCGGTATGGGTGCAGGCATCGGCCGGAACCGGAAAAACCAAAGTGCTCTCTGATAGGGTTTTGCGGATTTTGCTTAGTGGTTGTTTGCCGGGGCGGATTTTGTGTTTGACTTATACCAAAGCGGCGGCGGTGGAAATGAGTCAGCGTATTTCGGCTCGTTTAAGTGCTTGGGCGGTGATGCCGACCGAAAAGCTTGATAAAGAACTGAAAAAGCTGCTGGGAGATTTACCCGACAATCCGCAAGATTTAGCCCAGTTGGAAGACAAGGCCAGACGTTTGTTTGCAGTTTTGTTAGACACTCCGGGCGGAATGAAAATTCAGACCATTCATAGTTTTTGCCAGGAAATTTTGAAACGATTTCCGATTGAAGCTCATATCTCGCCTTATTTTGAGGTGATGGATGATCGTTTGGCCGCAGAGGCATTAGATGAGGTGCGCGGCAAGTTGCTGGCTGAAATTGAGAACAATCCGCAAAGTCGGGCGGCGCAGGCAATGTCGTTTTTAACCGGAAAGGTGAGTGAATTTTCTTTTCCGAAAATTATGAGTGCGATTGCTAACTCGCGCAACAAAATTTCGCGGATGTTTGCTAAATATAAAACTCCTGATGCCGTCATAAATGAGTTGGCTTACCGTATGGGAATCTCACCAACCAGCACGGAAGAAGAGTTGATTGGTGAATTTGTCAGCCAGATTGATTGGAACATTTTGCGCAATTTGGCGGAGGCTTGGCAACATGGGGCAAAGACCGATAATGCGAAAGCCGAAACCATATTTAAGTTGCTTGAAACCAGAGCTGTGGCGGATAATTTGGAGGCATATCGACAGTGCTTTTTGAACAAAGGAAACGAACTTCCGGCGCGTTTCGGAACTAAAGATGCAGTGGCTTTTTATCCCGAGTTGCCTGAGGTGGCGCTAGCGGAGGCAGTTCGTTTGCAACAGCTTTATGATAAACTTACAGCAGTTCATTTGCTCGAATCGACTAAAGCAGTGTTGTATTTGGCAGAAGATTTGATTGGCGGATATAACCAATTTAAGGCGCAGCATTCAAAGCTCGATTATGAGGATTTGATTGTGCTGACCCGCAAACTTTTGGATAGTCCGCAAGTGCCGCAGTGGGTGATGTTTAAGCTTGATGGCGGTATTGATAATATCTTAATTGATGAGGCACAAGATACCTCTCCGGATCAGTGGGCAATTGTCAAGGCTTTGAGTGCGGGGTTCTTTGATGATATCGGAGCCGGAGAAAAACGACGCACGGTCTTTGCGGTGGGTGATAAAAAGCAATCTATCTATAGTTTTCAAGGTGCAGAGCCCAAAGAATTTGAGCGGATGCGAAAGTATTTTGCCGAAATCTTAGCGGAAAGTGATACTTTTGATGAGGTGAATTTGGAAGTTTCTTTCCGCTCTACCTCGGCGGTGTTAGATGCAGTTAATGTGGTGTTTTCGAATCCGCAATATAAACCCGGAGTGGCGGAAGAAAGTGAAGATATTACGCATATCCCGTTTCGAATCGGTGATGCCGGGAAAATTGAATTTTGGCCTCTAACCGAGCCGCAAGACGGCGAAAATCCAGATGTGTGGCAGCCTCCGGTTGAAAGAGTGGTGGCCGAATCTACCAGTTCGCGTTTGGCTAAAGAAATTGCGTTAAAAATTCGTAATTTGGTGGAAGGCGGCGAAATTTTACTATCGCAAAATCGTCCGTTGCGGTATCGCGATTTTATGATTTTGGTACAGCGGCGCAACAGTTTTGTGGAAGAGCTGGTGCGGGCTTGCAAAAATGCCGGAGTGGCAATTGCCGGTGTTGATAAAATCAAACTCTCGGAACAAATTGCGGTGCAAGATTTGGTTTCGCTTGGAAAATTTTTGTTGTTGCCAAGTGATGACCTTTCTTTGGCCGAAGTTCTGAAATCGCCATTGTTTGGGCTTGATGATGATGATTTGTTTGATTTGTGCTACCCGCGGGAAAAAGGAGTTTCGCTCTGGAGCAGTTTGGGTTCTAATCCCAAATACGCTCAAGAATATAGCTGTTTGGCAGATTTATGTTCTTTAGCGGAAAAAGTGCGTCCGTTTGAGCTATATGCCCATGTGTTGAGTAAGCTTGAGGGGCGGAAAAAATTTGTCTCGCGTTTGGGACCCGAGGCTGAAGATGGTTTGGACGAGTTTGTGAACCTTACGCTTAATTTTGAGCAAGAGCATATTCCAGATTTGCAAGGATTTGTGGATTGGATGTCCAAAGATGAAGTGGAAATCAAACGGGAGTTGGAACAAAGCGATGCCGATGCAGTTCGGGTAATGACGGTGCATGGCTCCAAAGGTTTGCAAGCGCCGGTGGTGATTTTGCCAGATACGGTCAGAGTGCCTCAAGTTAAAAACGAATCTGATATGTTGTGGGATGAGGTGTTTTATTATCCTCTATCTTCCAAAGATTATGAAAGCAACTGCAAGAAAATTAAACAAGCTGAAAAAGTTGCCACTTTAGAAGAATATCGGCGCTTGTTATATGTTGCTTTGACCCGTGCCGAGGATAGGTTATGCATTTGCGGTTATTACAAGAGCCAAAAAAGTAAACCCAGTGCGGAATCTTGGTATGAGATTTGTAAAGAATCTCTTAGCAGTATTGGGCAGAGTGATGATAGCGGCGCAATTAATTATTGCTCCGAGCAACAAATTGAACCTGAAAGCAAAAAAATTCCAATAGTCCAAGAATTGACCCGCCCTGAATTTGATTGGATTTATCAGTCGGCGCCCGAAGAAGGTGCTTTAGCGCGGCCGTTAGCGCCTTCGAAAATGGAAGAAGATGAGCCGGCACTGTTTTCGCCACTCGGCAAAAAAGAAGCGAATCGATATCGGCGCGGTTTGATTATTCACAAATTGCTGCAATTTGTGCCGCTAGCCGGAGATGAGAACAAGCGAGAACTGATGCGTGAGTTTGTGGCGAAAAATGCGGCAGAGCTGCCTCAGTCTGAACAAGAGCGAATCTGCGAGGAAGTGGCAGAGCTAATTGAAAATCCGGAATTTGCTCCACTGTTTTCACCACAATCTCAGGCCGAAGTGCCGATTATGGGATTAGCTGATGGCAAAATTATTTCCGGTCAGGTGGATCGTTTGGTGGTGATGCCAAGTGAGGTGATGGTGGTAGATTATAAGACTAACCGTCCGGCGGCAAGTTCGCTTAGCGAAGTGCCAAAAGCTTATATCAGTCAGCTAAAGGCTTATAAATCTTTATTATCGGAGGTATATCCGGGCAAGAAAATCTCGACTTTTATTTTGTGGACCGATACGGCAAATTTGATGCGGGTGGAATAAAATGCATTTTTGTAACAATTCCTCTTTAATCTCACAAAATTATACACTATATTAGAAGAAACGCGATTACTCAGACAAGAAAGGAATATATCATGCAATCTATCAATGACAGCCAGTTCGAATCCGAGGTTTTGAAGTCTAAAGGTTTGGTGTTGGTCGACTTTTGGGCAGAATGGTGCGGACCTTGCCGCCAGTTGGGCCCCATTTTGGAAGAAGTTTCCAAATCTATGGGCGATAAAATCAAAATTTGCAAAATGAATGTTGATGAAGCTCCAAATACGGCTGCTCAGTTTGGTATCCGTAGTATCCCGACTATGTTCTTATTTAAAGACGGTAAACAGGTGGATACGAAAGTAGGTCTGAACTCTAAGGCCACTTTGGAAGCTTGGATTAATCAATACTGCTAAGTTTTAACCTCAATTACTTAACTCAAAAAAACTGCCGCTTATATCAACGGCAGTTTTTTGGTGGCCTAAGTTGAAAATCGCTATTGTGTTTTGGGGGATTTGACTCTATATCTATATAAAGAACAAAATCTTTAGAGGAAATGGAATGAAATCAGGAAAAAGTATCATTATTTGGCTGGTGGCAATCGTGCTGCTTTCTGCAATTATGAATATGTTTAGCAATAATCCGCAAAGTCGTGGTTATCAGACAATTGCTTTTTCGGACTTTATGAGTAAAGCCGAAAATAAGCAAATCAGCGAGGTGATGATTGAGGGGGCAAATATTATGGGTACGGCAACCGATGGTACCAAGTTTAGTACTTATGCCCCATATGACCCGACCATGATTGAAACCTTGCGTTCCAGCGGAGCAAAAGTGGAGGCTCGTCCGGAAGACACTTCGGCTAATACGTTTTGGGGAGTGCTGATTTCTTGGTTCCCGATGATTTTGCTAATCGGGGTGTGGATTTTCTTTATGCGTCAGGCAAGCTCAGGCAACAACAAAGCCATGAGTTTTGGAAAATCACGCGCGCGGTTGATTGAAAATACTAAAAAAGTTACTTTTGCAGATGTGGCCGGAGCCGATGAGGCCAAACAAGAGCTTGAAGAGGTAATCGACTTTTTGAAAGAACCATCAAAATTTCAGCGTTTGGGCGGCAAAATCCCTAAAGGCGTGTTGCTGGTCGGACCTCCGGGAACCGGTAAAACCCTAATTGCCAAAGCAGTAGCCGGTGAGGCTAATGTACCGTTCTTTTCAATTTCGGGTTCAGATTTTGTGGAGATGTTTGTGGGTGTGGGTGCCTCGCGAGTGCGGGATATGTTTGCTCAAGCCAAGAAAAATGCTCCTTGCCTGTTGTTTATTGATGAAATTGATGCGGTGGGACGTCATCGTGGAGCCGGACTCGGCGGTGGTAATGATGAACGCGAACAGACCTTAAACCAATTGTTGGTGGAGATGGATGGTTTTGAAGACAATGAAAATGTGATTTTGATTGCGGCAACCAACCGTCCCGATGTTTTGGATCCGGCTTTGTTGCGTCCGGGGCGTTTTGACCGTCAGGTGGTGGTTTCTAATCCGGACAAAAAAGGTCGAGAAGAAATCTTGAAAGTTCATGTCAAAAAAGTGCCGCTAGCCAAAGATGTTAATTTGTCGGTAATTGCTCGGGGTACTCCGGGGTTTTCGGGGGCAGATTTGGCCAACTTGGTGAACGAGGCCGCCTTATTAGCAGCGCGCAAAAACAAGCACAAAGTTACTTCTAAGGACTTTGATGAAGCTAAAGATAAAGTGATGATGGGCTCAGAGCGCAAGTCAATGGCGATGGACGAGAAAGAAAAGCAACTCACCGCTTATCACGAGGCCGGACATGCGATTTGCTCGCTATATGTTAAAGAAACCGACCCCATTCACAAAGCAACGATTATCCCGCGGGGACGGGCTTTGGGTATGGTGCAACAACTGCCCGAAAAAGACCAATATTCTTATTCTAAGCAGAAAATGAAATCGCGCTTGGCAATTATGATGGGTGGACGCGTGGCAGAAGAAATCAAGTTTGGGGCAGATGATGTGACCAGCGGGGCTTCTTCGGATATTGCGGCGGCAACCAACTTGGCGCGCTCTATGGTGACCGAATGGGGAATGAGCGATTTGCTTGGTCCGGTGTTGTATGCCGAAAATTCGGGCGAAGTATTTTTAGGCAAGTCGGTTACTCAAAACAAAAATATGAGTGAAGATACGGCCCGTTTGGTTGATGCCGAAATCAAGTCCTTGGTGATGTCGGGTTATAATGAAGCCAAGCAAATTTTGCAAGACAAACGCAAAGAATGGGAACTTTTGGCCGAAGCCTTGATTGAATATGAAACCCTGACCGGTGATGAAATCAAGCAAGTGGTCAAAGGCGAGAAGTTGGAGCGCAGCGAAGATGTTCCGGTAGCTGAAGAGAGGAGGACGCATTCTTCTGTCCCCGAACTCTAACTTAAAGTTCGTATAATGGTCGTATAGAGCAATTTTACGGAGAACTCAACAAACCCACGTAGGTCTATCTACGCTAGGGTTTGTTTCGCTCCTAGAAATTACTCTATACGACTCATTCTCCGAACTTTAAAGCTCGTCTAGCGGGTGACTAATACAGATTTTGCGAGCTGGCGGCTCGAACCCGTGTATTTCTTTATACACTCAGTCGCCGCCACTCTGAAATCTTATTATTCCCCTCACTATCCGACCTTTTACTTAAAGCTCGTCTAGATAATGTCACCCCTCGACTACGTTAGTAGTCGTTAAGGGGTCTTCGAGTTAGTTTTTAATAATCGGAAGGTTGTTTTTTTATTTACAAATTCGAAGATCCCTGGACGTTTTTCTCCGAAAAACGAGGGATGACTTTAAATATTGCTAAAGCAATTGAGGAATAACTCTTTTTGCTTACGTTATGTTTTTTTCTCAAAACTGATTTTTAACTTATAGTGATATTTATAAGCTATAGAATGGAGATAAGAAATTTCCATTTTGCGGATATCGCCATTTTCTAAACAAAGCAAATGATTGGTGCCGATACGCAAAATTTCGGCGGCGGTTTCGGGTGGTAAATCCAACTCTAATCGCATTTCCTTAATTTTTTCGCCAATTTCTTGGCGGCATTCTCGCCAAGATTTAATACGGTTACGATGATGACCCATGTTCTAAACTCCCTTTAGGTTTCCGGTTAAAAAGAAACCACCTTGACAACAAATCAAGGTGGGGAGGATGCCCCTAAATCTCCCTTAAAGACATATTTTAGCAAGCCGCCCAATCATTATAATACGCAGGCATTTTTCGCAGGTGCTACTTATTGCTAACACCAAGAAAAATGGCAAGTAGGATGATGATTGGAGGCTTGTCCTGCGGATTTAGCTATAAAAAGCATCTGCTTCGTAAAATGCTTTGCGGATATGAAGAACTATCCGCTACACCATTTTGCTCGCATCTATCTTTTTCTAGCTAAACTAAAATATATTTTTAAGGGGGATTTAGGGGCCAAACTGTACACAGAAACAGTCTGGGTTATTCGTGCATAGCCTTATTTCCCCAGCTCCCCATTAAAGGAGTTGTTCTTTTCTGACCAAGGAGTTACTACACTCCGCACTCGGCTCTCCCGAGTGCAGTTTTAGCTTATCCTATCTCGTAAAATTTGCAAGCGGATTTTTCGGGCACAAAAAAACTCCGCACCAAGCGGAGTTTTAATTAAGGCCTTATTATCTAAACTTTATGCGGAAGGCGGTCGTATATAAACTGGCTAATTCGGTTGGGTAAAATGGAACCAAACCATGCAAAAAATCGGGTAGGCCAGGGGAATGCTATCAACCCGATATTCTTATCTATGCGCTGAGCAATGATTGCAGCGGCCTTCTCACTTTCTAAGAAAAATGGCATGGGGCAAGTATTTTTATCCGTAATCCCTGAACGGACAAAGCCGGGGCACACCACACTAACTTTAATTTTATCTCCTTTCAAATCTCCTCTTAAGCCTTCGCCCCAAGCTTTAACGCAGGCTTTAGAGGCACTATAAGAAGGACAACTCGGCATACCATGATAACCCGCTATCGAACTGATGATGGCAATGGCTTTGCGCTTATCTGCCTTATTATCTCTTTTTCGATATACTTCAATGCTCGGTAATACCGTATTGACAACCCCAAAAATGTTGGTCTCAAAAGTGTTGTAGATGTGCTCCGGGGTTTCTTGCAGAGTGGCTACACCGGCATTGGCAATGACTAAGTTTAGCGGTGCAACCTGCTCGCAGTTAAATATCCATTCTTTAACAGCTTGTCTATCGGTAACATCTAAAATGCACGGATAAACCGTCGCACCATATTTGGTACATTCGTTTTGAACAGCGGAAAGTCTTTCAAAATTTCGGCCGCAGATAAACAAATTCTTAGCTCCGTTTTGAGCATAGTATATTGCCAGAGCTCGGCCAATTCCGCTGCTTGCTCCGGTGATTAAGATATTTTCGGCATTTTTTAGCATTTTTAATCCTGAGTTAAGGTTTAGTCTTTATAATCGCTAATATAATATAAAAAATCTGATTTGAGGAGTGTTATTTTGTATATATCCAGTATGACCGGATTTGCACGGGTGAATGGTGCGTTTCGGGTGAAGGAAACCGATTATACTTGGTTTTGGGAACTGAAATCGGTTAATGGCAAATCATTAGAGCTCAAAACCAAACTCCCGATGTGGCTTGATGCGATGAGCCAATCGGTGAAAAATTTGGCTGCTGAATATCTAACCCGCGGCAATGTCTATGCGGTTTTAGATGTATCGGCCTCAAACAGTGAACCGGAGCTCAAAATTAATGAACAGTTGCTTGCTAAAATTACTAGCCAAATTTTGCAGCTCTACCAAGATAATCAAAACTTGATGCAAAAGCCTAATCCGGCCGAAATATTAAATATTCGCGGGGTGGTCGAGATTGAGGATCACAAACTTGATGAACAAGAAATTGCCGAACTGCAATCGGAAATTTTAGAGAGTTTTGCGCAGGCTTGTGAGGCTTTGCAACAAGATCGTCAGGCCGAGGGTGAAAAAATTGCCGCCGCTCTGCGCGAGATTATTTATAAAATCAGTGAAGTGGTTTCTAAAGTTGATGAAATTGCTCAAAATCTGCCAGCTCGTCTTAAAGACAAACTCCAACAACAGATTGCGCTTTGGCTCGAGCCTTCTAACCAAATCAGCGAGGAGCGTTTGGCGCAAGAAGTGGTTTTATATGTAACCAAAGCTGATATTCAAGAAGAAATCGACCGCTTAAAAGCGCATATCAAAACAGCCGGAGAGTTACTTAATAACGGTGGAAATATCGGGCGGAGGCTCGACTTTTTGTGTCAGGAGCTCAATCGTGAAAGCAACACAATTTGCTCCAAGTCTGCTGAAATCGAACTGACAAACTGCGGAATGGAGCTAAAAGCGCTGATTGAGCAATTTAGAGAACAAGTTCAAAATATAGAGTGAGGTGTGTGATGGATGAAATTATTGATAATTTAAGAAAAGTGCGTAAAGGTGCCATGTTTATTATTGAAGCACCTTCCGGAACCGGTAAAAGTGCCGTGGTCAAAGAGTTGTTGGCTCGTGATAAAAATATCAAATTCTCGGTTTCGGTAACCACCAGACCTAAACGTCCGGGCGAGGTTGACGGCGTGGATTATATCTTTGTGACCGATGAACAATATGACCAATATTTGGCGCAAGATGCTTTTTATGAACATGTCGAATCGCAATATTCGGCTCGTTACGGAACTTTGCGCTCTGAGGTCGATAGCTTTATCAATATTGGGCAAGACGTGCTGTTTGATATTGACTGGGCCGGTGCTCGGGAGATGAAAGCTAAAGCCGGTGATGATGTGGTGACAATCTATCTCTTGCCACCCTCAATTAAGGAACTGCGCCGCCGCTTGGAAAGCCGCGGAACCGACTCTCAAGAGGTGATTGAAAAAAGAATGGGTATCATCTTAGATAAAATTGTGCACTGGGATGAGTTTGACTACGTGATTGTGAATGTGGATTTGGAAGAAACCATCAAAAAGGTGCAAAAAATTATCTCCGGAGAACGGATGAAGAGAGTACGTCAGGTCGGACTCAAACGCTTTGTTAAAGAGCTGATGAAAGAGGCAGAAGAAGACAAAGCTCTGCATCACTAAGAGTTTTTAGCTAAATAGGCTCTCTCGTCAGGAGATAAAACTCGATAGATTTGTGCGGCATTGTTTTCGGCGTTGAGCACTCCTAATTTGGCAGCTTGCTGGTACAGCTGAAAGGCCTTAATCAGGTTTTGTTTGACGCCCACGCCTTTGGTTAACATCCAGGCATATATCTCAACCGCGCGAGGATTGTTTTGTTCTACTCTTTTGATAATCTCTTCTAACTCAACCGGTGTGACCCGATTTTCCTGAATGGCTTTGATTGCATTTTCCCAAGCTAAAGCTTCTGCTTTGGCGGTTTCGGCTTCCTTTTGGCGGGGGTCAACAAAACTGACCTCTTGCGGAACATCTGTCGGGGTGGTAGTGGTGGTTGTAGTTTTAGGAGCTGCAGGAATTTTATCATCACTCAAAATATCGGGCACTTTACGGTTCTTGACAAACAAGGGTAAATAGCCTTCATTATCGGCGCGGATTAAATCGCGGTAAAGTTCGTCAAGGCTATTAGCCGAACTTTCCGGTGCGGCAAACATCAAGCTGAGGATGATAAATACAATCTTTTTCATTTTTTGTGCTTTATTCCTTAATTTGATTGTAATAATACTCAAGTCTTGATACTTATTAAAGTATATTTTATGGATTATAAACAAGGTAAAAGGTTGAAAGATGACAAAAATTTATAATTCGGTGGCAGAAATGGTTGGCAAAACACCCATGCTCAAACTCTCTAAACTGGCTAAAGCTCACAAAGTGAAAGCTAATCTGCTGGCAAAATGCGAGTTTTACAATCCGGCTTTTTCGATTAAAGACCGAGTGGCTCTCAAAATGATTGAAAATGCCGAAAAAAGCGGAAAACTCACAGATGAAACTGTATTTGTGGAGGCAACTTCCGGTAATACGGGTATTGGGTTGGCAGCTATTTGTGCCGCTAAAGGGTATAAATTGGTAATAACCATGCCTGAAAATATGAGCAAAGAGCGCATTCTCTTGATGCGTCATTTTGGGGCTGAGGTGATTTTGACGCCGGCTGAAGATGGTATGAGCGGAGCAATTGCCAAAGCCGATATGCTGGCTGAAAAAAATCCCAATGTTTTGTTGCTGAGCCAGTTTACTAACGAAGCTAATCCTGATGCGCATCGTTTTAGCACCAGTATTGAGATTTTTGAAGATACCGGCGGAGCGGTTGATGTATTGGTAGCAACAGTGGGTACTTCGGGTACTTTAACCGGAATTGCCTCAACCTTGCGTTCGTATAATCCGGATTTATATGTGGTGGCGGTGGAGCCAAAATCTAGTCCGGTCTTAAACGGTGGAGAGGCCGGTCCTCACAAAATCCCCGGCATCGGTGCGGGTTTTGTTCCTAAATTCTATGATAAAAACTTGGTCAATGAAGTGATTGATGTCACCGACGAAGACGCTTTATTGGTGGCTAAAGAAGTGGCAAAAGTTGAAGGTTTGCCAGTGGGGATTTCGGCCGGAGCAGCTCTGAGTGCGGCAATCGAAATCGCTAAACGAGAAGAATTTAAGGGCAAAAATATTGTCATAATTCTGCCTGATGCGGTGGAGCGTTACCTCTCTTTGGGTTATTTTGATTAATAAGGGTATCTAGATGCTATTTGATAAAGTTGCAATTATCGGTATTGGACTTATTGGCTCATCTTTGGCTCGAGTGCTAAAGCGCAATGAGCTGTGTCGTGAAGTGGTGGTGTTTGATACCAACGCTGATTATATGCATAAGGCCGTGGAGCTCAAAATTGCCGATGCTTATGCTCAATCTGCTGCACAAGCCTCCAAGGGGGCAGATTTGGTGGTGCTGTCTACTCCGGTTGGGGTGTATGGTAAGATAGCTGAAGAGATTGTTCCGGTACTAAAGTCAGGGGCAATTATCACTGATGTCGGCTCAATCAAAAAATTTGCCATTGAACAAATTATGCCGCATATTCCAGCCCAAAGCGGGGTTATCTATATTCCCGGTCACCCGGTGGCCGGTACCGAAAAGTCGGGGCCGGAGGCTGGTTTCTATGAGCTTTTTGAAGGACGTTGGTGTATCCTAACCCCATCAGGTAACGCTCCTCAAGAAGCGATACAAAAAATTGCAGATATGTGGAAATCTGCTAAAATGCGAATCGATTTTATGTCGCCTGAGCACCACGACAAAGTGATGGCTGCGGTTTCGCATTTGCCTCACCTGATTGCTTTTTCAATTGTGGGAACGGTGGCTGATCTTGAGGGTTATGAACAACAAGAAATTATTAAATATTCGGCCTCGGGTTTTCGCGATTTTACTCGTATTGCCGGTTCTGACCCGACAATGTGGCGCGATATTTTGCTTAATAATAAAACCACAATTTTGGAGCTAATTCAGCGCTTTGTTGAGGATTTGATTGCCTTAGAACGCAATATTCGATGGGACGAAGGTGACAAATTGTTTGAGCTGTTTGCTCGCAACCGTAAAATCCGCAAGGAAGTGATTGAGGCCAAACAAGATGATCCTGAAATTTTGAAATTGTTTCAACCTACACGCAAAGAAGATAATAAGCTTGCCAAGTGAGAGCTTTTTTATTATCTTAGTGCCAGTATTATCGGATTATAAACATGAACCCAAAGTCGATTTTAGGAAAATATTTAAGTAAGCAGCTCTTGTTTAGCTTTTTTGGCGTGCTCATGATGGTGATGGGTATCGTCTTGCTGTTTGAAGTGGTGGAATTACTGCGCCGAACATCCGGACGTGATGATGCCGGTTTTGGGTTTGTGATGGAAATGGCAATTACCAAACTGCCCAAAACGCTTGAGCTGGTCTTTCCGTTTGTGATGATGATTGCGGCAATGATTACGTTTTGGAAAGTTAGTAAAAGTAACGAATTTGTGATTATTCGGGCTGCCGGAGTTTCTATTTGGGGATTTTTGGCGCCGGTGCTTTTGACTACCTTTATTATCGGGGTAATCAATATCACCGTGATTAATCCGATTGCCGCACGGATGAATGAACTTTATGAAACACTTGATTATCGTTTCAAAACCCGTAACCCTAAAGCGGTGCTCTTTTCTGAAAAAGGCTTGTGGCTGCGTGAGGCGATTGATGCAGATTGTTTCTTGGTGCTGCAGGCAAAATCAGTTCGCCAAGATAAGAATGTGTTGCTGATGCATGGGGTTAGTATTTTGGAGCTAGGACGAAACTCCGAACTAATCAAAAATATTCAGGCCTTTGCCGCAACACTTAAAAATAATATGTTTGAGCTGGCCGATGTCAAAATTTATGAGGCCGGAAAGCCGGTTAAAACCGCAAACAATGTTAAATATAAAACTGAACTGACCATTGATAGAATCAAAGAAAATTTTGTGCCGCCGGAAGCTATTTCGTTTTGGAATTTGCCTGGGACTATCAGCTTTTATGAAAAATCAGGCTTTTCAGCTCAAAAGCATCAGCTCCGTTACTGGTCTTTGTTGGCATCTCCTTTCTTGCTGTGTGCGATGGTTTTAGTGGCAGCGGTGTTTGCTTTGCGTCCTAACAATCGGCGCGGAGGGGTGATGTATTTGATTGTGGGGGGAATTTCTACCGGTTTCTTGGTCTATTTTCTCTCTCAGCTGATTTATGCTTTTGGGGTGAACGGGGATATTCCCGGTTTGCTTGCGGTGTGGACGCCGACTTTGATTGTCACGATGATTAGTGTGTCGGTGTTGTTGCATTTGGAAGACGGGTAAAAGTTCGTATTTTGGGTTATTAGAGCAGTTTTAGCGGGTCTCGAAAAGCTCACGTATTTCTATATACGCTCAAGCTTTTCTCGCCCTAAAAACTACTCTACTAACCTAAAACTCCGAACTTTTACTTTAAGCTCGTCTAGCGGGTGACTAATACAGAAGCCAGAAAAAATACTCCAATCGTGTATGTCTTTATACACTCAGTCGTATTTTTTCTGGTTTCTTATTATTCTCCTCACTATCCGACCTTTTACTTAAAGCTCGTATAATGGTCGTCTAGAGCAATTTTACGGAGAATTTAAAATCTACATATCTTATTTATGCATTGCTGACTAGCGGCTGAGAGATAAAATTTGGCTGGTTTTTGCGATATGCGTATTAAGTTTTTTTACTTCTTCTTCGTCTTCGGCGTTTTCAAATATATACAAAGCGTCGTGAAAATATTCTAAGGCTTCTTCCAGCAAATCTTTATCCGCGGCTTCTTTACCCAAGCGGTAATAAATTTCGCCGATGTCTTCTTGGATACGTGCCCAAGCCAATGGATCTCGTCTTTCGGTAATGACTTTTTGTTGGTTTTTGTAGCTGGCAATGGCTAATTCGCAAATTTCTTCACTATTAGTGAAACTGCCGAGCAATGACAACAAATAGCCCAATCTGCCTTGTAATTCTGACCAAAATTCGGGAAATTGCGCATAGGTGTAGATTTTCTCGCTTTCGCGCAATTGGAACACGGCATCGCGCAGAGCCTGAATGTCGTTCTTTTGTTTCCAATAATTAAAAAACAATTCTGAAAGTTTATAGGAAATGTACCCATAGTCATAAGGGTAATTATATTTGCTCAAATGTTTTTGGGCTTGGCGATAAAAGGTGATGGCATCGCGATAATATGACATGGGGCGATGAACCATATTTTGGGTGGCACTATCGTATAATTGGCCTAAATGGTAATATATGCAACCAAGATGAATGGGGTTTTTGATTAAATCTTGGTGTTTTAATGCTGTATCAAACAAGTTGCGAACTATCTTGAAATCTTTTTCTTGATGGTTGTCATAACTATAGCTTAAATAGATAATTCCCAGAAAATTCATAATATAGGGGAGATAATCAATGGAGAGGCTTTTGGCAGAATCGTCTTTTGATAACTGGTTGATTATCTTCTTGAGTAAATAGCGTTTTTGAATCTGCTTTTCTTTGGAAAAAGTATTAATCGAACTAATAACGGCGCCATAAATCAAATTGCCAATGGCATGTGGTAATGGTTGACCTGCGGTGAAAATTGCAGCGGGGATATATAAGCTGTCTAGTAAAGATACAAAGGCGTGGTCTTCATTTTCATATTGTTGTTCGGTTTGAAAATTTAGCCTGATTTTATTGCCTTCGCGGCAACCCCAGACCAAAACATCGGCACGGCTGCGTTCAATTATTGACTGTCCACGGTCAATCAAGTCAAAAAGGGTGCGGCTTTCCAAATTGAGGAAAGTTTTGGGAAAGGGATCGTCATAGTAAGTCGCCGATAGCCCTTCTTTGCTATCAAGAAGGCGTGTGATGATTTCTCCGCAGTTGCTTTCAACATTGTCTAAAAATTCAACTACCACGATTTTAAAGTCTATAAGGTCGGCTGCCGTAAGGGATTGGGGTTCCTTACGGGGAGATAAATTAGAAATTTTTTGTTGCAGCCAGCTTATGGGGGTCATGGTTGAGGTCTATTTCTCCTTGTTGATTTGATTTTTGACATTGTTAAGATTGTTTTTAATCTCAATCATCAGATCTTGGTTGAGCTCGCGAATGGTCTTGCCGGAAGTTTGCCAATTTTTTATTTTGGAGAGATACCAGATGGTAACTACCATGGTAAACAACGGAATGGTATAGGCATTAGGGGCATAGAGCTCAAAGCAGCCCATCATCAGCAAAATTAACAAAAGGCGGAAGATGTTGGCAGAAATTGATGAGGGTGGAAAACCAGATAAATTTGCCTCATAGCAGTTGGTGTTGGCCGATAGATTGGCATATTCGGGGCGAAGGGTCATTTTTTTGAGCAGAGCGCTTAAGATTTCTACGACAAAGAACATCGCAAAAATAATAACTGCCGGACCACTACCTTCATATGTGCCGCAAAGCATCAGCCAGCCGATAATAAAACCAATCGCATGTGCGCCGCCTTTGGTTAAACTTAGTTTGGCCGGATACCAATTAAAAATCAGAAACGCACAGAAAATGGCGCCTAAACTTAGGCCGAAACCACCAAGTAAAGTAGGGACACCGCCAAGCAACGAAAGAGCAAAAATCCCAAGTCCGATACTGGCGGTTTGAAGTCCTAAAATGCCATCTATCCCACTAATGTAGGGATAAAAAAAGGTAAAGAAAAATAGTCCTAAGCACAGAAGTAAACCGCTGAGCCATGGAGCAATTGTGGAAGCAATTGAAAACTCATCTGGTTGAAAAAAATAGGCGCTGGCGGAGCAAAAAAACATCATGAGGGTTGCAATATGAGCAGAGCGCACAAAACGCCAACTGACATATATCAGTGCACTTCCAAGTAAAGGCAACAAAATGTTTGCCCAAGATAGGTTATAAATAAAATCTTGTTGGTTGGATATTTGGTAAAACAAAAAAGCAAAACTCAGAGATAAAATCGGAAAAATAATTACAAAAGGTGCATTTTTACGAGGGGCTAATTCTTCGTTGCGGAGGCTTAAATAATAAAAGCCGCCGAAACTTAAAATGAAAGCCATGACCGCAACGGCATAAATGGTAAGATTTTCCGAATACATTCTGTTTCCCCTACTGGTTGCCTTATGGTTAGTTTAGCGGTTTTATTTTTTTCTTCAAGCTAAAATGAATTAATTCGAAAATATATTTCTTTCATAAGAGAACGAAGTTTGGGTAGGCGAAGCTTGGCTGTAGAACTTTGGTTTATCAGAAAGCGGTAATAGTGGTTGAGTTCGCTGATGGCTTCCGAATCGAGTTTCTGGGCAGGAAAAGAGTATTGCATGGGGATATTTTGCAATTGTTGGCTAATTTGTGCGGGGTCAAGAGCGGCTTTTTGGTGTTGTGCCAATTGGGCAAGTTCGACAGCAAAGGCTTCAATTTCGCGTTGCCGATCTTTGCTTTTGATAAGGTTATAAATATTTTGTTGAGTGGAGGCAGAAAGAACTGAACCTAAAAACTCAACTGCAAAATGTTCCCAGAAAATTTGGTTATTGTTTTCTGTGGTCTGGCAGTCAAGCTCAATTTGGTTAAACAAAGACAAAACTGCTAGACAATCTTCTAAGACGGAATAATTTTTAACGAGGCTGATTTTGGGTTTATCCCCTAGTAGAGAAATGGTTTGATTGCCGTTTTGCAGCCAACCGTCAACATAGCCCCGAATTAAAGATTTTCCCAGTAAGGTTTCGGCAATTGAAACATTTTCTATAGTGGAAAATATTACACTTGGGGTGGAGCTTAAGTTTTTGGGCGAAAGCAACATCAGCTCTGATTTGAGCTTGGAAATCGGTGAAGTAATGAGTAGCAGCTTCCCTGGTTCAAAGGTGTAGCTTTTGCGAGTATAGCTAAATTTATGCTTTTTTAAGCTTTGTGCTTCTTTGATAGTAATATCAACCACCTCGGGTGTATCAGGCCGAGGAGTGGTGATGATTAGTGGTTTTTGGCCGGCAGAATCCAAAATAAAGGCTAAATAAATACTCAGCGGAGTTTCCCCTAAGAGATAAATGGGGGATTGGTTGTTGTTGTGGTCTTTGGTGTCGCTCATGAGTTTTTTACCTTTTGAAGTTTGGCTACAAAAAATGAATCCATGCCTCCTTGTGGGCCGGAATAATAGGGTAGAGTGCGGATATAACCTTCTTTGCTAATTAGTAGTGATAGGCTCTTGGTGCCACTGAAATCAATGTCATTAATCTTAATTGGCAGTAAGCGGTAGTCAGAGTTTTGTTCAAGAAAAGTTTGGATTTGTTTTTCTCCTTCCGCTTTTGCGATTGAACATACGGTATATAGCAATATGCCGTCTTTTTTTAATGCATTGCCCGCCATATCAAGTAATTGTCGTTGTAGTTTGGCGGCTTCTTTAATATCTTTAGTGTTTTTGATATGCATGAGCTCGGGGTGGCGGCGAAGTGTGCCAGAGGCCGAGCAAGGTGCATCAAGCAATATGATATCAAAAAGAGGTCCTGCATAGTCTTTAAGATATGTTAATGCATCGGCACAAATAATCTCTTGCGCGGTCAAATTGAGCCTTTTCAGATTTTCTTTTAAGGTCTGGAGTCTGCTCTTGGAAATATCTAAAGCAGTTGTATTTGCGCCATAGCTGATAAGCTGGGCAGTTTTGCCTCCGGGGGCGGCGCATAAGTCTAGTACTTGCAAGCCCTCAACTTTTCCTAAAGATAAAACCGGTAATGAGGCGGCAAAGTCTTGTACCCACCAAGCTCCTTCTCGGTATCCGGGAAGGGCAGAAATTTTGCCGTTGTTTTCTAGGCGAATCGAGCTATTAGGCAATAAAGTACCGTCAAGCTTAGAACTCCATAGTTTGGCTTGTTCTAAACTTTTGCAGCTTAAGTCCAGCGGAGCTTCTTGGATTGAATATTCCTCAATTTGACGAATCTGTTCGTGAGTATATCCTTGGAGAACTTTAATAAATTCGGGTGGAAAAAATTCAGATGTTACTGACCATATTACCTTATCTTTTATACGCGCGAGATTTCTTAAAACACCGTTGGCAAAATTGGCAACATATTTGTCTTGTTTCTTTTTGATGAGCTCAACGTAGCTGTTAATTACGGCGTAATCCGGCGTTTCTAAAAATAGCATTTCAGCGGCAGCAACATACAAAGCGCAATCAACAAAGCGTAAATTTGGGGTGGCTCTTTTTTTTATAAATTGGTACAGAACTTTTTTAATGAAGGTGAGGCGGCGAAGTGTGGTTAAAACCAGCATATTGATAAAAGATATCTCGGCGTTTTCTTCAACTTTCAGCGCTGCTTTGGCCTCGCTGAAAAAAACTTTGTTATTGAGAATCTGAAAAATGATTTCTACACTGATTTGTCTGGCGTTGCTCATTAATTTTTCTTCCTTAATTTTCTTGCATTCTAGTTATATTTTATGTTAAATACAAGTCCGAATTTTTTGATAAAATCAGCTGTTAAAATCTTTGATGCAGCTTGTGTTTTGTTTCAAATTGGTATACCTTACTGACAATTGCGTTTTTTGTAGGGGTAAAAATGAAAAAATATTTTGGTATGATGCTTGGGCTTTTGCTTTTGGCCGGAGGTTGTTCTTGGTCATCGCTCAACCCGTTTGCAAGTGAGGAAAAACAAATTCCGGTAGAACAAGCCGGGGTGAACCACTATTTGTGGCAGGGCGCACTGGACAAATTGGGCAGCTTGCCCATAGAAATTGAAGATAAAAATGGGGGTATCATTGTTACCAAGTGGATAAGAATGGAGGGCAGCCCCAACGATTTGTTTAAGGTGGAAGCCAAAGTATATACCCGAGAACTGCGTAGCGACGGTTTGAATGTTAAGGTCTATAAACGTCAGCTGGAAGATGGGCAGTGGGTCGATGTGAAGGCGGATAAGACTCTCGCCGCAGAAATTAAACATCAAATTTTGCTTCAGGCTAGAAATTTGTATAGAAAAGATTTGTTATCAAATAAGGGATAGGTAAATGATAAAAAATAAAAACCGTTATAACGGTAAAGACAGCTATGAAGATTGGGCTAAAGAATGGCGGGAGGAAGACCGTTACAATTTTCATGCAATTGAGAAAAAATGGCAAAATATTTGGGATGAGGAGAAGGCCTATAAGGTTGAGATAGATAAAAACAAAGAAAAGTTTTATGCATTGGTTGAGTTTCCTTATCCATCGGGAGCCGGTTTGCATGTGGGGCACCCGCGTTCTTATACTGCTTTAGATGTTATTTCTCGCAAAAAACGGATGCAGGGATTTAATGTTTTGTATCCAATGGGTTTTGATGCTTTTGGTTTGCCGGCTGAAAACTATGCGGTTAAAACCGGAATCCATCCGGCAATCTCAACTGCCGAAAATATTAAAAACTTTACTCGTCAGATGAAATCTATCGGGTTTAGCTTTGATTGGGACAGATGTATTTCTACTTGTGATCCTAAATATTATAAGTGGACACAGTGGATGTTCCTCAAACTCTATGAAAACGGTTTGGCATATAAAGATAAAATTGCCATTAACTGGTGCCCGAGTTGTAAGGTGGGGTTGGCTAACGAAGAAGTGGTCAATGGTTGTTGTGAGCGTTGTGGTGCGCAAGTGGTTCGCAAAGATAAAGAGCAGTGGATGGTGGCAATTACCAAATATGCCGATCGCTTGATTGATGATTTAAAAGACTTGGATTTCTTGGATCGAGTCAAAGCACAACAAATCAACTGGATTGGGCGTTCGGAAGGTGCTGAGCTTGATTTTGGTTTGGCAAAAGCTGACGGTACCCCCTTTGCAGATAAAAAATTGACCGTGTTTACTACTCGTCCGGATACTGCTTTTGGGGTTACCTATATGGTGTTAGCGCCAGAGCATCCTTATGTCAGTGAGCTGATGAATGAATTTTCTAATGCTGCCGAAGTGCAAGCTTATGTGGCTGAAACTGCCAAAAAGTCTGATTTGCAACGGACAATGAATGATAGCAAGACCGGAGTGGAACTCAAAGGTATTAAAGCGAAAAATCCGTTTAATGGCGAGCTGATACCGGTATTTATTTCCGATTATGTTTTAACCGGATATGGAACCGGTGCAATTATGGCAGTACCGGCGCACGACCAGCGCGACTATGATTTTGCTAAAGCCTTTAATTTGCCGATTATCCAAGTGTTATCAGGTGGTGATATCAGCGAAAAAGCTTTTGAAGAAGATGGTCCGCATATCAACTCCTCTTTTCTTGATGGCATGAATAAAGAAGAATCGATGAAAGCAGCGATTGATTATGCTCAAGAAAAAGGTTTTGGTCGTGCAAAGGTTAACTTCAAACTACGAGATTGGGTTTTCTCTCGTCAGCGTTATTGGGGTGAGCCAATCCCGATGGTATATTGTGAAAAATGCGGTTGGGTTCCGCTCAAGGAAGAAGATTTGCCTTTAACCCTGCCGGAAGTTTCTGATTTTATGCCTAATGACAACGGCGACTCTCCTTTGGCCAAAGCGACCGATTGGGTCAATACTACTTGCCCGAAATGCGGTGGTCATGCCCGTCGTGAAACCGATGTCATGCCGAATTGGGCTGGCTCTTCGTGGTATTTCTTGCGTTATTGTGATCCCCATAATGACAAAGAGTTTGCCTCTAAAGAAGCTTTGGAATATTGGATGCCGGTTGATTGGTATAATGGTGGTATGGAGCATGTAACTCTGCACTTGCTCTACTCCCGTTTCTGGCACAAGTTCTTGTATGATATTGGTTGTGTTCCGACCAAAGAGCCTTATCAAAAACGTACTTCGCATGGTATGATTTTGGCTGAAAACGGTGAGAAAATGTCAAAATCTCGCGGAAATGTAATTAACCCCGATGATATTGTTGAAAACTACGGGGCAGACACCTTCCGCCTCTATGAGAT
Source organism: uncultured Alphaproteobacteria bacterium (assembly GCA_944391475.1). Lineage (GTDB taxonomy): Bacteria > Pseudomonadota > Alphaproteobacteria > RF32 > CAG-239 > MGBC133411. Next base: position 66,617 of record CALXTR010000003.1, on the reverse strand, counting down.
GTTTATCGGGCCGTTTGATCAAGTAGCAATGTGGTCGGAAGAAAGCTTGAACGGGGTTTATCGCTTTGTGGGCAAGGTCTTTAACCTGTTTAAGAAAGTTTACAAAGATGTTAAACCAAGCGATAAAGATTTGCGCGCAATGCACAAATGTATTTTGGAAGTGACGGAGCGTATTGACCAGATGAAGTTTAATACGGCAGTTTCTTCGCTGATGGTTTATGTTAACCATTTGGCAAGCTTAGATAAAATTGCTCCTGAACTCTATGAAACATTGCTCAAATTGATGTGTCCATTTACTCCGCATTTAGCTGAGGAAATGTGGACGAGATTGGGGCATGGAACCTTGATTGTGGCTGAAACTTGGCCGAAAGGAAATGCTGCTTTGGCGCAAGATGATGTTGTGACTATTGCCGTTCAGATTTGCGGCAAGATGCGTGGCACTATCGAAATGCCTAAAGATGCTCCCAAAGCTGATGTGGAGGCTGCGGCTTTGGCGCTTGATAATGTTAAACGTCAGGTAGCAGACAAGGAGATTAAGAAGATTATTGTGGTGCCAAACAAAATCGTCAATATTGTGGCGGCTTAAGGTACTACTAATCAGCTTTTTAGACCCCGTGAATTTTCACGGGGTTTTTTGATAAAAAATGGTGGACTTGAAGGCTAATTGTGGTTAAATTGAAGGTAATTAATTTTGCAAAGGTTACGAATGAAAAAGATATTAGTTCTTGGTTTGGTGTTGTCGTTGTTGACAGCTTGTGGTTTTGAACCTCTATATGCCAAAAAGCAAAATAATACCGGGTGGTATTTTGGCGGCAAATTTGATAATTCCATTACAACGGAAATGGAACAAATTTCAATTGAACCGATTGCTGAGCGTTTTGGCCAGCAAATCAGAAATCAGTTGTTGGATTTGATTACGCCGCTGGGCTCCCCTAAAAAGCCTAAATATCGTCTTTATGTGACACCGGCAAGCAAACAAGTTACTCAACAAGCTTTGCGTAAGGATATTACGGCAACCCGTGAAAGAGTGCGGTATTTGGTGCGCTATAAATTGGTAGCCAACGGCAAAACCTTAGTCAGTGGCAATAGTATTTCTTTTGTGAGTTACGACATTCTTTCTAACCCTTATTCTACCACTATGGCGCAGAAAAAAACTGAAGAAGATGCCGCTAAAATTATCGCTAACGATATAGCTTTGCGGTTGGGGGCATATTTCCATAAAGAAATGTATAATAAGGACTCCTATGGCGATTTATAAGCAAGCGCAGATTGACAAATATATCAAAAAGCCCGATACGACAATCAAGGTCTTTCTGGTCTATGGTAGTAATGAAGGTTTGCAAGCCGAATATGTGAAAAGTCTGACCACGGTGATTTGCCCGAATATCTATGATCCTTTCCAAGTGGTATACCTCAATGGGGCTGATGTTAATGCTGATAGTTCAACTTTGATGGCAGAATATGCCAGTCAGTCGCTTTTGGGCGGGCGTAGGGTGATTGTGATTAAAGATGCTGATAACAATTTGACCAAACACATTAAAACTATGCTCGAAACCATCAATTCGGATACTTTGGTGATTATTTCAGGGGCCGGTTTTAATAAAAAATCTTCCTTAGTAACTTTAGCGGAAAGCCGCGAGGATATGGCGGTAATCGCTTGTTATGAAGACCGAGATGAAGATGTGTATACAACAGTTCGCAACAAGTTGGTCGAAAACGGATATACTATTGGAAATGAGGCTCTCAAAATTTTATGTGCGCGTTTGTCAAATGACCGCAAAACCAATTTGGGCGAAATTGAAAAGCTGATTACCTATATGGGCGGAAAAAAAGATATTGCCGTAGTTGATGTCGAAACTATTGTCTCTGATGCCTCATCTTCTACTTCTGATGATGTGTGTTACTATGCGGCAGGCGGTGACAGCGAAAAAGCGCAAAAAGCTTTTTATAAGATGATTAATGAAGGAAATGAGCCTATCTCAATTGTGCGGAATCTGACTTATCATTTCAGCAAATTGTTGACGGTTTTGGGATATATGGAAAATGGCGAAACTCCCGATAAGGCAATCTACAAGTTGGTGCCGCGGATTATATTTTTCCGCGAGCCGGCATTTAAGCGTCAGTTGTCGTTTTGGCGCAAAGATAAATTGCTCGGAGTGATGGATTTGCTATACAAATGTGAGCGCGATTGCAAAACTACCAATATGCCGGTGGAAGAAATTGTGAGTTACACGATTATGCAGATTTCTTCTGCGGCGGCAAAGCTTCAAAGACGTTCATATTAATAAAAACGACCTTGTCATTCTGACAGAGGTCGTTTTTTTTCGGAGAAAGAAACTAAGTTAGTTTTGGGAATTATTATTGCGGAAACTGCAAGGTACACCCCAGCACATAAGAATGGCCGAAAGACCGACCAAAATGTATACAATTCGGCTTAAAATGCTCATTGGGCCAAACAACAAGGCGACCAAGTCAATATCGGTAAAACCAATTAGGCCCCAATTTAAGCCACCAATAATGACCAAAATCAGAGCAATACGTTGCAGATAAATCATGAATTATCTCCATAAAAAAGGTTGGTATTTTTTTCGTTTATGATATATAGCTCAGAAAGGGCTTTTCAAGAGGAGGAGTTTTTGTTTAGCGAAAAATTTTTAAAAGCAGTGGAGATGCTTCAAAAAGATTTTGGTTTGGAGCGCTCAATTGATGAAAAACTTTGTCAGGATAAAGACGGTAACCCAATTCCTTGGTACACTTATCCGGCCATTGAATATATTTCGCAGTTTGATTATGCCAATAGAAAAGTTTTTGAATTTGGGTGCGGATATTCTTCTCCTTTTTGGGCGGAGCGGGCTCAAAAGGTGGTGAGTGTGGAAGATAATCCGATTTGGTTTAATCGCTGGAAACAAGAATTTAAGCAGTCTAATCTGGATATACGCTGGAGAGAAGAAGGCGAAATTTATGAAGATGCTATTCTGGAAGATGAAGAGCTTTATGATGTGATTGTGGTGGATGGTAAGCGTCGTGCTGAGTGTGCGCGCACGGCGGTGCTCAAGCTAGCTCCCGGGGGAATGATTATTCTTGATGACAGCGACCGTATTAATACCAGTCAAGAATATCGTGAGGCGGTGAAAGTACTCAAAAATGCTGACCTTATTCAGGTGGATTTTTATGGCTTTTGCCCGATGAATGCTTATACCAAATGTACGAGTTTATTTTTGCGGCGGGACTTTAATTTGCAATCTAAATTTGAAGTGCAGCCGATTAACGGTTGGGGAAATCTTTGGTCAATGAACCGTTCGGAACGAAAACAAGCTTATAAAAAATTTGTAAAATAAAAAAAGACCGGAATATTGCTCTAAGGCAAATATTGCGGTCTTAAATCTTACTTCCTTGGATACCTGTAGCGATAATTGTACGATGAAGGAGTGTTTTTCTCCTTTTCATCTAGTTTTAATCGCCAAATTCCCAAGGGGATAATGCCACAAAATGGAACAAGGGCCCAAAGTTGTGCATATCCATCAGTGATACAAAAAATTACCACAGTGGCGATGATAAGCACAATTGCTCCTAACAAAAATCGCCAATAATAATTCTTTTTCTTTTGCATATGTATAGATTTTTATAATTATTCGATTTGTAGCTCACAACATATCAGATTTGTCGGTTTTTGTCAATATAATAAATCAGCGAGGCAATCTCGGTTCGAACCTGTTCTAAGCCAATTCCTTTTTCGGAACTGGTAGTTAACACACGGGTATAAGCGGCGCCATGCTTTTTGACAATTTCTTCGGTGGCTTTAACAACCTTATCTAAGGCAGGGGCAGAAATTTTATCGGTTTTGGTTAAAACAATTTGGTAGGTGACTGCGGCAGTGTCCAACATTTTCATAATGTCTTCATCAACCTTTTTGACACCATGGCGGGAGTCAATGAGCATAAAGACCCGTTTGAGTTCAACACGCCCCTGAAGGTAGGCAAAAATGAGTTTTTGCCACTGTTTGACCAAGTTTTCGGGAGCTTGGGCGAATCCATATCCGGGGAGGTCGACCAAATAAATTTGTCCTTCAAACTCAAAGTAGTTGAGCTGCTGAGTGCGTCCTGGAGTATTGGAGGTTTTGGCCAAGCCCTTTTGTCCGGTCAATGCATTTATCAGGCTTGATTTGCCAACATTAGAGCGCCCGATGAAGGCAACTTCAGGTAATCCGCTGAGCGGAAGTTGGGATAAATCGGCCACACCTAAAACAAACCGACAAGGCTGCTTAAATAATTTGTTGGCAATGTCGATTTGTTCTTGAGTGAAAGCGGCCGGTTCAAAACCCATTATTTTACTCCCAATTTATGCATGATGGCTTTTTGCTGAATAATGGACAAGATATTGCTCAAGGTCCAGTAAATGACTAAACCGGATGCAAAATGTCCGAGCATGAAGGTGAAAATCAGCGGCATCATGGCAAAGACTCGAGCTTGATCTTTATTGGCCGGAGCCGGATTGAGTTTTTGTTGAATGTACATGCTGATACCCATCAAAATAGGCCAAACGCCAATATCTAGCAAGCCTGGAATCGGCAAGCTGGTTAAAACGGATATTGTCAGCGGGTCAGGGGCTGAAAGGTCTTGAATCCAACCAACAAAGGGAGCGTGACGAATCTCAATGGCAATGTTTAGCACCTTATACAAAGAGAAGAAAATCGGAATCTGGATTAAAACCGGAAGGCAACCGGCAGCCGGATTGATTTTTTCTTTGCGGTAGGTTTCCATAATCTCTTTTTGGAGTTTTACTTTATCGTCTTTATATCTTTCTTGCAGCTCTTTTAATTTTGGCTGCACTTTTTTCATCTTAGACATGCTCTCATAAGATTTGTTGGCAATTGGGAACATTACCAAACGCAACAAGGCGGCAAATAGTAAAATGGCCCAGCCCATGTTGCCGATAAAGTGATATAGGAAATCTAAAATATAAAAGAACGGTTTGGTCAAGAAATAATACCAACCAAAATCAACAGCGAGGTCAAATTTCTTAATGTTGAGTTTGTCGGTGTAGTAATCCAAAAGTTTAATTTCTTTAGCTCCGGCATAAAATTTGATGCTGTTGCTACCAACTGAACCGGGAACGATTTCAACAGCTTGTCCGACGTAGTCAACCTGATAATTGTTGTCGCCAGTGCGGCTGAATTTGACTTTGCCGTTGTCAGTATTGTTAAGAATGAAAGAAGTAAACCAATAGCGATCACCAAAACCGGCCCAGCCGCCGTTGGTTTCAAAGCTTTCTTTCTCACCGATTTCTTTTAACTTGGTATATTTGACTTCTTTTAATGACGAATCGAGAACGCCTATCATGCCTTCGTGTACAACACTGCTGTTCTCGGCAGATTTTTCATAGTGGCGGTTGATTAATCCGTATGGGAAAAGAGCAACAGTTTTACCACTATTGTTCTCAACATTTTGGTCGATGGTGAACATATAGTTTTCATCAACCGAAATCTTACGAATAAAACGTAGTCCCTGGCCGTTGTTCCATTCCAGTACCAAGGGGGTTTGCGGGGTTAATTCGCGGCTTTTGGCAGTCCAGACGGTGTTGTTGTCCGGCAATTTGATGCTTTTATCTGAGGACAACCAGCCAAACTCAGCATAGTAGGGGTTAGCGGTTTGGGAAGGAGATAACAATTCAACCGCTGGGCTTTGCGGGTCAATCTCGGTGCGATATTTGCGGAGATACAATTCATCAAAACGGGCACCTTTTAAGCGAAGAGAACCGCGAATGTCCTGATTGACAATGTTAATACGGCGGTCTTGGGCAACAGCTTGAGCGGTGCTTAGTACGACCTTGTCTTCTTTAACCTCGTTTTCAGGTTTTGTGGTTTCATTTTCCGGCATATTTAATGCGGTTTGAGGAACTTCTACATCGTTTTGTATCTGGGGTTCGGTAGTCGGAAACATCCAGTTGGTGATGAAAATTACTACCATGGAAAGAATAATGGCCAAATACAGACCCCGGGTTTCGTCTTTCATTATGAATTATACTCCTTAATCAATCTCAGTATTTTTATGTCTTTGTACCCTAATTTCAAGCTCTGAGCAAGAGTTTATGCCTTTTTATCCGTGTTTTCTTTGGGAGGGACCGGATCATAACCGGAGCCGCCCCAAGGGTGACAGCGCAATAATCTTTTGGTGCCCAGCCAAATGCCTTTGCAAGCGCCGTGAATTTGAATGGCCTCAATCATATATTCTGAGCAAGTGGGGCGATAACGGCAAACTCCGGGGAAAAGCGGTGAAATGAGTTTTTGATAAACTCTAATTGGCAGAATCAGTAGTCGGATCAGCAGTTTGCTCATGCGTTGCCTCCTCCTTTTGCAGCAGTTTGTTGACTTTTTTGAGGGCTTGTTGCATTTCTTTTAGCAGTTGTTCAAAAGGGCAATCGGCAGTGCGGTAGCGTCCGATGAGTACATATTGTACTCCTTGAAGTCCGTTCATGCCAAATACAACACGGGCAGCAGCGCGCAATCTTCTTTTGGTGCGGTTACGAATATGTGCTTTTCCCAATTTTTTGGTGGCGGTATAGCCTATATGGCAACAATCAGGTTCTACTGACAAATTAAAAGCCGCTTGCAGAATCAAGGTGGATTGAACCACTTTTTCACCCTGCTTGGCGACTTTTAAAAAATCTTTCCGTTTCTTGATGATGCGGACTTCAGTCATGGCAAAAACCTGCTTAGGCTGAAAGTTTTTTGCGTCCTCTTAAACGGCGTGCTGCCAAAACTTTGCGACCGCCGGCAGTTGCCATGCGAGCACGGAAGCCATGACGACGGGCTCTTACCAATTTGGAAGGCTGATATGTACGTTTCATTTGTTTTCTCCGGTTGGCCGGGACTGTTCCCGGACTGTTGTTTTTATTAATTATTTAAGCTTTGTGATTTTACAAAGCCTCGGACGAGTGTTTTATAATCATAAAATCTTGTTGAGTCAATATTTTTTTATTAAAAAAGCCTCCCGAAGGAGGCCTAATCTTGTTGATTATGCTTAACGACGATCACCAAACAAGTTGAGCAAGGCTATAAAGATGTTAATGAAATCCATATACAAGCTCAATGCTCCGGCAACAGCCTTTTTGGATGCAATTTCGTCAATGTCTTCGGAATAATACATTTGGCGGATGTTCTGCGTGTCATAGGCAGTCAAAGCGGTGAATGCAATAACTGCAATGAACGAAATGGCATAAGACAAGCCGCTACTTTGTAAAAACATATTAACCAAAGAGGCAATCACAATGCCCCATACACCCATAATCATAAACGAGCCAATGGCGGTAAGGTCTTTTTTGGTGGTATAACCATAGATGCTCATGGCGCCAAACATGGCGGCGGTGATTAAGAAAATCTTAGTGACGCTTTCTCCGGTATAGACCATCAAAATTGGAGAAAGAGATGCTCCCATTAATCCGGAAAATACCCAGAATGCCAGTCTGGTTTGAGCGGCAGTGCCACGAGAAATGACCCAACCAAAGGCAAAGACCATGATGAACGGAGACAGAAATGCCAACCAGCCGAGTCCGGTCATGCCTTTAGGACCAAAAAACAGACCTTGCAGCGAAGTGTTGGCAATCAAATATGCAACCAAGGCGGTGATGCACAAGCCACCGGCCATGAAGTTGTATACTTTCATCATGTATTGGCGCAGACCTTCATCTACAATCGCCGAAGCGGTAGGTCTGGCAAAAGTTTTATTTTCCATTGTATATTTTCTCCTCTGATTTCTACTATTACTTAATATAGAAATTTTTGAGCTTGAAATCAATAGTCCAGATTTTGGGCTTGGGATTATCGGTAAGAATATAAGGTGCGGCCGTTTTCTTTGAGCCAATCGCGGCCTTGTTTATAGCGAGGGCAAAGCTGTTTGACCGTATCCCAAAATGCCGGGGAGTGGTCTTGGTGGCGGAGATGTGCAACCTCATGAGCAATGAGGTAATTGATGACAAAGTTAGGAGCTAATGAAACCCGCCAGTTGTAATTTATATTATTGCGGCTAGAACAACTGCCCCAGCGCGATTTGGTGTCTTTAATGCAGATGTCATGCACCTCACAACCGAGCTTTTCGGCCATGCGGCAAGAACGTTTGTAAAATTCATCAGCAGCTTTTTTCTTGATGAAATCTTTAACGCGACGGTGTAAGAAATCAGCCTCACCGGATACATACAATACCCCAGAGCGGGTATATTCACCACTGCGGGCATCTGGTTGGTGGCAAATTTGATATTCTTTGCCAAATAAGGTGATATGTTCGCCATCTTCAAAACTGCGAGAAGGCGGCAATTTTTCCAGAGTTTCGGCAATCCAACTTTGATGTGCGCGCACAAATTCTACCGCTTTTTTGTTGCTGCAATATTTGGGAATCGTCAGTGCGGGTAGGCGGTCTTTGGTATCAATGCGGAGGGTGAGTTTGCGGGCCAAGGGCGAACGGGTAACTTTTATCTCAAACCCTAATGCGGCCTCAAAATCAAAGGTCCGGCCAGTCAATAAGGTGATCTTCATAATTTTTTACCTCGGTTTCTGATATAACCTCACGGCCCTGAAGTGACATATGCGCTTGGTGCACGGAATCGGCTCGCTTTGTTATCAAGGGGTGCCAAGCGGGCAAGTCGTAGCCGTTATCTAACAGCCAGTAGGCGCAGGTCTTAGGCAGCCAGCGAGGTTTTTCGCGGACTGCATCTAAGGTAATGTCGCGGCAATCGGGAACAACTTCAAAGCGGTGGTCGTAAATGCGGCAAAGGCAGTTATCGCAGTTCAAAAAGCGGCAGCGGGTATTGGTAAATTTAATTTTGCCTTTAATTTCAATTTTATTAAGGCAGCATTTGCCACAGCCGTCACACAACAGCTCCCATTCTTCTTTGCTCATTTCTTCAAGTTTCTTTTTCTTCCAAAATTCGGGTTCAAAGCGCTCCAAATCATCATAGCGGCTTTGAGGGTCGTGTTCGGTGGCAAAAGAAGGTGATTTTTGACTCATAGTTCGTCCCAATCAATTATATGATCTTCAATATCGTCTGGATTGATTTCTTTTTCGTTAATACAAAAGTTTTTGATGTTATGGTTTTCATCTCTTTTGCCGGTGAGTAAAGGGTGCCAGGCCGGAAGGGTTTTGCTTTCATATAAAGTGCGATAAGCGCAAGTCTTGGGCATCCAGGGAATGTTTCCCAAGTTGGCTTTGGTTAGTTTTAGGCAAGCCGGAACCAAAGTGCAGCGGTTTTGATATTCGCTACATTTGCAGTGCTCTTTATCAAAATAGCGGCAGGTGATTTTGGTATAGTAAATTTCTTCACTGTCTTCATCTTGGAGTTTGATGAGGCAGCATTTGCCGCAGTTCATGCAGATTGCTTCCCATTCTTCCTCGGTGAAGTCGGATAAATCTTTTTCTTCCCAAAAATGGTTTGACATTTTTTCCCCTTTTTTAATTTTTGGTGATTATATTATAATAAATTTAAAATGGAAAGGAAATATGATGTTTGGATGGTTGGCTAAAATGTTATTGCAGACTCCGGTGCAAAGCTCAGGTTGTGCTTGTTGTGAAGGTAAGCGCCAGAAGCTCGAAAAAATGCGCCAAGAAATTGAACGAGGCGAGCTTGATGCTCCGCAAATTGCTCCGGGGCAGAGTTTTAGCTCAGGAACATATTCGGCTCAGTGTTCTACTAACGGCTGTTGCTCTCAGGAATATCGGGCTGAAACGGAGCTTAAGGAAACGAAAGACTAGTCGCCAATTCTCTCGGGCAGGTATTCTTCTTTGGCGAGGTTGCCAAACTGAGTGTATTCGCCATTCCAAAACAGTTGAACGGTTCCGGTAGAGCCATGGCGGTTTTTGCCGATGATGACCTCGGCAAGATTGGTAGTGGCACGGACGCGGGCTTCCCATTCTTCATGGCGTTTGGCAAAGTGTTCAGGGGTCTCACTGGCTTTGGGTTGGGGTTCTTCGTTCTGAATGTAGTAATTTTCACGGTACACAAACATTACGCTATCGGCGTCTTGCTCGATGGAGCCGGATTCACGCAAGTCAGACATGACCGGACGTTTGTCATCGCGCTGTTCTACACCACGGTTGAGCTGGGATAAGGCAATGACCGGAAGGTTGAGTTCTTTAGCTAAAATCTTTAATCCGCGAGAAATTTCAGACAATTCTTGAACGCGGTTGCCTTCGGTTTTCTTGCTGCCGGAGCCTACAATCAGCTGGATATAGTCAATTACGATGGCGCCTAAACCTTTGTTGCGTTTGAGGCGGCGGGCACGGGTGCGAATCGAGTTAATACTTAAGCCCGGAGTATCATCAATATACAGTGGGATATTTTCCAACTCTTGAACGGCAGCAGCAATACGCATAAACTCGGCTTTTTCCAATTCGCCGGTACGCATTTTGTGGGCATTGGTTTGGGTGACAGTTGCCAACACACGGCTGGCCAACTGGTCAGCGGACATTTCGAGAGAGAAAAAGGCCACTCCTTTGTTTTTGGGATCAATGTCTTTGGCATGATACATATAATCAGCCACATTATAGGCAATATTGGTAGCTAGAGCAGTTTTACCCATGGCCGGACGTCCGGCGATAATGATGAGGTCGGAATTGTTCAAGCCACCGGTTTTGTTATCTAAGGCATCTAGAGCGGTAGGCAAGCCAGAGAGTTTGCCGTCGCTTTGGTAGGCGGTTTCAATGTTGGTTAAAGAGGTGTTCAATGCAGTGGCAAAGTCTTGGAAACCGCCTTGAGTTTCACCAATGTTTGCGAGTTCGAAAAGTTTCTTTTCAGCGGTTTCAATTTGGGACATGGCATCCGAATCGATATCTTCTTTGACAGCATCATTAACAATTTCAAAGCCAGTCGAGATTAGTTGGCGGCGCAGGTATTTATCATAAATGAACTGCGCATAATATTCAGCATTGGTGAGAGGCGACGAACTGTCGGCAAGTTTAATTAAGTATTTGTAACCACCGAGTTCCTCTAATATCCCTTCTTGTTCAAAGTAGTTCTTTAAGGTGATGACATCGGCAACGTGGCCGCGAGTGATGAGTTTGGAGATAATCTCATAGATCTTGCCATGAATGGGGTCGGCAAAGTGCTGAGGTTTTAAGAACTCGGAAACTTTCTCAAAAGCCTTGTTGTTTGCAAGCAAGGCACCAAGTAGAGCTTGTTCTGCTTCAATGTTTTGGGGGAGTTGGGTGATTTCGAGATTTTCCATAGTTCTTTCCTTTCTGTTGCCCTTCTTATAAACAAGTTTTTAGAAAAAGCATAGGCAGAAATTTTTTATACCCTGTGGATTGTGGGGATAATGGGGATAAAAAAAGAGAACCTATAAAAGGTTCTCTTTAAGACTGATTGTCTTTACTAATTATTTTTGAGCAGAAGCTTTGCTTTTAGCAATAGTTTTTTTGATTTTTTTAGCTTCTTCAGTCAACTTGGTATTTGATGTTTTTTCCAAGTAAGCATCCAAACCGCCATTGTGCTCAATGGAACGCAGGGTCTTGGAGCAAACTTTTAATTTGAAAATTTTACCCAGAGTTTCGCTCAGGAGAGAAACACTCTGCAGGTTGGGCAGAAAACGACGGCGAGTGCGGTTGTTAGCGTGGCTGACGTTGTTTCCGCTCTGTGCACCGGTGCCTGCGATATCACATTTTTTAGACATTGTTATTATCCTTATGATTAATCAATAAAATAAACTTGTTGGCTTGTTAATAGTCATATTTGACGGAGAAGTCAAGAAAAATCTGCTTAAAATTGAAAATTTTTGTGGTATTTTGCAAAAAAGTGATGTAAAAGAGGTTCGTCATAACAATGTACCCGTAGCTCAGTTGGATAGAGTATTGGCCTCCGACGCCAAGGGTCGTGGGTTCGAATCCCTCCGGGTACGCCATAAAAAATGAGGTCGCTTGTCGACCTCTTTTTTTATGTTGAGTCCCGGCGGATTTGAACCCACTCGTGGGTTCGTTCTGGCTCCTAAGCTCACAAGTTCGCTAACTCGCTGCGGTCACTTGTTTCCTAATCTCGCTTCGGAAAGCTTACGCATTCCTTGCTTGTTAAGAAAACTGCGCCTTTTGCGGTAAAAACAACCGGAGTAACGGTTGTTTTTATCCTCAAGCCCTCCGGGTACGCCATAAAAAATGAGGTCGCTTGTCGGCCTCTTTTTTTATGTTGAGTTAAGGATTTATGATTCGAACGTAACACTACCTGCGTAAGCAGGTAGATGTAGACATACCTGCCCAGCCGTTAGGCTTGCGAAGCCTTTGGGCAGGGCGAACGTAGTTCGGAACAGGTAATACCACTTGCGTTAGCTAGTGGAAGTTTATTTTCAGACGAATAGATTAATCAGCACTATTAGGACAATAAGGCTGAAAATAAGGCTGTGGCATTGCTGTTACTATCATCTGCAGTAAGTGATGATAGGTTACTAGCACCAGAGGCCAGCAAATTGGCAGCTCCTTCATCGCGGACAGCTTGAATTTGAGCAGCATAGGCTGCTGATATAGCCGAAGTTCCGGTGGTGGAATTAAGCGATGTATCCTGGGTGGTCGATATTTCTTTATTGGTGGTATCGGCGGAATCACTTTGTGTCATGACGTAATCATGCTTGTAGGTGGTGCCTTGTAAAATTTGCATCGCATAGGGGTGGTCGGCCTTAGGGTCGGCGTCTTCAGTTTTGCCGACTTCAATATAATAATTTCCTTTGGTGGCACGATAGTCTCCACTCAAAATGGCAGACATATTTTGGTACTCTTCCGAATCTTTTTCGGCAGTGCTGTCGGCAATTAATACTTCTTTGCCGTTTTTGACCATATATACTTTGAGGGTCATCCCCGGTGCGGTGGTTTCTAATAAATCTAAATCCTCTTGCTCGGCCTTTTGGGCTGCTTGTTCTTCTGCATATCCTTCGGGGTCGAGTTGTTGTTTGAGTTCATCTAGATATTGCTCATATTCGGATAAATCCAATACGTTTTCTTCAACGCCTTCATTTCTTAAGCTGATACTTAATTTACCATTAGATTGAACTTGAACTTTATATATATCTCGTTCGTTATATTCACCAAGTTGGGCAATGGTGGTGATACGTGAATAATTAAGACGGGTATAGCCAAGGTCACGGGTATTGGCAAAGCTTTCATCAATATTGTTAACGTCCGTTACGCTTTTTTCCCATCCGGCAACGCCGTTTTCATCTACATTGCTAGTGCTTGAAATACTGCTGGTCATGTTTGTTCCTTTGTCAAAATAGGTTTATACATATAAATCCGGTTAAATGGATAATTCTACCGGTTAAAAGTCCGCTTTCTATAGTTCTTATGGAAAAAATTTTGGACAAAGGCTTCTGTAAATAAATTATAACCTGATGGTAAAAAAACGGTTAATTATATTTGGTTGGAAAATGAAAATAATCCCTGTAAGCTGCTGCTTACAGGGATGTAGAAGATGGTCTATTTAATGATGATGTTGGGAACGTTTCCTGGAAGCATTGGCCAAAGCTGCGTTGGAACGTTAAACTCAATTGCATCAATGGCAATTCCTAGCAAAACCAGTAGTTCCATGGTGGTATGATTGCTGGTCCAATAATTTCCGTAGCGATCAACACACATATTCAAAAAGGACATTCCGTCGCCGTTTTCTTTTCTAAAACCATCGGGTAGTTCGTTAAAAAGTGTGAGAATTGAGGATTTGTTTTGCTCAATTTTACTTTTAGAAAATCTGGCACGATGGAAAATTCCGTTGGCAGTGATGCTTTCTTCTTGCACATCTTTTGATGAAGAACTAACAGTACATTCTCTAAACAGACGATTAACTTCTTGAGGTGTAAGTTTCATAATTGTGATAAATTTAAAAAGTTAATAATATAAGTGTTTGTATTTATACATACTTTATCACTCACAGCATGTCAATAGTTTTGTCGTTCATAAGATAAATTCTGGCTAGTAACAAAAAAAAGAACCCAAATCGGGTTCTTTTTAAGTGTATTATGATTATATTTAAGCAATGGAGATTTCGACTTCGTTTTTGGGTAGGTCTTTAACGATAAAACCTTTGGAAGCCAATAAATCACGCAGTTCGTCAGATTTGGCCCAATCTTTGTTGAGGCGGGCTTGTTTGCGCTCCTCAACCAAAGCCATAATCTCGGCTGGAATTTCGGTGCTTTGTGCGCTTTCAAGAGCCAGATTTTTAGCCAAGCCTAAACCTAGTAGGACATCAATGTTGTTTAAGAACTTGAACTTGTCTTGGGAGCTCATTTCCTTATCCTTAACGACCGCCCACATGGTAGCTAGAGCTTGCGGAGTTTTGAGGTCATCAAACATATAGCTATCAAATTCCTCGAGATATTTGCTATAAAGTTCTTCTGAACGATTAGAACTACCATCATTTGATTGACTGAACTCTTTATATTTGTTGAGCAGATTACGATAAGTATTAGCGGCAGCATCGAGGTTGTCGTAAGAGAAAACCAGAGATGAGCGATAATGCGAAGTTAAGCACAAATAACGGTAGTGTTCAGGTAGATATCCTTTCTCAATCAAAGTATCAAGAGTAATGAAATTTCCCTTGGATTTGGACATCTTTTGGTCCTTCATCTGCAAAAATTCACCATGCATCCAGCAGTTGCACCATTTGTGTCCGAGGTAGCCTTCGCTTTGAGCAATTTCATTTTCGTGGTGGACGGCAATGTGGTCTACGCCGCCGCAGTGAATATCCAAATGTTCGCCTAAATATTTCATGGCCATGGTTGAGCATTCAATATGCCAGCCGGGGTAACCTCTTCCCCAAGGCGAATCCCATTGCAAAATTTGATCTTTGAACTTGGAGATAGTAAACCAAAGGACAAAGTCGGAGGGGTTGCGTTTGTTAGTATCTTGTTCAACACGTGAACCATGTTTCAAATCTTCGCGATTTTGCCCAGACAAGCAGCCATAACGCGGAAATTTGGCAGTATCATAATATACATTGCCATTAGAAACATAAGCATAGCCGTTGTCTTCAAGTTTTTTTACAAACTTGATCATATCTTCCACATGTTCGGTGGCACGGCAGACAATGTCGGGGCGTTCAATGTTTAAGGCCGAAGTGTGTTTGAAAAATGTATCTTCATATTTACGAGCAATCTCTAACACGCTGAGTTTTTCTTTTTCAGCAGCCAAGAGCATTTTGTCATCGCCTTCATCGGCATCGCTGGTCAAATGTCCGACATCGGTAATATTCATGGCATGTTTAAGAGCAAAACCGGCGCGTTTGATGGTCTTGCGCAGAATGTCCTCAAACACATAAGTACGGAGGTTGCCAATGTGGGCATAGTTATATACAGTCGGACCACAACAGTACATTCTTACCACATTGTCAGGGTTAGACGGTTTGAGCTCTTCAACCGAGCGGGTAAGTGTGTTGTATAATTTGAGTGTCATTTGTTTATTCCTTAACTGTATAAAAACCAAAAAATTATTTAGCACTATTATTGCAGAGAGTCAAGGAACAGCTTAGCTTAACAAGGATTAAAAGCAAAAAAAATTCCCCGAAGGGAATTTTTTAGCACTGATTGGTTTAATCTTTGCGGAAATTGGGAACTGCCTCTTTTTTGCCTTCAACTTTTAGGTCAGGGTTTACAAAGCTCATTTTGCCTTTTTCAACAAAGTAAAAATCACGTCTGATGGCGGCTTTATCTTGAATGGAAAGTTCGCTCCATTCTGATTCTGTCATGCCATAGGGGTAGGTTCTTTCAGGAGCAGAGGCGCAAGCTGAAACTAGAGCGGCCAAGCTTAAAATCATTAATTTTTTCATCTTAGTTCTCCTCATCTTTCATTTATTTTAATTTAGCATAATTTATGGGCAAGGTAAATTACTTTATCTGATTTTATAACATTATTTTGGAGATGGTGTTGTATTGAGCGTGAGAACGATTAGTTAACTTATTGTTTAGAAAGAAGGAATATGATGCAAGGCATAATTTCAATGGAATCTGGAGCGAATCTAAAGCTCGGTTAAGACTTGAAAATTTTGGTCTGGCTTAAAATAGCTCAAAGGAATCGAAACCAGTCTGTTGTTTTATATTTGACATCAACTTATAAGGAATTTTTATATGTTTGGTTTGAAAAAGTTTGGTCGTTTGTTCGGGGCGGTTGCTCTCATCTTAGTTGCAATGACTCAAGGTGCGTTAGCCTCGGAAATTGACCTCAAAATCCCGTCTTTGGATGTGGAATATAATATTTTCGGTTATTCAATCCTTGGTTCTCAAATCTTGCTCTATGGTTTGAGCATTTGTGTTTTGGGTATGCTGTTTGGATTGTATGAATTTGTTAAAATCAAAAATATGCCGGCTCATAAATTAATGCTTAATATCTCCTCATTGATTTATGCAACCTGCAAAACTTATATGAAACAGCAGGCTAAGCTTTTGGTGCTGTTGGAAGTATTTATTGCTGCTTGCATCTTTTATTACTTCTACTACCTTAATGCCACCTCAATTCCTATGGTATTGAACATTTTGTTGTGGTCAATCTTGGGTATTTTGGGTTCTTATACGGTGGCTTGGTTTGGTATGCGTATCAATACTTATGCCAATTCGCGCACCGCTTTTGCTTCTTTGGAAGGAAAAGCTTTCCCTGTGATGAGCTTGCCTCTGCGTTCGGGTATGTCTATCGGTGTGCTCCTTATTTGCGTAGAGCTGATTATGATGATTATCATTCTCTTGTTTATTCCAAGAGAAAATGCCGGAGCTTGCTTTGTGGGTTTTGCTATCGGTGAATCTCTTGGTGCTTCGGCTTTGCGTATTTGCGGCGGTATCTTTACCAAAATCGCTGATATTGGTGCCGATTTGATGAAAATTATTTTCAAAATTGATGAAGATGATGCTCGTAACCCTGGAGTGATTGCTGACTGTACCGGTGATAATGCCGGTGACTCGGTTGGGCCTACTGCCGATGGTTTTGAAACATATGGTGTGACCGGTGTGGCGCTCATCAGCTTTATCGTGCTTGGTGCCGGTATGATGTATACTCAAGACGGCAGCTTGGCTCTGATGAGTAATGGTATTGATATTCAGGCACGTTTGATTGTTTGGATTTTTGCAATGCGTTTGCTCATGATTGTTACCTCAATGGTTGCTTATTGGCTCAACCTCAAGGCTTCTAAACTCATTTATGGCAAAAAAGAAATCTTTGATTTTGAAAAGCCGTTGACTAGCCTGATTTGGTTGACTTCAGTAATCTCGATTGCGGTTACTTTTGGCGTTTCTTATGTGATGATTGGCACGATGGGTGAAGATTTGTGGTGGAAACTTTCTGTCATTATCAGTTGCGGTACTTTGGCTGCGGCGATAATTCCGGAATTTACCAAAATCTTTACTTCTTCCAAGTCACAACACGTTCAAGAGATTGTTAACTCCAGTCGTGAGGCAGGAGCTTCGCTCAATATCATTTCTGGTATCGTAGCTGGTAACTTCTCGGCCTTCTGGCAAGGTTTGGTGATGGTCGCTTTGATGGTTGTTGCTTTCTTTACTGCCTCGGAAGGTTTGGACGGATATATGGTTTATCCGACAGTGTTTGCCTTTGGTTTGGTGGCCTTTGGTATGCTCGGTATGGGACCGGTTACTATTGCTGTAGACAGCTATGGTCCGGTGACAGATAATGCTCAATCCGTATTTGAGCTTTCTCAAATTGAGCAAAGCAAAGGTATTAAAGCTGAAATCAAAAAAGATTATGGTTTTGAGCCTGATTTTGAACGCGGTAAATATTTACTTGAAGCTAATGATAGTGCCGGTAATACCTTCAAAGCAACGGCTAAGCCGGTCTTGATTGGTACCGCTGTTATCGGGGCAACAACCATGATTTTCTCAATCATCTTGCTCTTGAACCTCAAGCTTAACCTGCTTGACCCGTATGTATTGTTCGGCCTTATCTTGGGCGGAGCGGTGATTTACTGGTTCTCGGGTGCTTCAATGCAGGCGGTTTCAACCGGTGCTTATCGTGCGGTGGATTTCATCAAACAACACATTAAGCTTAACGTCAAAAAAGCAGCTTCAGTGGAAGATTCACAAAAGGTGGTCAAAATCTGCACCATCTATGCTCAAAAAGGTATGCTCAATATCTTTATTGTAATCTTTTCTTTCACTATTGCATTTGCTTGCTTTGATGCCAACCTTTTTGCCAGCTATCTAATCTCAATTGCAGTATTTGGTTTGTTCCAAGCTCTCTATATGGCTAATGCCGGTGGTGCTTGGGATAATGCCAAGAAGGTGGTTGAGGTAGATTTGCAAGAAAAAGGTACGCCTTTGCATGATGCTACCGTGGTGGGTGACACCGTGGGCGATCCTTACAAAGACACATCTTCTGTGGCACTAAACCCGATTATTAAGTTTACTACCTTATTTGGGTTGTTGGCTGTCGAGATGGCGGTTGCTGCGCCAAGAGAAGTATCTTTAGGTTTGGGAATCGCTTTCATGATTATCGGACTTATTTTTGTTTATCGTTCCTTCTATAAGATGCGAATTGAAGATAAAAAATAAATCTTGATATTTCAACGCTAAATCACAAGAGGAAAGGATATCTAAGGCCTTTCCTCTTTTTGTGCTTGACATTGCAAAAAAATGAGAGTATCAATGTCGTCATATATAAATACAATTCTATGTTTAATTTTTAAATTTTTATCATTATGAAAAAGAATGAAGTTGCTTTTGGTACATTAAAGCAGAGCCAAGTAAGAGATTCTATTGAGTTGTCAATCAGATTTAAGCGTCAGAGAGCTGCAACCGAAGCATTGCACAAATTGGCCCGCGAAAAGGGTGTTGAATTGGTTATTGATGCAATTGCACAGCCTTGTCAAGTTTCTTGGGTGGAAGGTTGGTTGCGTATTTATTACAAGCTCTATGTTATCATTTCTAAAGATACAAAAACAATCTTTGGGTTTGATATGACAGATGGTCATATCTTTGTGTTGGATAACAAAGATATCAGAGTGGAACCGATAGAACAGCTTAAGCACATTCCTTATCAGGGGTTTGCTAAAGTAGAATTGGGTATTCCTCAGTTGGAAAATCCTGATGGTTCTTCTTCTCCTTGTATTCGAGCTCCGTTTAAGTTTGGTGCTTGGTATGTGTTGGAGATTTTGCAAAATGGACACTTCTTCTACGTGCAGCGCGAAAAAACAAATAAGTTACGCCAGTATGCTGATGAAAACGGACTTGATTATCATGTGCATTTCAAAGATAAATTAGCAAGCCGTGCTAAGTTGGCAACAGTTGATGGTAAGTTGTATTGGTCATTGCGTTGCGAAGAACATGCAACCGGAAAAGTGTGCTACGTTCTTTATGATGAAGATGTTGATACATTCGTCGTAACCGAAAAAGCTCCGCAAGTTTGGGTTTTGCAACAGCGTAATGCTTGGAAGAAACTCAATGCTTATGCTAAGAGCCATGGTGATGCGTTAGCTTATCCTCGTCCGTATTTGGCAAAAGTAAACGGTGAAGATGTGTGGGCTGTACCTCTTATGTCAAAGGGATATTTGGTTTGCACAGTAAAAACTGCTGAAACATCTCGGGTAGAGCAGGTAAGCGATAGTCTTGCTGCTAAGATGGATGGTTCTCCATTGCAGATTTCAGTAGATGGTCTTGATGTTACTGCCACTTGCTGGTTGGAAGCTGAATTGGCTAAATAACCAAAGCAATGTATTAAAATTAAAAAAGAGTTCCTGCTGCAACAGGAACTCTTTTTTGTGAAAAAATTGTATTTGACAATTTGTAAATGCCGCGTTAAGTTGATGTAAATTGATTTATAATAATTGTGTAAACATAATTTTTTTTGCTATGAACAATTTTGAAAAACGCGAGGAATTTCGCGTTAAAATGTGGAAGGGATTAAATATTGTTTTTCCGAAAATGGTTTTTCGCCAAGTTGTGGATTTGATTGGTGAAACACAAACGAGAGTGATGTTTGATTTGTTGAGAAATCAAAAATTTGCATATTTGCCGTTTGTGATTGCTCCTAACTTGCCGGAAGATATGGAACCACAGTATCGTTGCCTATTTGAAAATCCTAAGTTTATGATTGCAGTTAACGCGTTGCGAATTGCAAAAATTGAGACTTATGTCGAAAATAGGTGGTCTGCTGAATTGCGCGATTTTTTGGAGATGTTGTTACACTATCTTAAAGCAACGGAAAAATGTTTTCGAATGAACCTTTCCAACAAAGTATCAAACTGTGCTTTGGGAGAAATTCAGAGAGCTAAAACTCAATTTCAGCAAGTGGAAGAGAGTTTTATGCAGAGATTGATGTTTTTACCTTTAGAAGAAAAATACATTGTCTGTTGCGTGGCAGCTTTGTGTTTGGAAGAATTGAGTGAAAAATCTCTAGATTGCTTGTTGGTGGTTTGGTTGGCTCAGCGCTCAATTTTAATGTCAATCGCCTAATGGTAATAGCTGATTAATAAAAAACGGAAGATGCATTTAGCATTTTCCGTTTTTTTTGTGATAAAATAAACCCCCCCGAGATAATCGGGTGGTATTTTTATAACTTGGCGGCGATTTCTTCAATTTCGTAACATTCAATAAAGTCGCCTTTTTGAATGTCATTATAATTTTCAAAACTCATACCGCATTCATAACCTTCTTTGACTTCTTTTACATCGTCTTTGAAGCGTTTGAGTTGGCCTAAGTTACCGTCATGAATAACCACGTTGTCGCGCAGCAAACGTATCTTGGCGCCGCGTTTGACCAGTCCTTCGGTAATCATACAACCAGCAACTTTACCTACGCCGGTGATGTTGTAGACCTCTCTAATTTCGGCATAGCCCAAAATCTTTTCTTTGAGCTCAGGAGAGAGTAATCCTTCCAGACCTTTCTTAACATCGTCGGCAACGTCATAAATAATCGAGTAGTATCGAATATCAATTCCATCACGGCGAGCTGCATCGCGTGCTTGCGGAATGGCACGGACATTAAATCCGATAACCAATGCGTTAGATGCTTTGGCGAGAGAAATATCTGATTCAGAAATCGGGCCAACGGCAGAGTGCAATACTTGAACGCTGACTTCGTCATTGGACAACTTCTTAATTGTGCCTTCGATGGCTTCAATTGAACCTTGAACGTCGGCTTTGATAATAACCGGTAAGTGTTTAGATTCACCAGATTTAATCTTATCAAGCATTTGCTCCATGGCTGATTTGGCGCTCTTAACCAATTTGGCATCGCGTTCTTTGCGGATACGATAACTGGTGACTTCTTTGGCCTGAGTTTCATCTTTAACCACAATGAAGTCATTACCAGCAGATGGAGTTCCTTGCAAACCTAAAACTTCTACCGGAGTGGCCGGACCAGCCTCAAAAATCTTGTGGCCGGTTTCATTAAACATGGCGCGGACGTGCCCCCATTCCTTGCCGGCAATGATGACATCGCCGATTTTAAGGGTGCCTTTTTGTACCAAAACAGTAGCCACACTACCGCGGCCTTTTTCCATTTTGGCCTCAATGACAGCTCCTTCTGCCGTGCGGTCGGGGTTGGCTTTGAGATCCAAAATTTCGGCTTGGAGCAAAATGGCTTCAACCAATTTATCAATATTAATTCGTTTCTTAGCAGAAACTTCGGCGCATAGGCATTCACCACCCATTTCTTCAACTGCAATGCCGTGTTGGAGCAAGGCTGTTTTTACTTTCATGGGATCGGCACCGGGAAGGTCAATTTTGTTGATGGCGACCACAATCGGTACTTCGGCGGCCTGAGCATGGCGAATCGCCTCAATGGTTTGGGGCATGATACCATCGTTGGCAGCAACTACCAAGACCACAATATCGGTAACTTTGGCACCGCGTGCACGCATTTCTGAAAATGCTTCGTGGCCCGGAGTATCAATAAAGGTTATCTTATCTCCGGTCTCAACCTGAATTTGATAAGCACCAATGTGCTGGGTAATACCACCGGCTTCTTTGGCGGCAACGTTGGTTTCGCGCAAAGCATCGAGCAAAGAGGTTTTACCGTGGTCAACGTGTCCCATTACGGTTACAACCGGTGGGCGCGGTTTTAAATTTTCTGCCGTATCGGCTGGGCCGCCCAAACCAATTTCAACGTCACTTTCAGCAACGCGTTTGAATTTGTGTCCAAACTCTTCAACAATAATCTGAGCGGTGTCGGCATCAATCGGCTGATTAATAGTAGCCATAACACCTAAGGACATCAATTTTTTGATAACTTCGGCACTCTTTTCGGCCATGCGGTTGGCAAGCTCTTGAACCGTGATGATTTCCGGAATGATTACCTCTTTGATGATTTTTTCTTGAGGTTGAACCGGAGCTGCCGGTTTTGGTTGTTTCTTTTTGAAACGACGGCGAGGAGCACCATAGCCGTAGTCATCATCGTCATCGTTGCCGATGGTATTGATATTGAGCTTTCCGCTGCGGCGTTGAGGCTCGAAACTGCGTTTCATTACTTTTTTACGTTCTTGTTCAAAGACATCTTCGCGATTTGAGGCTTTTTCATTTTTCTTTTTGCGGCTATGAAAATCGTCATCATCATCTTCATCGTCGTCATCATAATCTTTAGACTTCTTGTCTTTGAAACGAGAATTTTTCTCTTCATTAACCATTTGAGCAGCAGCGAGGTCTGATTTGTTAGACTGAGCCGAAGTGCTTTGGGCAGTAGCTTCAGCTTTGGCTTTGGCGGCTGCTTGTTCTTCGGCTTTAGCTCTAGCTTCTTGCTCTTGCTGAGCTTTTTTGGCCTCTTCTTGCTCTTTTTGCTGTTGACGGAGCGCGGCTTTAGCCTCTTCTTCTTGGCGGCGCTTGGCTTCGTGTTCTTTGGCCTCAGCAATTAGTTTGAGTTTGGCGGCTGTAGCTTCGTCAATCTCGACTTTGTTGGGGTTAGTTGTGGTGTTGTTAGGAGTAATAACCCGTTTTTTGCGGACTTCAACTTGCACAACTTTGGAGCCTTCGGGCTTTTTGTTGCCGAGGTTTTTGAGGGTTAAGGTGGATTTTCCCGATAATGTTAATTTGGAACCGGAATTATCTTCTGTCATTATTAATTACTCTCCGTATTTGGTGTATGAGTGGTTGAGGTTAGAAAATTGTTGATTTTGCGAAACTCTGTTTTGAGATTGCGCGACATTTCGCTGTTTGCAAATGCTAAATGTACGGTATTGGTTTTATCTAATGCCTGATCTAACTCCTCAACTGTGTATATATTAAAAATTTCTAGGCCTTTAGCCAAAGTTTTTATGTGTTCGCGGCCGTCTTTGCCAGCGTCAGATGCTTCTAAAATAAAAGCAGCTTGTCCCTTTTTGATGAGCTCAGATACTTTTTCGTATCCGCTACGCAAAATTCCGGCTTTGCGAGCTAGTGAGATTTGCTCTAAACCGTGTTTTTTGAGTAGGTGCTCTACCATAGCCACAAAGTCAGGAGATATCCTGACTGTGCGCTTTAGGCTTTTGGAAAAAAGGTTTTTGTTGACAGCAACGGAAAGTATGTCGCGGCTGGCGCTGACATATACTCCAACTCCGGGAAGTTTCTTCTTGAAGTCGGGTACTAGTTGACCGTCATCTAGTACGGTAAAGCGCAAAAGATGCTCTTTATCCAACACTTGGCCGCTGACAATACATTTCCGATTTTCGCTGTCTTTAGTCATTAATTATTGGCTTCCTGGTTAGCGTTTTCTTCTTCAAACCAATGAGCACGAGCGGCCATAATCACTTTGTTGGCTTCGGTTTCAGACAAGGTGTTCTCGCCTAAAATCTCAATTAGCTCATCGGCGGCCAGGTCGGCCAAATCATCAATGGTTTTGATGCCGTTGTTAGCTAAGGTCAGGAGCATGTCTTGATCTAAGCCATCAAGTTGTTGCAACTTTTCATCAATACCCAAAGATTTGCTCTTTTCTTCAAACTCGGCATTGCGTTTGGCAATGAAAGCTTGAGCACGTTTTTGCAGTTCGGTGGCTATGTCTTCATCAAAGCCTTCAATTTCAGAAAGTTCGTTTAAGGGTACCAAAGCAACTTCGTCAACGGTAGAGAAACCTTCAGCAATCAGGAGGTGGGCAATCATCTCATCAACATCTAAGGCTTCCATAAAGCGCTGAGAGCGAACTTTGTTTTCGTTAGAACGGCGTTCTTGTTCTTGCTCTTCGGTCAAGACATCAATGTCGCAGCCCAAAAGTTGGGAGGCGAGTTTAACGTTTTGACCACGGCGGCCGATAGCGGTTGAGAATTGCTCTTGCGAAACAACAACCTCGATGCGGTTGTTTTCTTCATCTAACACCACTTTGGTAACTTCGGCCGGAGCAAGTGCGCTAACAATGTATTGAGCTTTGTCTTCGCTCCAAGGAACAATATCAATTTTTTCGCCTTGGAGTTCGGTAACCACAGCCTGAACACGGATACCACGCAGACCAACGCAGGCACCGACGGCGTCAATGGTCATATCATCGGTCTTAACGGCGATTTTGGCTTTGGAACCAGGGTCGCGGGCAACGGCAACAATTTGAACAATGCCGTCATAAATCTCGGGAACTTCGGAGGCAAACAATTTGGCCATGAATTCCGGACAGGTACGAGACAAGAAAATTTGCGGACCTTTGTTCTCGCGGCGAACGTCTAAAACATAGGCACGAACGCGGTCGCCGTTTTTGAATTTTTCCCGCGGGATAATCTCATCGCGGCGGAGAATGGCTTCGGTTTTGCCGATATCTAAGATGACATTGCCAAACTCAATACGTTTAACGGTACCGTTAACAATGGTGCCGACTTTTTCTTTGTATTCTTCGTATTGGCGATTGCGCTCGGCTTCGCGAACTTTTTGCGTGATAACCTGTTTGGCGGTTTGAGCGGCAATACGTCCAAAGTCAATCGGCGGTAAAGAATCGATAATGAAATCGCCAACTTTGGCTTTGGGGTCATATTCGCGAGCTTGGTCAACCGTCATTTGGGTGACTTCGTTTTCAACGGCGTCATCGGCAACAACTTCGCGATAGCGGGAGAGAGAAATAGCTCCGGTTTTGCGGTCGATTTGGGCGCGGATGTCGTGCTCAAAGCCATATTTGGAGCGGCCGGCTTTTTGAATGGCCACTTCCATAGCGGTGAAAACATCTTCGCGGTCGATGTTCTTTTCCCGGGCGACAGTGTCGGCAACCAAAATGATTTCCGGGCGGGGCATATTTTCTGTATTTTCCATTTTTTCCTCTCAAATGTGTTTTTTAAAGTTCAATTTCTTGAGCCTCAGCCGCAGCAGCTAAGAGCTCATCGGTAATGACCAGTTTTGCCTTGTTGATATCGGCAAAAGGAATGGCGTAGTCTTGGTCGTTCATATTGATATGAACCAAGCCGTTGCTCTCAACTCCTGAGAGCTTGCCTTTGAAGCGTTTGCGGCCCTCAACCTCGCAGGAGGTTTCAATTTTGGCCTCGTAATTGTTATATCTTTGGAAGTGCTCCAGTTTGGTTAGCGGGCGGTCTAGTCCGGGGGAGCTAACCTCCAGCGAATATTGCCCTTCAATGGGGTCTTTCTCGTCTAAGATATCAGAAACGGCGCGGCTAACGGTGGCGCAGTCATCAACGGTGATGTTGACGCCGTCTAACCTATCTATCATGATTTGCAGAGTGGGGTTTTTTTGACCAATGGTCAGAACCCGAACCAGCTCATAGCCGAGTTTTGTAACTATCGGTTCAAGCAAAGTTTGCAAAGGGTGAATCTGGGGCATGTTTTGTTCCTTCTAACAAAAAAGCGGGGTTTTTGACCCCACTTTCAATAATATTATGCCCTACTAATAACATATTTTTTATAAATTGCAAGTTTTTTTTGCTTTTTGCCATAAAGTTTGCAAAAAAATACCGGCTATTCAGCCGGTATTTTTAGATTTAACTTCTACCTTGCGGGTTGATATATTTGTTAGCATAAGCAGCAAAGTTTTTACCATGAGTTTGTTCGCTGACATTGGCGTTATTGATAATGTCTTTTCGTTCATCTCCGGTTTTGCCCTTGATTTGGTTGCGCAAAGCAGCAACTTTGTCATGGAAATCGTATTTTTTGCTACCATCATCATTGGTTTGCTCTTTAAGTTGAGCTAATTGTTGTTCACGATTTGAGGTGCGCAATACGACTAATTCCTCTTCACTTAAATTTTTTAATGCCGAATTGGGCTCATAGGTGATGCTTTCAATAGTACGGTCAGTTCCGTCCGCATTTTTCATGGGCTGTCCATCGCTGCCGGTTACAGTTATACTTTTGCGAGATTGTTCAATTTTGTTGCCATTTTCATCTTTGGCATAAAATTCGACAGTAGGTATATTTTGTAACTGGGCTTTGGTCTCGGGGTTTTGCAACAATGTTGCCAGATATTTATACTTCAATTCTTCGGGCAGGTCTTTGACTGCTTCGTTGTTGAAGTCTAAAATCGGGTTCTCAATGGCGGCACCATTTTCTAAGGCAAATTTTAAGAGTTTGCCTTGGGTTTCGGGGCTGATGCCTTCCAAGCTTTCTTTAGAAAAGTCAAAACTGTCACTGTCCTTGAGCGGTGTGGTTAAACTCATGCCTTCGGTCTCTAACACGGCAGCAGCTAATTTGCTGCGGAATTTGGCCGAGGAGGTGTTGCCCATGGTGATTTCGCTGGAACCGTTTTCTTTGGCAACGGCAATGTGGTGTTTGAAATGTTCAAAAGACTGGTCTTTGGGTTCAACATTGTCTTTGCTGGTACGAATGGCAAAATGGTCTGTTCCACCATAATACTGAACTGCCGAACCGGTTAGGCCTTCTTGCCCTTCTTTGGGTTCAATGGTAATCAATAATCCTTCATCATTGGGTTCGCCGTTGATGGTGTATTTATTCTTACTATCGTCATTGGGGTCAAGATTGTATTCGGTTTTATATTTGGTGACTAAGTCAGTCATCCATTCTTCTTCGACTGCGTTAGAAGATGGTTCCGGAGCGTTGCCTTGCCCCTCATCTATTGAGGTGGAACTGTTGGAGTTTTCGCCTTCTTGCTCTGGAGTAGAAGTTTCTTCTTGTTGTTTAAGTTTCTCTGCGAATTTTTCTTCCCAATCTGGGGATAATAGGGATGTTTCATACGCAAGCTTTTTTTGTGCTTCATTTAAACCGCCAAGCTTTTCAGCATTGTTTTTATAGAATTCTTCCTCTGGGGTAAGCTGTTGGGTGGTCTCGGTGTCCATAGTAAACTCTCCTTTAGTTTTATCCGGTTGGTGCTGACCTTGGGGATTTTTTAGCTCTTCTAAGTGTTGTTTGAATTGGTCAGATGTTAGTTCTTGGTTATTTTGGATAAATTCTCTAATCTGTTGAATATCTATCGTACTATATCGGTTAATTTCAGCTTTAATCTTTCCTTGCTCTTTGTATGCACAATGCTCTTCAATCCATTGGTTGATTTCTTTAATGATTTTTTTTCTATCATCCGTCATAACCAAATTCCGTTTTAGTTAAATATTAGAGTTAATATAACACAAAAAAAATGTTTTGTCTATATTTTTTGTCATTAAAATAGTCTTTTAAATTCGCTTAATGAATTGGGCTTAAGGTAAGGGTTGCATTTCTTCTCAACCCCAAGTGTTACTGGGCATACTGGCTGTCCGGCATTGAGACGTTCTACGGCTCGGTGCAGGTATTTTTGAATATCTTCATTGTCGTTATTGACATAATTGGCAAAATCAGCACCGCCTAAGGTATATTCGTGGCCGGGGTAAAACTCAACATCATCGGGTAGGGATTTTATCTTGCTTAAGGCCGCATACATTTCCTCAATACTCCCCTCAAACAAACCGCCTACGCATAAGTTAAACAGTGTGTCGCCGGTGAAAACAGCTTTATCTTCGGGAAAATACCATAAGATATGCCCTTGTGTATGCGCCGATACATCAATAATCTCGGCGTGGCTCTCGCCTAAGCTAAAACCTTCTCCCGGGGTGACTCCAATATCAAAACCGGGTATCCGTGACGAATCGTTAATGTTGGCGACAACTTTGGCACCATATCTTTGCTTAATAGCTAAATTGCCGTCAGTATGGTCATAATGGTGGTGGGTATTTAAAATATAACTCGGCTCAAGCTTTAACTTTTGCAATTTTTGGATTATCGGTTCGGGTTCTGAGGGGTCAATAATGGCGGTTATTTTGCTTGTTTCATCTTGCAAAATGTAAGCATAGTTGTCCATTTTTCCAGCGCGGCATAAGACCGGATATATCTTTAGCATTACAAATAATCCTCGGGTTTTATCTCGTCAATTTGCTCAGGTGAAATGTATTGTGAAGCATATTCTTCATATACTTTGTTTTTGATAAACACTTCATACAAATCGGGGTCAATGTGTCCGGAGTTTTTCATATGCTGCATAATCGATAAAACAGCAGATAATTTTTTTGGTTCTTTATAAGGGCGGTCATTGGCCGTTAAGGCTTCAAAAATATCTGCAATTGCCATTATCTTGGCTGGTATCGACATTTGTTCTCCGGTCAAACCATTGGGATAGCCATGTCCGTCAACTCGCTCATGGTGGGCACCAGCATATTCGACCACGTTGGAAAGTTCTTTGGGGAACGGAAGCGCCTTTAGCATATCAATTGTGACTACAATATGCTCATTAATCTTTTCACGTTCTTTTTTATTAATTGTTCCATTGCGAATCGTAAGATTGTATAGTTCACCGCGGTTGAAGGGGGCGTTGATTTGATCATCGCGGTTTTGAAGCAAGTTTTCATAGCTAGGGTGAGAAAATAGTTCTACATCACTAATGGCATCTCTTTCGGCCCAGGATAATCCCTTCATGCGGCTAAAATAGCGAATAAATTGCGTTTTGGCAATTTGCTGTAATCGGGTTACATCTTTATCGGTGAGCGGAGTGTCGCCGATGTTGCAATTTGCTACAAAGTCAAAGTCATCTTCTAGCTGGCGAACCCGACTGATAAACTCGTTTTGTAAATTTTCTTGTGTATCAGTATTTTTAAGCCGCTTTTTGAGGTAATCAATGTGAGCATCGCGACGCAAAATCTCAAATCGATTGCGAATCTCGTGTATGCGGTTGTTGATGGTTTCTAATTTGGTGGCTTTGTCGACTACGTATTCTGGCGTGGTAACTTTACCGCAATCATGAAGCCACGAGGCAATGTTTAGGGCATACCAGTCGTCTTCGCTCATTTCGAAATTTTTTAAGGGACCATGGTCTTGTTGAACAGCAGCAGTTGCCAGCATGCGAGCAATAACAGGAACTCTTTGACAGTGTGAACCGGTATAGGGTGACTTGGCGTCAATGGCTCGGGCTAATACCTCAATGAAGGATTCAAGAAGTTGGTCGTAGTCTTCACTTAATTTATGGTTTTCTAAATATGGAACCATTAAACTACATACGGACTGCGCTTTTTCTTGGGCTTTGGTCGTGAAACTAATGGTACGACCGTTGTTGTCTAAGGCATTAATAAACTGAGCAATCCCTATAATGCGATGTTTGTAATTGAAAATGGGCAGAACTAACATTGAAACGGTTTTATAGCGTAAGTCTTCGTCCCACTTGAGATAAATATCATTGTCGTAGTCAGTGGCATAAATATTGGGGGTATTGATTACCTCTTGGTTTAGGGCACTAGTGACAATGATGGTTTTGGGATTGACCTTTTTTTGATCGGGTAGGTAGGTTGGAATGGTATAATATTTATTATCAGAGCCTAGTTTGTGAATTTTTAAGCTCCGGCTATGTGAATAAACCAATCTCAAAAAATTATCATCGCTAATCGTATAATAGCTAACCCCATCGGCATTACATGCGAGTTGGGCAAGCTGCATGGTTTTATCAATAATTTGTAGAGTGTCTCTCTCTTGAGAGAGGGCATTGGTAAGTTCAAATAAATCTTCGGCAGATATGTCGTTTTTGTAATTCATCTTTTATCCTAGCTTATCTTGGAAACAAGATATTTGACATCTTCTTCTTTAAACTCATCACTGGCGCTGCCGAAAGATAATATGCGTTCAATTACTCGGTGTGAAAAACTATCGCGGTCTTTTTGTTGGATGTCAAAGCGAATTTCTTGCAATACCTTTAGGGCGCTGAAAACCGCCGGAAACATTGATTTGGGAATGTAGGCTTTGCGCAATAGGTTTCTGACCATAAAGTCCATTGAGTTGCTGAATAAAATTTTGCGGACTTCCGTAATTGGGGTATTAGATAAATATACTAAGGCATATTCAAAAAATTTCAAATCGCCTAAGCAAATTGCGCGTACAACTAATGTTGAGGTAAGGCGGTTGGCAGAGTATAGTTGATGAACTAATTGTTCAATTTGTTGGTCGGAGCTATATTCAGCAGAAATTTTCAAAGTGGCTTTCTCCTTTACCTGCTCAACAATGTCACTGGCTAAATCGTTGGGTAGGTTGTGGTTGATAATTAGACGTTTTTTTAGTTCTTCAGACAAGGAATTGACAATCTTTTCAATGACCGCAATGGGCAATTCCTGACGGTAAACCAAACAAGTTTTAATGTTTTCACTGTTGGAGTATTTGTTAACAATTTCATTATAGGTTTTATCCATAATGCTGGCGCTATCGTTTAAAATTAGCGCGCCGACAACCTCTTCTTGACAACGCTCAACGATATATTGGGAGATATCTTCAGATAAGTTTTGACGTTGTGCTACGGCTTTTTGTTTGTTGATATTGGGAAGCTCTAATATCCTTAGCAAATCTTCTTTGCTGAAACTTTCATAGCATTTGATAAAGGGAACAGCAACACTGTCTTGATCGTTGATCAGACTTTCTACAATATCATGAGGAATGTTGTGAGAATTTTTTAAGCTTTCGGATAAAATTTCACGGACTTGTATTTCGACATCGTGGGCTAAAATACGAAAAATATCTTCAGCAAGCTTTATGCCTAATGGCGTAAGGCTGTTGCCGTTGTAGTAAGCACTAATTTTTTGAACCGTGTCACTTTTGGTTTCGGCACATAGATTTTCAGAAAGTGCTTTGATATCGTCAGTGTTTAAGGTCGTATTCATGCTTTTGTCCGTTAACGGTGGTTATACTTATATTATATCTTATTATTGGTACAAAAAACTAATTAAATTTTTGTTACCGTTTGGAATTTTGGGGATAATTTTAGCTCATTTTCCTTTCTTCTTGGTTAAAACGGTTTCTTTTTCGCGGAGAACAGGGGCTAAAGGAGCTTGGTCTAGCAACATCAGTTTATAAAAGGTTATGGTATAATCTAGTATGCCAATGTAGTTTTTTAAGGGGGACTGAAACAACATGGCATGAACCACTCCTTTGCCAGATGGAACTATTTCGCTGCGGTAGCGCAAATCGCGCAAAAATCGTGCGTGTTCGTAAGAGATGTTAGAGTTGAATTTTAGGGCATAGGATTTCATCGATTCATATAAATTTGGAAAAATGCGAATCTTATAAGTGTGGTCCTCGTCTTCTCCTTGCGGGGTGAGGCCTTCGGGAGTGTGCCATACCAGTTCCTTGTATAAAGAATTTGCTTCTTGAACAATTCTTGATGAGCCCCAGTCGGTTTCAACGGCGGAAATGGAAATTAAAAATGAAGGATAGACCTGATTGATTTTGATTTTAAGCTGATTAAAGTATAGTTCAATTCTATCTTTCCCTTTGAGCCTGGTGAAAACATCATATTTCTTGGCTAAAGCCTCAAGTTCTTGTTCTTCTTTTGTGGTTAGTGATTGCTTGCTCAGATATGATTTCTCGAGCTTTAGCATATGCTCCCTTTCCGACATAATCTCTTGATTTATTTTTAGGGCCAGAGGGGTTAGAATCCGAATAAACAGCTCGTTTCGCTCATCAGATGCGGGGAGTTTATCAAAGTCTTTGGGGAAATGCTCTAAAAAAATTGGCGGAATTTCAGCATTTTTTACTATTAGATAATGAGAGTAGCCGTATTTATCGTATATTGCTTGCAGCTCTTTGACGGTGACGTCTTTTAGTGTGAGCGAGGGCAGTGGCTGGGCTTGCGTCTTAAAAGATAACAAGCAATTTATTATGACCAAGAACACTAAAAGAGGATATTGTCTCATTCTTGCGGTGCCTCGTCTTTTTTGCAGTTTTTGACGGCTTTGACCTCGGGGATATAGGTCATTAAAAGTTTTTCTACTCCTTCTTTTAGGGTAACGGCTGCATATGGACAGCCCGAACAGTTGCCTTGCAGTTCAACATATACTATCCCGTGTTCAAATTTTATAAATCTAATATCTCCACCGTCTTGTTTTAAGGCGGGGCGGATGCGGGCGTTTATTAAACCTAAAATCCGTTGGATGACATCAGCGTCATCGGGCGTGGTGTTATCTGGTATTACGGCAGTGTCGCCCAAGCTCAGATAATCCATTATCTCGGCTAGTATTTGTGGTTTTAGTTCCGACCAATCTGCTGAGCTATCTTTGGTAACTGAAACCATATCAGGAGTGATAAAAACGGATACAATTCCGCCGATATCAAAAATTTTTTCGGCTAAGGGGGATTTGCGCAAAGATTTGGTGTCGGCAAATTCGGCACTGCCAGACTTCATGATTTTTTCAGAAGGGAAAAAATTCACAACATTGGTATCTGGAGTGTCTTGGGTTTCTATTATCATTGCGAATCCTTAGTGCTGGTTATTTCCTAGTTGTTGAGCGAGCTTTTGCAGCAGATTTTGTGCTTTGTATAAGTAAAAACCAAGGTTACTTAAGTGGTTGGGCGCAGTGAGACTATCGGTCTTGCCGTTGCGGACAATCGATGGCGAAAGTTGGGCTGCGCTTTCTAAGGTTTTGAGCAAAATGGTCCAATCGGAATAGGTGTTGGTATCAACCAAAATTTGTTTGTAGTCAAAGCTTAGAGCTTTGAGCAACATATAGTCGGCATAAGCCAAACCGCGAGCTTGGTAAAATACATTATCGGCCTGATTGTCATACCAAGATGAACTCTCTTCGCGAATTTGAGTCTCTAGTTGAAGGGTGGTTTTGTGGAGCTGTGCTTTCATGCGCCGTAAGAAATAAGCCAAATCCTTGGGGTTGCGATAAAAAACTATACTTCCTTCATTTAGAGCTTGGTTGTATTTGATGAGTTGTTTGCGTGCTTTGCGATATTGGCTATGCGCAGATGGAACCGGTACTAATTTGTTTTGAGGGGAGAACATCCAAATGGTGCCGGGATATTCTAATAACTTAGCTGCGTTATGAAGGTGATTGTCCTCCGGAGCGGCGATGTTTTTTTCTAATTTGGCGGCCATGGAGGTTGCTAAATTGGAAACACCAGACATTAGTCCAAGCTGAAAGTTTGGCATGTTATCCAGAAAATACGAAGGGAAGAAAAACGGAAGATTGGGAGTCCAAATTTTATCATTGATTTCCCTGCGGATTAAATAAGACATCATTTCTGCGGTTGCAGATTGGCTCTCGTTGGCAGGTGAAATCTCAACATTGGTGTCGGTATCTATATCTTCTACCAACCAACCGCCTAGTGGATAATATAAAAAGATAACAGCAGCAAATGCTATCGCAATTATTTGCCACCAAGAACCAAATAATTCCATGAGCCGCTTTAGCGGGCGCAAAGATAATTTATGCGACCAGCTGATAAGGGCGGATTTAGTGTCAACAAGTGCTTGTTTAAGCTTGGGGTTGAGCATTTTTCTTTCCTTTGGTAAGCAGCAAGCGGATTAATTCGGAAACGTCCATTGCACCGGTTATTTTAGCTAATATGCAGAAACTTGCAACACCGAATCCGCATAATGCACCTAAAATCGGAATTTTTATGCCAAAACTAAGCCCTAGCCAATTGTTAAAATGTAAATTGAGCAAATATTGAGCCAGCCAAAGTGTGAGCCCCATTAAAAGTGAGGCCAGCGCTATTTTTAGGAGTTTGCGAATGAGGACTCCGGAAAATTCCCAATAACCGCGTTTTTTGAGGCCGCGAACATATTGTCCAAAGGAAACAAATGCGGCTAATGTAGTGGCATATGCAACACCTAAATGTCCGAAAAATTGCATTAAAATCAAAATAAAAATAATGTTGCAGGTAAAGACCACAATGCTGTATTTGACCGGAGTTTTGGTATCTCCGCGGGCAAAAAAGTTTGGTGACAAAGCTTTGACTAAAACATATACGGGCAAGCCAACCGAGTAGGCAATTACCGCAGCGGCGGTTTGCAAAGTATCGGTGGCGGTGAATTTGCCGTGTTGAAACAATATATTAACGATTGGTTCGGCTAAAACTATCAGCGCAACTGCGGCCGGAAAAGACAGTAATGCA
This sequence comes from uncultured Alphaproteobacteria bacterium, assembly GCA_944391475.1. Classification (GTDB taxonomy): domain Bacteria; phylum Pseudomonadota; class Alphaproteobacteria; order RF32; family CAG-239; genus MGBC133411. Next base: position 32,423 of record CALXTR010000003.1, on the reverse strand, counting down.
CCATACTCAATGGCTTTATCTTGGGTGGTGCGGGCTTCGGCGATTTTTTCTGCTTTTAATGCGGCGGATAGAATCGGTAACAGGGCAACACTAATGGCGGCGCCGACCACTCCTAATGGTAATTGTTGTAGGCGATTGGCATAATAAAGCCAAGAAATGGCTCCGTTGCCAACTAGTGAAACCAAGACCAAATCTACGGCCATATTAATCTGGTATATTCCTGCACCTAAAACTCCGGGGGCAATCCGCTTAAATAAAGTAATGATTTCTGAATCTTTGAGCAGGGATTTTATGTTATAAAAGGGGCTGATGCGCACATTTTGCCGGTGTAAAAACCAACGCAAAACCAGTATCTCAACAAAACCGGCAAAGGTTACACTCCAAGAAATTCCTTCCGCCGGGCTAAAACTTAGTGGCACAAAGATAAAAACCGATAAAATCATCATTAAATTCAAAATCACGGGAGCAGCGGCCGGAGCGGCAAATTTGCCCAGAGAGTTTAAGATACCTGATTGAAAAGATACAATGGATATAAACAGCAAAAACGGAAAAGTTATGCGCGATAATGTGGTGGTGAGTTCTAATTTTCCGGGGTCGTCAGCAAAGCCGGGGGCGAGTATCAAAACCACATAGGGCATGAAAATTTCGATGATAATAACAAATATGGTGACAAAAAAAGTCAGAGCCGAAATGGACTTGGAGGCAAATTTGATGGCACTTGCCTTATCTTCGCTGACTAGTTTTTGAGATAGCATAGGTACAAAGGCAGTGGTGAAAGCGCCTTCGGCAAAAAGACTCCGAAACAAGTTAGGAATTTTAAATGCCGCCAAAAAAGCATCTGAAACTGCTCCGGCTCCTAAATAGTTGGCTAAGACCATATCGCGGAGAAAGCCTGTGATGCGGCTGATGAAGGTGAATCCGCCAAAGGTGGCGACAGATTTAAATAGTGACATATTCGCTCCGGATAATTTTTTGGTTGTTTTTTATTTTTTTTCGGTTAATTTATCTCCTCGGTATGCTCATTATAGGTCATAAATACCTTAGTTTGCACCTAAAAAAAACGTTTTGGTAACAAATTTGTAACAAGAGTAAAAATAATTGTTGACAAAAGAAAATATTCTTGTGATAATGGACAAAAGAGATAGTTTTGGGGAGTTAAAAAAATGGGTAAAGAACAAGAAAATACTCTAAGAGCACTGAAAACAGGTGCGCGTGCCAAGGCTCATATTGTTAATGGTGGTGGGATTAAGTATGTGGCTTCTGGCATGGATAGGTCAGCCAATCCGCAGCGCGAGGCTGTGGCAAATGTGGCGGCTGCCAAAGGTATGAAAGCATATGAATCTCAAGCGATAAAATCTTTTGATGCTGAGAAGGCTTTGGCCATTGTCAAAATTGCAGAGGCAAATTCGGCCTTTTTACGTGGTGCGCACGAGCAGGCTCAACAGCGCGCTTAAGCAATAATATTTTAATTTCTGAAATCAAAAAATCTCCCTTCGGGGAGTTTTTTATTGACAAAAATTTTTGTTTGATGAAAGCAATCATCAAAATTAAGGTTGCGTTTTTTAAATTTAAAAATAAAAAGAGCGGGATTTTCCCGCTCTTTTGTGATTGTTAACGTATATTACGCTATTACCTCTGGCTTGGCCCGTTTACGCATAATCGGGTCGAGAATGCGTTTGCGCAAACGTAAGGTCTTAGGTGTTACTTCCAACAACTCATCTTCTTGGATGTAAGACAAGCCTTGTTCCAATGTGAGTTTACGCGGCGGAATGAGGTCAATTGCCTCGTCTTTACCGGCAGCTCGAATGTTGGTCAACTGTTTGGCCTTGCAAGGGTTAACCTCCAAGTCGTTGGGTTTGGTGTGTTCACCGATAATCATGCCGGTATAGACCGGAACACCGGGGTCAATAAACATTGGACCGCGATCTTGTAATTTCCACAGCGAATAGGCAATGGCAGTGCCGGTTTCAGATGAAATCAATACACCGTTGCGGCGGCTTTCAATTTCGCCTTTGTGCGGCTCATAGCACTTAAACAATCTGTTCATAACGCCGGTGCCGCGAGTATCGGTCAAAAACTCGGAGTGATAACCAATTAAACCGCGGGAAGGAGCGTTGAAAATCAGGCGGACTTTGTTGCCGATTTGAGAAGGTATCATCTCAATCAACTCACCGCGTCGGCGGCCAAGTTTTTCAACCACGGTGCCTGAGAATTCTTCATCAACATCAACTACCACTTCTTCAATCGGCTCTAAAAGTTGACCGTTTTCATCGCGTTTCATCAAAACACGGGGACGCGAAATGGAGAGCTCGAATCCTTCGCGGCGCATGGTTTCAATCAAAACACCGAGTTGGAGTTCACCACGACCGGCAACTTCAAAAGAATCGGTGCTATCGGTGCGCGAAATCTTCAACGCGATATTGCCCTCGGCTTCTTTGCACAAACGGTCCCAAATCATACGGGAAGTAACTTTGTCACCTTCGCGTCCGGCTAAAGGAGAATCGTTGATTGAAAAAGTCATGGCTAAGGTTGGTGGGTCAATTGGTTGAGCATGAATGGCCTGTGTTACCTCCATAGCGCAAATGGTGTCTGCAACTGTACCTTTGACTACGCCGGCAACAGCAATGATATCTCCGGCATGGGCCTCTTCTAAGCTCTCACGGTTCAAACCACGGTAAGCCAAAATTTTGCTGATGCGTACGCGCTCGAGTTCATTGTTGTTACCATCAAGCACTTTGACCATATCGTTAACATGCAAAGTTCCTGATTGCACTTTACCGGTAAGTAAGCGGCCGATAAACTTGTCTGCTTCCAAGGTGGTGGCAAGCATTGAGAATGGTGCGTTGAGGTCGCATTCTGGTTCCGGTACATAAGAACAAATAAGTTCAAACAGCGGGCTGAGGTCTTTTTTCTCATCTTTCATATCTTTAACAGCCCAGCCGTTGCGACCTGAGGCATACAAAACCGGAAAGTCTAACTGTTCGTCATTGGCATCTAGGCTTACGAACAAGTCGAATACTTCATTTAAAACTTCGTCAACGCGAGCATCAGCCTTATCAGCCTTGTTAATAACTACAATTGGGCGTAAGCCTACTTTTAGGGCTTTACCTAGTACAAATTTGGTTTGAGGCATGGGGCCTTCTGAAGAATCGACCAGAAGTACTACGCCATCAACCATGGACAAGATGCGTTCAACTTCGCCGCCAAAGTCAGCGTGGCCAGGGGTATCTACAATATTAATATGGGTGCCGTGCCAATTGACGGAAGTGCATTTGGACAAGATGGTGATTCCTCTTTCGCGTTCGAGGTCGTTACTGTCCATAACGCAAGTTTCTACTTTTTGATTATCTCTAAATGTGCCACTTTGTTTTAGCAATCCGTCGACCAGCGTGGTTTTACCATGGTCAACGTGAGCGATTATGGCGATATTGCGCATATTCATCTTTTTTTTCTTCCCTAAAAAACTGTCATGTCATAAATCAAACTTCTCGTGTATTATTTTTATACACGTTGTTGTTTGATTTATTTCCAGCACAGCTTTTTATGAAAGAAAAACCATGCCGGACTAAGGCTGTCATGTCATAAATCAAATTGTATGTTAGCCAAAATAACTAAAATTCGCTTTAACATACCAAGTTGAAATTAAAATTCAAGACTTTAATGTAAAAAATATGTGATGAAAGCGCAAAAAAAATCCCCATTTTGTGATGGGGATTCTTTTTTACAATAGCTTACCATAAGCTTTGAGGCGGTTGCGAACAAAACCTCTTAAACTGACTTCCGGTCTTGCTCCGTAGTGACCCAAAATTTCGGCGGCAGCAATGCCTCCTATCAGGGCGCAAGTGCCTAGACTGCGTCCTTGGGTATAGCCATAAAGGAAGCCAGCCGCATATAAATCTCCGGCTCCGGTCGAATCGACTACATTATCAACAACTTCAGCTTCAACATAGGTTTTGGTGCGACCGTTTACAATCACCGAACCTTTAGCAGAACGGGTGATTGCGGCAGTTTCAACCCGAGTTTTGATTAAGTCTAAGGTTTTGTAGAAATCTTCTTCTTCAAACAAAGATTTTATTTCTTCTTCGTTGCCAAACAAAATGTCTACATAGTCTTCAATGAGTTTTAAAAATTCTTCGCGGTGGCGGTTTACGCAAGATTTGTCTGACAAGCTAAAAGCAACTTTTTTGCGATGCCGGTGAGCCAATTCGCAAGCTTTGGTCATCGCTTTTTTGGCTTCTTCTTCGTCCCAGAGGTAGCCTTCAAGATAAACGATGCTGGTGCTTTTGATGATTTCTTCATCGATATCTTCCACCGATAACATTTTAGAGGCACCAAGATAAGTAAACATCGAGCGTTCGGCATCAGGAGTAACCAATACAATGCTGCGACCAGTTACCGGACCTTCGTTTAACGGAGTGGTGAAAAAGTCAACCCCGGCGGCGCCAATATCGCGACCGAACTCTTGGCCTAATTCATCATCATGGACTTTGCCGATAAAAGCCGGTTGTCCTCCCAAAGAAGCTAAGGCAGCAACCGTATTTGCGGCAGAGCCTCCGGATACTTCTCGCTCGGGCATAATTTCAGCATATATTTTGCCGGCATCAGGGGCATTGACTAAGGTCATGCCTCCTTTGGGTAATTCTCTTTCGGTTAAAAAACCTTCGCCGACTTTGGCCATTACATCAACTATGGCATTGCCGATGCCGACGACATCATAAAAGTTGTTATCTTTGTGTATCATTGAATTTTCTCAAAATTTATTGTCTTACTTGCTGATATTTATTCCATAATTTGTAGAATTGCAAGCATAAAAAATCCGGCAGTTGTTGCCGGATTTTTTTATATCTACAAGATAAACTGATTATCCGTTAACTGCGGGGCATTTGGCTGCTTGTTCAGCGTTGAATTTAATCCATTCTTCAGCAGCATCAGCATCGTTGCAAATTGCTCCTTGCGGGCATTCAGCAATGCATACGCCACAATCAATGCAAACATCGGGGTTAACTACCAATTGTGTTTCGCATTCATGAAAAGCATCTACCGGGCATACGTCTGCGCAAGATTTGCATTTGATGCAATTATCATTAACAACAGAGACCATTTTATACTCCTTAAATTGAATTTAGAAATCTATCCTAATTTAATATGATTATCTTTTAATGCAAGTATTTTCTGGTGTGATGTTGCATATAAATTTTTGCTATCCTATATAAAATTTAGCTTAATTTTTTTTATTTTGGGATTGAGGTTAGATTATGTCTGATAAAATGAATTTTCAAGCCGAAGTGGGCAAACTGTTGGATATTGTGGTCAATTCGTTGTATTCGGAGCGACAAATCTTTTTGCGGGAGCTGATTTCAAATGCCAGCGATGCTTGCGATAAACTTAAATATTTGGCGCTGACCCACCCAGATATTGCTAAATCTGCCGGTGAGTTCAAAATTGCTATTACGCCAGATGCAAAAAATGCTACTCTCAAAATTGCTGATAACGGTATCGGCATGAATAAGGAAGATTTAATCAATCATCTGGGAACAATTGCCAAATCAGGTACTGCCGAATTTGTCAAAAATGTTAAGGATAATGGTTCAGCGGTCGATCTTATCGGTCAGTTTGGTGTGGGTTTTTACTCGGCATTTATGGTTGCTTCTAAAGTTGAAATCTTAACAAAAAAGGCTGGCGAAGATAATGCTTGGTCTTGGGAATCTGATGGGGTGAGCGGTTTTGAAATCAAAGAGGCTAAAAAAGAATCTAATGGTACCGAAATTACACTCTATCTCAAAGATGAAGATAAAAACTTTACGGATACCATTTATCTGCGCCATATTATTCGTACCTATTCTGACCATATCGATTATCCGATTGTGTTGTGTTTGGGTGAGGCCGGTGAGGAAACGGTTAATAGTGGCTCGGCTTTGTGGGCTCGTCATAAAAGTGAAATTACTTCTGATCAGTATAAAGAATTTTATCATCATATCTCCAAAAATTTTGATGACCCGTGGCTGACCCTTCATTTCAAGGCAGAGGGTAATATCGAATATACCGGATTACTTTATATTCCGTCTTCTGCTCCATATGATTTGTTCCAGCCGGATGTTAAAAATGGTCTGAAACTCTATGTCAATAAAGTGTTTATTTCTGATAAAGTTGAAGAGTTGATGCCGCATTATCTTCGCTTTGTTAAAGGGGTGATTGATAGCTCTGATTTGCCGCTTAATATTTCGCGTGAAATGCTTCAGCACAGCGCTTTACTTGAAAAAATTAAAAGCGGTACCGTAAAACGCCTGCTTAAAGAACTCCAAAAACGTGTCGAAAATTATGATGATTATCTTATCTTTTGGCAAGCATTTGGAGCCGCTTTTAAGGAAGGAATTTATGAAGATTTTACTAATCGAGAAGAAATTGCAGCTCTGTCACGTTTCATATCAACTAAAGATTTAGAAAAATACACTTCTTTAGATGAATATATTGAGCGGGCTAAAAATGTTAAAATCGGTGAAAATGAGCAGAAAGCTATTTATTATATTACCGGTGATGATGTTAAAGTATTGGCTAACAATCCGCAATTGGAAGCATTTAAGGCCAAAGGAATCGAAGTATTGCTCTTAACAGATCCTATCGATGAGTTTTGGACGCAAACTTTGCCTAACTACAAAGGTTTTGCAATTCAGCATATTGCGAATGCCGATATTGACCTTAATATCGAGCGCAAAGATGATAAAGCCGGCGATGGGGAAATGGAAAAGCTCTGTTCAATTATGAATGAGTTGTTCAAAAATGAAGTCGGCAAAGTGACCACTACTGAGAAACTGACTAATAGTCCGGTCAGCTTAAATGTGGAGCAAGGGCAGATGAGTATTCATTTGGAGCGCTTGATGCGCAATCATCAGCAGCAAACTGCTTTTGCCAGCACCAGAATCTTGGAGCTTAATCCTTATCATCCCTTAATCATTAAGTTGGCTGCGATGGCGATGGAAGAAAATAATCGCCCTAAAGTGATTGAAATTTCTAAAATTTTGCTCGACCAAGCCAAAATTGCCGAAGGTGAAAGCATTTCTGATCCGGCATTTTATGTTGCAAAACTCAGCGACTATATCTTAAAAGCAATGGCTTAGGGTATAAGCTTATTTGGTGTGATGAAACAGCCGCTCTTTTTCGGCAGCAAGGCATTGGTTTTTTTGAGCCTCGCTGATGTTGCCTTTTTGGGCGGCTTCGCTATAATAAGCAATTTTGTAATCGATTTTTTCCATATATTGGCGGAGCAGTTTTTGCTGCTCTTCCAATTTTTGTTTTTGGCGTTTGAACATTTCTAATCTTTGGCTGATGGTCTTATCGCCTTCTTGACACCAATCAATATATTGTTTGATGTCTTTAAGTTGCATTCCGGTTCCTTTTAGACATTCGATTATGACTAACCAGTCAAGGTCTTCTTCGGAAAAAACACGCAGTCCAGCACTGTTTTTGCGGACAAACGGTAATAAGCCTTCCTTGTCGTAGTATCTTAAAGTGTGGGTGGTTAAACCAATTTTTTGTGCTACCTGGCCGATGGAATATCTCATTTTTGTTCTCCTTTTTAGCTAAGTATAATCATCTTTAACGGTTTGGTCAATCGGATAGGAAACCGAATCTTAATCTTTTGGAGCTAAACTGATTATTATAGTACTAAATTGGAGCACTTGAGATTATGATATACGCGGTTTATGGCTTTTGTTTTGGAATGTTAATCCCCTATATGGCTCGTCGGTTTGCTAAGTTTATGCCGGCAACTCCGGCTTATGCCTTGTATCGGTTGGTAAAACCTAATCGGGTGGTTAAAAAAGCCAAAAGAGCTGAAAATCCGCATTATGAAAAACTAATGCGCCGATATCTGATGCGTTCGCTTGGTTGGGGTATTTTATCGGCGGCGCTTAGCTATTTGGTGTTGCACAAATTTGGGGTAATGTATGTGTGGTGGCATTTGGTGTTTGTATGGATTTTGTTGCTCCTAACCGAAATTGATAATCGGATGCAGCTTTTGCCAGATATTTTGACGGTGCCGTTGTTGCTTGTCGGGTTTGCTTATGCCGCTTTTACCGGAGCTTGGGTGGTGCCGACCGAAAGTGCTTTTGGTGCCGGACTTGGTTATCTGGTCCCGGCAATTGCTAGTTTGCCCTTTGTGTTCAAACGTCCAGATGCTTTTGGCGGGGGAGATATCAAACTCTTGACGGCGCTTGGGGCTTGGCTCGGGTTTGAGCGTTTGATGTATGTAATTATTACGGCTTGTGTGCTGTTTGTGTTCACAGTTGTGATTTATCGTCGTAAGCGTGATGGGGCTTTTGGTCCATCATTGGCGGCAGCGGCAATTCTGATTGCGTTTTATTTTTTCTAGGTTAAAATAAAACAAATTCCGGGAGGTTAAGATGGTACAGTCTACAAAAGCTAATACAAATATTAAATCTGCTTTGAGCCAAAAGTTACACCAGATTTTGTTTCCGAAAGAAGATAAACGAAAAGTCAGAAAATTGGTGCAGAGCCATGGTTTTGATATGTTTATTATGCTGCTCATCATAGCTGATGCTATTGTGCTTGGGCTGTTGAGCTCGCCAGTGGTGGCGGTTCATTTAGAACAAGAGTTGTTTGTTCTGGATCGCTTGTTTATGGGCATTTTTATTGTGGAAATGATTCTAAAACTCTATGCCTTGGGACGCGGATTTTTCAAATCAGGGTGGAATGTTTTTGATTTGGTGATTGTGGCCGTATCATCAGTGCCGTTTGCCAGCTCATTTATTGTGTTGCGTACTTTGCGTTTGTTCAGATTGTTCAAATTTGTACACCGTTGGCCGATGCTTGCAACAATTATCGATACTTTTTTGGCGCTGGTGCCGCTAATTGTAGGTTGGGGAGCCGTGTTTGCCATTCTTTATTATGCGTTTGCTATCATTGCGGTGAACCTATATGGCAACATTTTAATTGAGTTTGCTACCTTAAAATCATCATTATTGATGACGTTGGAAACTTTCCGTATCAATGGTTGGATGACACCGGCAGCATTAAGAGTGATGAATATCTTTCCTCATGCTTGGCTGTTTTTTGGGGTGCAATCTTTGGTGTCTTCTCTTTTGGCGGTAAGTTTTGTGGCAACGGCTGTGGCTGAAACAATTAAGCGTTTGCATAAAAAAACAGCTTGATTGCATTTCTTTTTAGACCGCACTTTGGAAACCTTAGTGCGGTTTTTTGTTTTAAATGTATTTTTTTTGGTGCTCAAAGCTTGACAAGCGGTTTTGAAATACCTACCTATCCTTTAGATGTTAGAAGACATGAAACTTAGTTAATTTGATAAGGAGTTAAGTTATAATGAAAATCAGACCATTACATGACAGAGTTGTGATTAAACGTCTGGAAGAAACTACTAAAACTGCCGGCGGAATTATTATTCCTGATACCGCAAAAGAAAAACCCAGCGAGGGTATTGTTGAGGCAGTCGGCAATGGACTGCACACCGAAGACGGCAAAATCGTGCCGATGAGTGTTAAACCCGGTGACAAAGTTTTGTTTGGAAAATGGTCGGGTACGGAAGCCAAAATTGACGGCACTTCTTATCTGATTATGAAAGAATCCGAAATTTTGGGCGTGATTGAATAAAATTTTTTGATTGGATTTTAAGTAAAGGATTAAAATTATGGCAGCAAAAGATATTATGTTTGCAACTGACGCTCGGGCAAAAATGCTCAAAGGCGTGGAAACTTTGGCCAAAACCGTAAAAGTTACTTTGGGCCCCAAAGGTCGCAATGTGATTTTGGATAAGTCTTATGGCGCTCCGAAAATTACTAAAGATGGTGTTTCGGTGGCTAAAGAAGTTGAACTGGCTGATAAGTTCGAAAATATGGGAGCTCAACTGGTTAAGGAAGTTGCTCAAAAAACTGCTGATAAGGCCGGTGATGGTACCACAACTGCTACTGTTTTGGCTGAAGCTATTATTCGTGAAGGCTGCAAAGCAGTGGCTGCCGGTATGAACCCGATGGATTTGAAACGTGGTATCGATATGGCAGTTGAGGCTGTGGTCGAGGATATTAAGTCTCGCTCTAAAGATATCAAAACTTCTGAGGAAATTGCTCAAGTTGGTACAATTTCTGCTAACGGCGATCGCTCAATCGGCGAATATTTGGCCCGTGCAATGGAAAAAGTTGGTAATGAGGGCGTAATTACGGTTGAAGATGCTAAAGGTTTGGATACCGAGCTTGATGTGGTTGAAGGTATGCAATTTGACCGCGGATATCTCTCTCCGTATTTTGTGACCAATCCCGATAAGATGAGCTGCGAATATGAAAATCCCTACATCTTGCTCTATGATCAAAAAATCAGCAATTTGCAACCGCTGATTCCGGTTTTGGAAGCAATTGTTCAATCAGGTAGAGCTTTGCTGATTGTGGCTGAGGATATTGAAGGTGAGGCTTTGGCTACTTTGGTAGTTAACCGTATCCGCGGTGGTCTTAAGGTTTGTGCTGTTAAAGCTCCGGGATTTGGTGACAGACGTAAGGCTATGCTCCAAGATATTGCTATCTTGACCGGCGGCCAAGTTATTTCCGAAGAGCTGGGTATGAAGATTGAAAATGTTACTTTGGATATGCTCGGTACTGCTAAGAAAGTCGAAATCAACAAAGATGACACCACTATCATTGATGGTAATGGCGAGAAAGATTTGATTGCGGCTCGGGCAGCTCAAATCCGTAAGGAAATTGAAGAAACCACTTCTGACTATGACCGTGAAAAACTTCAAGAACGTTTGGCCAAGATTTCCGGCGGTGTGGCTGTATTGCGTGTTGGTGGTGCTTCTGAAGTTGAGGTTAAAGAAAAGAAAGACCGCATTGATGATGCTTTGAACGCAACTCGTGCCGCTGTTAAAGAAGGCGTGGTTGCCGGCGGTGGTGTGGCTTTGTTGTACTCTATCAAAGCTTTGGATAAACTAACCCCTGCCAACCAAGACCAAAAAGTTGGTATTGATATTATCCGTAAGGCTGCCGAAGCTCCTATCCGTCAGATTGCCGAAAATGCCGGTGTTGATGGTGCGGTTGTAGCCGGTAAGTTGTTGGAATCTACTGATACCAACTTTGGTTACAATGCTCAGACCGGTGAATATACCGATATGGTTAAAGCTGGTATTATCGACCCGACCAAGGTTGTGCGTACTGCTTTGCAAGATGCTGCTTCTGTTGGCGGATTGCTGATTACTACCGAAGCTATGGTGACCGAAGCTCCGCAAAAAGAATGCCACTGCGGTTGTGGTGGTGCCGGTGCTGGTATGCCTGGTGGTGGTATGGGCGGTATGGGTTTCTAATTGCCAATCACCCAAAACTGATAAGGAGGGATTTTTTCCCTCCTTATTTTTGTGTGCCTATTTAATTTGGCTCTAGCCGTACTATATCTATGACCGGAGGTGTATTATGGCAAATATGATTGAGATTGATGAAACTGATATTGAGGCTCCGCTCTTGCCGCAAAAGCCTAAAAGCGGAGTGGGGTATATTTTACTGGCTTGGTTTTTAGGAATTTTCGGGGCACATGATTTTTATGCCGGAAATTTTTTTAGCGGCTTACTCAAGCTGGTCTTAACTTTAGTGTCTTGGCTGTTCTTGTTTATTCCGCTGCTTATTACCATGATTTGGTCGTTCTTGGATATGCTGTTTGTGAATAAAGATGCACGCGGGATTCCCTTTAGCGGTAATCGGGAAGTGATTTTGTTGCTGAGAATCGTGGCGGCAGTCTGGCTTTTGGGGAGTATTTATTATCTTTATGATAATGCCCAGTTCTCATACGAGGAAACCGAAATGGTGGCTCCGGGGCAGGAAGTTTCGGTGGAGATGACCAATTAATTCGTGCTTATTAAGGTGCTTGACTTGCCGGTTCGGCAGTCGGGCACCTCAATTATTCCGGTGATGTGAAAAAAATTCATTTTTTTTGAAAAAAAGACTTGCATTTTTTTTTGAATATGGTAATTAATATCTCGTTCTACAGATGCGGGTATAGCTCAGGGGTAGAGCGCAACCTTGCCAAGGTTGATGTCGAGGGTTCAAATCCCTTTGCCCGCTCCATTTTTATAAGTGCGCCTTTGAGGCGCTTTTTTTTATGCCTGCACGGCAGGTGCGTCCGTACGACGGGTGCGCGCAGGCAGCGCCTGAGGCATCAGTTAGTTGCTTTGCGTATGTGCCTTATCTCCGCGATGTTACCGGTGTGCCGGTTTAAAATCATGTAGCAATGGAACTTTAAGCTTTACTTTTGAGGATTTTATGTTTAACTTGTTACTTGGATAGGGTGATAGCCTATCTGAGGTGTGAGAACCTCTTTGTGTGCGTCTAATGGTATATATAGACGTTAAATTTTATACGCCAACTGGTTATTTATATAATGACTGGAAGGCGGTAAAATAAGCCTTGCGGTCAATATACCGCACTATTCACACAAATAGTTCTCAACTTCCAGTCGCCCTTATCAGGCGGCTTTTGTTTTTGTGTTAATTTAAACAAAGGAAGTAATAATGAGAAAAACTTTATTATTAGCCGGTGTGGCTACAATTTTTACACTTTCTAACGCGGTGGCAATGGAGATTAATCCTTATGTCAGCGCCAAAATGAAATATGTCGATATGTCTGCAGATTATGATGAGCCCGGATATTCGCTCAGCGCTGATGATAGTGTTCTGGGCGGAGCTGTGGCTTTTGGCGTGGAACATAAAACTTCAGCAGGGACAGTTCGTACCGAGGTAGAATATAATCGCAACCAAGATACGGAGAAAAAACTGTTTTCCGGATTTGCTAAGGCAGAAGTGGAAAGCCAATCTCTAATGTTCAATGCTTATTATGATATTGATACCAACAGCAAATTTACTCCTTATGTCGGAGCCGGTGTCGGTTATGCAAAGATTGAAGGTAAACTCAAATCTCCACTTCTATCTGATGATATGTCAGATACCAATTTTGCTTGGCAGGTTGGTGCCGGTGTGGGTTATGAACTGACCGAAAATGTAACTATGGATGCTGGTTATCGCTATGCGGATTATGGTGATTTCTCAGAATATGACTCTAAGTTAGATGTTTCGGCTCATGAGTTTTATGTCGGAGCAAGATATACTTTCTAACTCCTAATCTAAACATATAAGTTCTCTCTATGGGGCTGTATATCTTCTATACAGCCCTTATTCTTGCACTATGTTCAAGATGATTGATTTTGAAAAAAATAATCCCTATCTTATTAGAAGATGGATTATTTAAGAAGGATTAAAATTTTGAGACGTGTGGCAAGTTTATTATTTACGGCGGCGGCAATTTTGGTGTTTTTGATGCTGCTTGGTGTGGCGGTGTATATTGGTGTATTTGCCTTTTTAGCAATTGCCATTTATTTCTTGGTGGTGGGGATTAAAGACGAATTTTTCAAGAAACACCATAAGCCCCGCAATGATGATGAAAATTACGAATCGGGTGTGATTGATATGGGAGAAGTGGAGATTATTTCTCCTCGCGCGCTTGGCGAGGAAAATGTTTTATGGCGCTCAACAGAGGGCTTGCCTTTGGGGTTGGTTTATGTGGGAGATACGCCGCTTCATGAAGATAAAGTTCTGCTCTTGGCGGTGAAAATTCGCCGCGGAGGAGCTATATATTTGGAAGTGCTGAGTGCGGCTGAGAATCGAAAGTATTCCTTAGACATCAGAAAAATTTCTCAAGTGCGCGAGGCTAATGGGCAACTGATAAGTATTGAACAATTTTTGAGGAAAAAAGGAATCGGATAATGGCAAATTGTATGGCCGGACTTTTAGAAAAACGCCGCTCGATTTATAATCTCGGCAGTAAAGAAATTTTGAATGATGAGGCGGTAATTGAGCTGATTAAAAATGCGGTCAAAAATTGTCCCTCGGCGTTTAATTCGCAATCAGCCAGAGTATTGATACTTTGGGGAGAACATCATCACAAGTTTTGGAAGATGGTGCATGACATTTTGCAGGCTAAAGTTCCGACAGATAAATTTGCATCTACTGCTGCTAAAATTGCCGGATTTGATGCAGCGAGAGGTACAATCTTGTATTTTGAAGATATGGAAGTGGTGCATGATTTGCAGGCACGTTTCCCGCTTTATCGGGAGAATTTTGAACACTGGTCGGAGCAGTCGGCCGGAATGTTGCAATACATTGTGTGGACGGCTTTAGCTGAGCAAAATATCGGAGCGAGTTTGCAACATTATAATCCGCTGGTAGATGACGCTGTATCTAAAGAATGGAAAGTTCCGTCAAATTGGCGTTTGGTGGCAGAAATGCCGTTTGGAAGTATTGAGGCGCCGGCTGATGAAAAAAGCTTTTTGTCGCTCGAAGACAGAGTGAAAATTTTTAGATAAGATAAAAATAGTGCTTGCAAAATTTGCGATTTGTCTTTAATACAGAGTTAATTATTTTTGAGGAGAGATGGCAGAGTGGTCGAATGCGGTTGACTCGAAATCAATTGTACTCTTTACGGGGTACCTAGGGTTCGAATCCCTATCTCTCCGCCATTTACCAAAAGCCCCGCCTAATGCGGGGTTTTTTGTAAATGTTGAGGAGTGTTGGGATTTGGACCCTAGAAAATAGGGTTCGACTACAAGCGAAAGGCGGACGGAAGTACGCCGGTGAGCTATAGCTCATGAGCGCCAGTGCAACTCAAGCGAAGCGCAGAGTATGCCCTATCTCTCCGCCATTTATAACAAAGCCCGCGTTAAGCGGGCTTTGTCGTCTTAGTTAAAAATGTGTGCTGCGTTACTAGCCAACTACATCTTGTTTTTTCTTATTTTCAGGTACGAAATCTAAATCCAATTCAATTTTATTGATACTTAGTTCTGAACCCTCAATATACTCAATGGCGTTGGGGTAGGCATTGGTTACATTTTCCAAGTCAATTCCATGCGCACTCAAGAGGCTGATTACTTTAGCCGGAGCGGCAATAACTAACTTCTTAACCGGAGTTTTTTGGGTTAGGTTAGCTTCGGTCTTGGCTTTTCTGACCTCGGAAGTGAGCTGAGAAATGCTGTCATAGAGCATATCATTGCTGATAATACCGGCAAATTCTTGCTCGGTGGGCCAAGAAGTTAAGTGAACCGAAACCGGACGGCCATTATTCCAAGGCAGGGCCTGATAAATCTCTTCAGTTACGAAAGGACAGAAAGGTGCAAAGGCACGAACGAAAACATCAATTGATTTGACCAATGACAATACGGCAGAGCGGTTGTCTTCAGAGTAGGCACGTTTCTTGATGATTTCGAGATAGTTGTCGCAGAAATCCCAGAAACGTTTTTCTATGACTTCCAAAGCTCCGGCATAGTCAAAGGTAGAGAAATACTTGGTGGCGCCTTCTAAAGATGAAGAAAGCTTATACAACCAAGATTTATCGGTTTCATTGGTGATACTATCTGCAGAAACGCTATAATCGCTAATCCCGCTGTTGGCGACAATGGTCATGGCAAATTTGCTGGCGTTGAAGATTTTATTAATCAACTTTTTACCTTGAGCCATAATCTGTTCTTCAAAAGCGGTATCGGTACCGAGTTTGGCACGAGAAGCCCAATAACGTACCGAATCTGCCCCGTATTTATCAATCAGGTGTTGCGGGGTGATAACATTGCCTTTGGATTTGGACATTTTTTTGCGGTCGGGATCCAAAATGAACCCGCTGATTAAGATATCGGTCCAAGGAATGGTGTTATGGTGCATCAGAGCTTTGGCGATGGTATAAAATGCCCAAGTACGAATGATATCGTGAGCCTGAGGTCTGATATCAAACGGAAGCTTTAAGGGGCTGTTGGTTAGGCCTAAAGCGATTTCGGGGGTGAGGGCAGAGGTAGCCCAAGTATCCATCACATCTTTGTCGCCGATAAAGCCATTGGGTTTGCCTCTTTGCTCCTCGGTATAGTTGAGCGGAACATCGCTCATGGGGTCAACCGGAAGCTGTTTTCTATCGGCAATAATCGGGTGGTCATAATCAGGATAGCCATGGCTGTCTAATTTATACCAAACCGGGAAAGGAACACCGAAGAAACGCTGACGAGAAATGCACCAATCTTGGTTTAGACCATTGGCCCATTCCTCATAGCGGCGTTGCATATGTGCCGGTTTCCATTTAATTTGTTGTCCGGCCTTAATCAAATTGTCTTTTTGTTCAAGCAATTTGACAAACCATTGGCGGGAAGAAACAAACTCAATCGGCAAATTGCCTTTTTCGTAAAACTTAACCATGTGGGTAACCGGACGGAGTTCGCCTTGAAGGGCACCGCATTCGGCTAATAACTCAACAATTTTAGCGCGGGCCTGTTTAGTAGTGAGCCCGACTAGTTGGCGATAATTTTGGTTAGCCTTAGCGGGGTTCTTGGAAGTGAAAACGCCTTGGCCATATTCAATATCCAACATTCTGCCATCGGGGCCGATGATTTGTTTTAGGGGTTGTCCGGATTTTTTCCACCAGGCAACGTCGGCAGAATCACCAAAGGTACAAACCATCATGATACCGGTACCTTTGTCTTTTTCGGCATGTTCAGAGGCAACAATGTCTACCTCAATATCAAACAGCGGTACAATGGCTTTTTTGCCAAAGTATTTTTGATATCTTTCATCGTCGGGGTGAGCCACAATGGCGATACAAGCCGGAAGAAGTTCCGGACGAGTGGTGGAAATGATGAAAGAATCTTGTCCGCCCTCAACTTCAAACTTGATGTCGTGGAAAAAGCCTTGAACCTCGCGGTCCTCAATTTCAGCCTGAGCAACTGCGGATTGGAAAGTTACATCCCACATGGTCGGAGCTTCAACTGAAGCAATATATTTCTTTTCTAACAAATCAATGAATGATTCTTGAGAAATTTTAATGGTTTCCGGGCTGATGGTGGTGTATTTCAAATTCCAGTCATAAGAATGACCGATATTTTTGAACACATCTTCAAAAATGCTTTCATCGGAGGCGGTTAGTTTATCGCAGGCCTCAATGAAGTTTTTGCGGGAAATTTCACGGCGCGGAGCAGAATTGTCCTCTTTATGTTCGGGCTTAAAAGATGCATCATAAGGCAGCTCGGGGTTGCAGGTGATGTTATAGTAGTTTTGAACCCGTCTTTCGGTTGGCAGGCCGTTGTCGTCCCAGCCAATGGGATAAAATACGGTTTTGCCGTGCATACGTTGATATCTGGCGATGACGTCAGTTTGGGTATAGCTGAAAATATGTCCGATGTGCAAAGATCCAGATACGGTCGGAGGAGGGGTATCAATAATAAAAGTTTCTTCCCGAGATTTGGTATTATCATAGGCATAGACATTATTCTCGAGCCAAAATTTCTTACAACGATTTTCGATTTCTTCCAATTCCAGACGTTGGTCTAAGGACTTATTTTCTTTATACGACATAGATTTTCCCCATATATATTTTTTTTGAGTATTTATGCGGTAAAATGCCCGATTTGTCAAGCTTTTATTATAGTGGCTCAGCGTTCGGCTGTGATAAGTTAATCCCACTTCTTGAACACAAAAAACGCGGCAAGCAAAATCAGTGCAAAGCCGACGATATAGTTCCAGCGCAACTCTTCTTTGAGATATAAGACCGAGAATATGCAAAAAACAATGATGGTGATGGCTTCTTTAATAAAAAAATGAGCCGATTTTTTTATTAAATCAGCTCACTTTTTTAGTTAATTGTGGTCTAGATTTTTAAGCCTTGCAACCACTCATTTAATTTGCTCATATCTTTGCCATAACTAGTCCAAGCGTTGGGTTCAATTTTGCAGCCCGAGCACTGGACGGTTAAGTCGCGGATGGTGTTTTGAACTCCGCCGCCGCCATGGGTTATAAACGGAATGACCCGTTTACCCGACAAATCATAGCTAGCTAAAAAGCTGCTAACCTGCGGGGTGATGGTGCCCCACCAGTTGGGTGAGCCCAAAAAGATGACATCATATTGTCCGATATTATCAATTTTACCGATGAGTTTTGGACGGTAGTTGTCTTGAATTTCTTTTTTGGCTTGTTGGGTCATGGCGCGATATTCTTCAGGGTAGCTGCCTTCGGCTTTTATCTCAAGAATATCTCCGCCAACGCTTTTTTGAATGGCTTCGGCAACGGCTTTGGTGTTGCCGCTATAAGAATAGTAGGCAATCAAAATTTTGGGCTTTGGTGCCAGATTGTTAACCTCAGTAGTTGCGGCCTGAGTGTTAGCGGCGGCAAACAAACTCAAAAAACAAGAGGTGAGGGCAAAGAGTTTTTTCATCAATTTTCTCCTTTCTAAGCTTCAAATGTTTTGGCAATTTCTTTCATCCATTTGCTGATTTCAATATGCTGCGGACAATGTTTTTCGCACAGTTTGCAACCAATGCAGGAAGAGGCTTTGCCGTGTTTTTTGATAAGATTGGCGTAGTAAACTTTTTGTGCGGTGAAGGGTTTGTCGGTTATCTCTTGTTTCTCGGCATTGTAGAGCGCAAAATATTCGGGAATGGCAATCTTCATCGGGCAGGTTTCAACGCAATAGCGGCAGGCCGTGCAAGGAATAGCGATAGAATCGTGCAGGGTCTTGACAGCTTGCTCGACTACTTTGAATTCTTGCTGGGTGAGCGGTTTGAAGTTTTGCATATAAGAGGTATTATCTTCTAACTGCTCCATATTGCTCATGCCGCTTAAAACCATCATGACGCCATCTAGGCTTGCTGCATAGCGAATCGCCCAGGAGGCAACCGACATATTGGGCTCGGCAGTTTTGAATATCTTTTCTACTGCCGGAGGAACTTGGGCTAGAGTGCCGCCTTTGACCGGTTCCATGACAATTACCGGCTTGTTGTATTTTTGGGCAATCTCATAGCATTTGCGCGACTGAATACTGGCGTTGTCCCAGTCGATGTAGTTGATTTGTAGTTGCACAAACTCAACTTCGGGGTGCTCTTTTAGTACCTCTTCCAACAGTTCAGGGTTGTCGTGGAAAGAAAAACCGATATGTTTAATTTTGCCTTCTTTTTTCTTATCGGCAATGAATTTGAAACTGTCAAATTTGCGAACATTATCAATGGTATTGGCATTGATATTATGAACCAGATAGTAGTCAAAATAATCAAGTCCGGTTTTTTCTAGTTGTTTGTTGAAAATTTCTTCTTGTTCAGATGCTTTTTTGATGGAGCCAACCGGAAGTTTGCTTGCAACCGTGAAACTGTTGCGCGGGTGGCGTTTGACCAGTGATTCTCTTAGCGCAATCTCGCTTTCGTGGTCCATATACATCCAAGCGGTATCAAAATAGGTAAAGCCGCGTTCCAAAAATTTATCGACCATTTGGTTCAAGGTTTTATAATCAATTGAGGTTTGGTCTTGCGGGTTGGTTAATGGAAGGCGCATAAAACCAAAGCCCAATTTGTTTTGCGGGTTAATTTGTTTTTTGACACTTTCGGAGACGGCAATGCTCTCGGCTAAGGTCAATTTAGGCAAGGCCGAGAGAGCAAAGGCAGCTAAGGTACTCATTAAAAATTCGCGGCGGTTCATGGTTTTCTCCTTTCTTAATCTGATTTTGCGGTTTGCTTTTGGGCGTATTTGCGCGAAAAATACAGTCCCAGCTCAAACAGCAAATAAGTCGGAACGGCCAACATGGTCTGGCTCACAACATCGGGCGGGGTCAGCAATGCGGCAATGATTAAAATGGTAACGAAAATATAGGGGCGTTTGTTTTTTACACTCTCATAACTCACCAAGCCAAAACGAATCAGCGAATAGGTGATAAGCGGAAACTGAAACATCAGTCCAAAAACAACCGCTAACCATAAGGCTAAGCTAATTAGGTTCGAGATACCAAACATGGCCTTGATGTCGTCAGTCATGAAACTCAAGCCAAAATTGATAAGCAGCGGTAAAATGAAAAATATGCAAAACAAACTCCCTAAGATAAATAAACCGCTGGAGCTTATGACCAAAGATTTGATAAAGCGGCGTTCATCATCGTGTAGTGCCGGCAAAACAAAATTCCAGATTTGCTTGGCGATGTAGGGACTGCAAACCAATAAATCCAGTACAACAGCAGTTTTGATTTGCAAAATAAAGACTTCCATGGGCGAAAAATAATTGAGCGCAATGTCATGTTCGCCAATCATGACCTTAATTAGCCAATTGATACAGTAGGGTGCGGCCAAAAACAGCGGAATAATCCCAATTGCCAGTGACAATAGGCTTTTTACCAGCATGTTACGCAGCGCTTCTAAGTGGGCGGCTAAGGTTTCGTCTTTATCTTCCATGGGCTATTTTTTGTTTTGCTCTTTGTTTTTTTCTTCATTTGCGGATTGATTGATGCTGTCTTTGAGTTCTTGAGCCTCATTTTGAAGCATTTCTTTGGCTTTTTTATATTCGTACTGAGCTTTTCCTAAAGCGCGGGCGAGTTCGGGAATCCGTTTGCCTCCGAATAAAACTAAGATTACAACTAAAATGAGGGCAATTTCGGTCAGACCTAATGACATTGGTTTCTCCTTATATAAGTTTTTGTTGGTTAAGTGCTGTAATACTAATGGCTTGAACCGGACAAGCGCTTTGGCAAGCTCCACAGCCAATACATTCAGCAGTGTTAATCTTGGGATATGCGCCGTCTTCTTTGGTGATGATTTGGCGCGGGCATTTCATGACGCAAAGGCCACATCTGACGCAAAGGCTTTCATCAATATGCGCTAAGCCGATTTGCGTATTTTGTTTTTCGCTCAAGCTTAGGCGCTTAATTGCGCCGGAAGGGCAGACCTCTGAGCACTTGTGGCGGTCATAATTGCAAAAACTGTCGCCGTATTCAAGATGTACCGTGGGGCAATCGGCGTTGGCTTTTTTGATGATTTTCATGGGGCAATTCTCCACGCACAGATTGCAGTTGAGGCAGCGGTTGGCAAAATCGTCCGGATTTTGGGCGCCAGGGGGTAAGATTTTATCTTTAATTTTTCCAATCAGCTGTTTGCTTAAATCTATTCCGCTTTTGGCTGCCAAGGCAAAAACCGCCAAAATGCCTCCGCCAATCAGTAATTGGCGTCTGGTGGGGCTGAACGGGACTTTTTGAGCTTGCTTATGTCCATAGTGCAGGGCGCTTTGGTGGCATTGGCTCAAGCAACGAAAGCACTTGATGCAGGTTTCGTTATCGACACTGTGGTTTTTGAAATCAATACTGCCGGTAGGGCAGACCGAGGCGCAAAGTCCGCAAGATATACATTGCTCCTCTTGGATATGAATTTGTTGGTATGAGTGTTTGGAGATAAGCCCTAATAAAGTACCAATTGGACAAATTTCGGCGCAAAAATAACGACCTTTGGACCAAACTAAAATGGCAATAATGATTATCCAAGCGAGCCCAAAGGTTGCTCCGCTGAAGGCAGAGCCAAAAATGCTATAGGGGTCGAGCCAACGCAGTAAAAGTGCTGTGCCGCCTATCAAAGCGCCAAAAACCAATGCGGCAATGAAATATTTGTAAGCATGATGTTTACTTGCTTTCATTTTGCGGCGGGAAAACAGCAATAGAAATTCTTGAAACAAGCCAAGCGGGCAGAGGCTGGAACAATAAACTCTTCCCAACAGCACAGTCATCAGCAAAATGGCGCCAAATAAAACCAATGCACTGATGGAAAAATCAACCAGCAAGCGTTGCAATAAGGCGCCGATTTGGGTATCAAAAAACGGCAAGGGATAAAATAGGCCCAAAATTCCACCCAAGCACAAAATGCTAACTATCCAAGCTATAATCGCGCGGATGAAAAATAGAGGGTGATGTTTTTTGAAATGTTGCATATTCCCTCTCAGAGTTCAATCAGTTCATAGCGGCGGTTACCCATGCCGAGTTTTTCCATATATTCTAATTGGTGCAGGCCTTGGCGCGATTCAATACGCTCGACAATATCATGTTTATCTTTTTCGGGCAGAGCATATACCAAATCGATTGAGGCTTGGTCAATGGCCAAAAGGTCAGTGGAAGCCAAAATGCCAATGTCGGGGCAAGTGGGTTTGGCGCCATGGGCGTCACAATCGCAGTCAACAGAAATGTTTTTGAGCACATTAAGATAGGTGATTTTGGGGCCAAAATGGTCGCATACGGCTTTGCCGCCTTCAACCATGCGTTCCAGAAAGTCTTTGCCAATCGGCCAGCCTTGACCATGCAGTTGGGCTTTGCCAACCTGACCGGAGGCACAACCAATGGCAATGTTTTTGAGTGAACCGCCAAAACCGCCCATGGCATGGCCTTTGAAATGGGTGTAAACTACCATCGAATCGTAGTTGGCGAGGTTTTTGCCGACGGCCACTTCGGTTAAATGATGACCGCCGTGAATGGGCAAGTTGATGTCGCCATTAGCATCCATAATATCTACCGGACAGAAAGTCCAGCCGTTGGTCTTTAGGGTTTCTAAATGTCCGGCAGTGTTTTGGCGTGGGCTATCATATAAAACATTGCACTCCACAATAGTACTGTTTTTGATATGAGCTTGCAAAGCCTGTGCAAGTTCGCGTGGTAAAAGGTTGGGGCCGTGCGGCTCGCCGGTGTGGAGTTTGAGGGCGACTTTGCCGCTGATGTTTTGGTTGACGCGGTCATAGAGTTTGAGCAAAGTTTCAGCGCTGATGTCTTTGCTAAAATATACTTTGGGTAGGTAATTATCAGTGGCGGCTTGGGCGTCTTTGATGCCAAGTTTGTGTTTGAGCATGCCAATAACGGCGGCACCAGCGGATAATTTGCAAAAATCTCGGCGGTTCATAATTTTTCCTCCACATGATTATAGGTCAATCAGTGTTTGTAGCATAAATTTTAGAGTTTACTCTAAGTCAAGTTATTTTTTTTTAATTTTTGTTGTGATTAAAAAAAGTTTGTCCCAATCTAAAAAAATTGCTTGACTTAGAGCCCGCTCTAAAAATTATCTTAACCGCAGTTTACACCAAATATTTTTATTGAGGAGAAAAAAATGAACTATTTGGACAAGATTAATTCACCCCAGGATATTAAGTCATTAAATGAGCAAGAACTTAAGCAATTAGCAGCAGAAATTCGGGAAGGAATTCTTAATCGAGACAGCAAAATCGGCGGCCATGTGGGACCAAATTTGGGAATCGTAGAGGCTACGATTGCGTGGCATTATGTGTTTGATTCTCCAAAAGATAAATTGGTGTTTGATGTTTCTCATCAATCTTATCCGCACAAAATGTTAACCGGACGCAAAAATGGCTTCTTTAATGATGCAGAGATGGCAAAAATTTCGGGTTATACGGCACCGCTTGAAAGTGAACATGACTTTTTTGTGGTCGGGCATACCTCGACTTCGGTTAGTTTGGCTTGCGGTTTGGCCAAGGCTCGAGATATTAAGGGAGAACACCACAATGTAACCGCAGTTATCGGCGATGGTTCGCTTTCCGGTGGTGAGGCTTTGGAAGGTTTGAGCAATGCTGCAGTGTTGGGGAGCAATATCCTGATTATTATTAATGATAATGAAATGTCAATTGCCGAGAACCATGGCGGTATTTACAATAACTTGCGCTTGTTGCGAGAAACGAATGGGCTGGCCGAGTGCAATATGTTTAAGGCGATGGGATTTGAGTATCATTATCTTAATGAAGGCAATTCGATTGAAAAACTTATTGAGATTATGACCAAACTTAAAAATAACAATCGGCCGACCGTATTGCATATTCATACTCTTAAGGGTAAAGGATATAAGTTGGCTGAGGAACACAAGGAAATGTGGCACTGGAGTTTGCCGTTTGATATTGCGAGCGGAAAAATTAATCCTCAATTTTGCGGGGGAGAAAACTATAATGATATTACTGCTGAGTTTTTGATTGATAAGGTTAGTAAGGATAAAAATGTGGTGGTGGTTAACGCCGGAACTCCGGGGGCAGTGGGATTAACTCCGGAACGTCGCCAAAAGTTGGGGCAGAATTTTGTTGATGTCGGAATTGCTGAGGAACACGCGGTGGCGATGAGCTCGGCTTTGGCAAAAGGTGGATGTAAGCCGGTTTATTTGGTGTGGAGTTCTTTTATCCAGCGTACTTATGATCAATTGTCACAAGATTTGGCAATTAATAATAATCCAGCAGTGATACTGGTGTTTGGCGCCGGTATCTCAAGTGGTGACGTGACCCATTTGGGCTGTTTTGATATTGCGATGATTTCAAATATTCCAAATATTGTATATTTGGCTCCAGGCAGCAAAGAAGAATACTTGGCAATGCTTAATTGGGGAATTGAACAAAGCGAGCATCCGGTGGTTATTCGAGTACCCGGAAATGTGGTGGCGGCTAAAGCAAAGGTCGATACTGATTACTCTGCTCTTAATCGTTATCAAGTATTGCAGCAAGGTGAGAAAGTGGCAATTGTTGCGGCCGGAAGTTTTGTGCCGCTTGGTTACCATTTGGTTGAAAAACTCAAAGAACATCAGCTCAATGCAACTCTGATTAATCCGCGCTTTTTGTCGGGTCTAGATGAGAAATTACTTGAGGATTTGAAGAAACATCATCAGCTGGTGGTAACTATGGAAGATGGTGAGCTTGATGGTGGTTTTGGCGAAAAAATCGCTCGTTTCTATGGACCTTCCGATATGAAAGTGCTCAATTTTGGAGCTAAAAAAGAGTTTACGGACCGTGTGTCTATAGATACTCTTTATCAACGTTATCATTTGAGTGTTGAGCTGATGGCGGCAGATATTCTAAAATTAGCATAAGCCCTAAAATAATAAAAAAATGCTGGTATCTTTGATATCAGCATTTTTTTTGAGTTGTTTTACCAAACTATTTGACTTGGAATGCCTATTTTTTTGGCCAGCCAATAGTTTGGGTGATGATGACTTTTTCTTCGGAGGGAAGTTTAAGTGCTTTTTCGACGGCCTCGCGGTCTAAATATCCTCTGACCACATTGCCAAGACCTTGAGAGGCACAATACAAACCAACGTTTTGATAAGCTGAGCCGGCGTGCATGGGGCTGTTTTTAGCGTCGGTGCCGGTGAAAATCAGCGTAATTGGCGCAGTTTTAACAAAGTCTTGCTTGGCCATGAGAGCTCGCAAATCTTGGGTGGATACTTGCTCTAAGCGATTATCTTGAGCATTGTAGAGCCAAGTTCCATCAGCTTTAGTAATATAAACCTTTAGGTTCTGTTTATTTTGAGAGGTTGGAATGGTTCTCTTTTCGCCATGGCTAATTCCCCAAGCGCTCCAGAGAATTTCACTTAGGGTTTGGTTATCAATAGCTTGGTCGGAGAAGTCACGAATGGTTTTGCGATTGGTCAAAGTTTCCATGAGGGGTTGTCCGCCCTTGATATTTGGGGCCGGCAAAGTTTGAACTTCGTTAGCATTTGCTAAAGTAGCACTAAACATAAAACTCAAAGCAATTAGGCTAAAAATTTTTTTATTCATTATTTGCTCCTTTTGTTTTTCTTGACAAGTTTATCATCAAGGCGGGTTTCTTTGATGCCCGAGGGGTCTTGGTGTATGATGACTTGGGCATGAGGGAAGGCTTTGCGCAATTTGGCGCTGACGATGTCACTATATTCGTGAGCTTGGCAGAGGCTTAAGCTACCATCTAGTTCTAGGTGAAACTCAAACATGTAACTTCCGCCTAAGTCATGTGTGCGCAAATCGTGCAAGCCGCAGACAAATGGTTCTGAGGTGACAAGTTCTTGAATTTGCGAACGAATATCGTTAGATAATTCGCGATCTAAAAGTGTGGCAATGGCTTCTTTTGCAAGTTGGTATGCATTGTAAAGCAAGTACAATGAAATGAACATGGCGGTAAGAGGGTCAAACCACTGAAAGTCAAAATAGCGGACTACAAATAAGCTCAGGATAATCGAGCCATTGGTCAAAATATCAACCACATAATGAGCACTGTCGGCTAAAATGGCTTGTGAGTTGGTTCTCTTGGCAACATAGCGCTGAAAACTTATCAAAATCAATGTGGCAATAATACTGATTATCATAACCACTAAACCAAGGCCGGTATCTGCAACAGGGCGAGGTGTGATGAAACGACTGAAACCATCGTACATTACAAATAGGCCGGAGCCGGCAATAAAGGCGGCTTGTGTCAGTGCGCTCAAAGCTTCGGCTTTGCCATAGCCATAGCGGTGTTCGCAGCTGGCTGGTTTGGCGGCATAGCGAATGGCAATTAGAGTAATGAGAGAACCAAAAATATCTGATAGGCTGTCAATCATGGAAGACAAGACCGCCAAAGAATCGGTCAAGAGTGCACCAAAAACTTTGAGTAAGCACAAGCCAATGGCCACGCTAATGCTAGATAGGGCAGCGATGTTTTTGAGTCGGTCAGATTGTTTTTTAGTTAGTGGTTTTGACGACATTTTTTAGTTTCTCCATATCGATTGCAGAAATTTCGTAGAACTTGGATTTAGTATATTTTTCAAAAAGCTGCAAGCGATTTTCATTGGGTATGTGCTTAAAATCATAGCTGATATAATAGCGGTTTTGATTTTGCCAAGCACTGACTTTGATTTCGTTTTCACCTTCGACCAAGAGGCTGAAACTAAACATTGGTTTGGTCCCAGGTTGCTTAGTACTGATGCTTAAAATTTCGGTATTGAGCATGCGGCGAGCCAAATCGGCAACGGCATAGATATCCGTGTTGCCATTGAAACTGATGAAACGGCCTAAGCGCAAATTCCACAATGTACTATAGGTCCAATCTTGCGGACGAAGTGAGAGGTCGATGAAATCGGCGGCAATCTGCCAAACTTGGAATTGTTTGGCAAAGCGGATATAAGTAGCACGGGTGCCGCGACCAATCTCAATATCGTAGTGTCCAACCTCAAAATGTTCGATTGTTTTGCCTTTGTTATCTTGCAGTTTGACCCAAACTCCGGGGGCATCTGGTTGGTCGGTGGGTTGGAGCCCAAAGCGATTGAGGTACTGAGCTTGTCCAGATTTTTTCTCAAAATAGACGGCCTCTAACATCGCACTTAAAAAGCTGCGAACACGGTCTTGGAGAACCGGTAAGCCTTGGTCTTGAAGTTTCCAAACTCCGTTTTCTTTATAAAACTTTAGCTCTTTTTGATAGCCGGATAACGTAATGCGCTCAACGTTATTAATATTTTGGATAAGCTCGGGGAAGGCCGGCTTATCTAAATATTCAGCACTGTGCTCGTTGCTGGTTTGGTTAATGGCAATAACTCCTCCTAAAAGTAAGCCGACAGAACTTAAAGTAACCCATATCAGCTGGCGACTCAAAGGTTCGGTTTGAGCTTTGTTTAAGCTTGAATGGCGACGGTGTAGCAGCAACCAGAGGCCTAATCCGCAAATTATAAGTAACGGAATGGCATAAATGTTAATGAACTTAACAATCATATCAATCCGGCGAATTTCAAGGTCGGTAGCAGAGCGAACTTCTCTTAGCTCTTGACGCAACGAATCTAATTTTTTGCGGATGCCGGCGATGAGGGCTAATTCGTCGGAGGTGAAGTTGCTGCGTTGCTCAAAAGTCTTTTTGCCCCAAATTTCTTTGATACCGGCTTTGGCGGTTTCGATATTATCCAAAATCTCTTTTTCTTTGATTTTGAAATCGCGCAGACCGGTTTTGCGGATTTGTTCCACATTGTCAAAGGCGCGGAGCTTGCCGCTACGGCCGCGTAAGCTAGACAGAACATCTTGTCCTTGCAGAGCTTCCAGAGCATTGAGCACAAAGTTGGCGTTGTCTAAAACAGGCACAAAATAATCCTCTCCGGCAAGGTGCAAGGGTTGTCCCCAGGCATTGTCATAGAGCATATCAGTATCACCGATAACAATTACATCAAAAATTTTATTTTCTGTTTTGCCTTTGAGGCGAGCGGCGATGATTTTGTGGAATTTATCGGCCTGAAAGTGGCGCAAAATATCAGCCGGATTGACATTGTCTCTCACCAATTCGGCATTCATAATCGACGAATTTAGTCCGGCGGTGATAAGCGGAACAAACTCAACCTCATCTTGTTGTTCTAAGTCCGGTTCGACCACGGTGGCAGAAGAAAACAACATTTTACGCAGATTTTGCGTAGTGGAATCGATGGGATTGAAGTTCTTTTCTTTGAGCAAAAACTGAATGACATCTTGGGTAAAGTTAGTGTCTTTGCTGTAATCGCTGGAGGCATCTACCGTGAGTGAGTTTTCCAAATCGGCCACAACGGCAGCCGGATAAAAACGAAAACCCCATGCTTTGTCCAAGCCATTTAATTTGGAGGCCTTGAAACGGACTGCAGATGGGGCAAAATTGCGCACGGCTTCGGCGGCAATATCAACAAAAAGCAAAACTTTGCCGCCATTGTAACTATAATCAATGATGGCATTAGTCATGTCTTTGCTTAAATCGGTGGGGTGGACAATCATCAAGGCATCAAAACTATCAGGTTTGATTTGTTCTGGTTTGGTGATTTCGGTGGTATCATAGTACTTATCCAGCTCGTTCATAATCTCCCAACGTGGGGTGATGACATTTTCAATGGTTTTGCTGGTTAAGGGCAGGGAGCTGATGATACCTAAACGTCCCTTTTGATTGTGCATCAGATATATTGCCTCGGTAAGGTCTTGTTCCGTAAACTCACGGCGGTCAAGGGTGAAAAAAGGAATAACTCGGCGATTGTCAATGCTATCGGTGAGTATCAGCCCGAAAAATACGGCTTGCGATTTATCAATCACGGGGAGTGGTTGCAAGCCCATTGACAAGGCGTAGTCTTCTTCTTGGCTGAGCGGTTCAGGATAATAAATTCGATAATCAAATTTGCCGTTGGAAATTTTGCGGTACTGTTCCATTAGTAAGCGCAGTTTGTCAAAATAGGTACGAAACTCAGGGTTTCTTTGACTTAATAGTTTGGAATAGTACAATTTGGCAGTGACGTTTTGGGGCAGATTTTGCAAAATTGTTCGGGTAGCAGGTGAAAGCGAAAATATTTTTTCTTCGGTGACATCATACTGCACATTGCGCAAAAAGCTGTTGGCTAATAAATTGAGACCAATAAAGCCTAAGAGCAATACCACAAAAGCTCCGATACAACGCTTTTGGGAAGAAGATTGCAGTAATCTTGAAGTGCCGGAAGTTTTGAAACTGACGATGATTTCAGAGGTGATATTAAACAAAACAATTATACTGCCAAAAAAGACTAAGTCGCGCAATTCTATCAGCCCGCGTGAAATGGTATCAAAGTGAGTGATAAAGCTAAATGAGGCAATTAAATCGACAATTGATAACGGAAGAAACAGGCGGAAAAGGGCCAGCACATATTCTAACGAACTCAAAAAGAACACTAAGTTGGTGATAACCGCCAGCACCAAAGCAATGACTTGATTTTTGGTTAGTGCAGACATGGTTTGGGAAATGGCTAGCATACAGCCGGCCAAAAGAAAACTGCCGATATAGCTAAGTATAATTACTCCATTATCTGGATTGCCCAGCAAGTTAACGGTTAACCAAAATGGAAAAGTCAGCGCTAGGGCAAGAGCGCAAAACAGCCAAGATGCAAAAAACTTGCCCCAGACCAAGGTGGCAGCCGAAACCGGCATGGTCATGATTTGGACAATGGTCTTGGAGCGAAATTCTTCGGCCCAGAGACGCATGGAGATGCCGGGGATAAACAGCAAGTATAGCCAGGGCTGAAAACCAAACATTGGCAAAAGGTCGGCGCGGCCACGGTCAAAAAAGTGGCCGAAATATAGGGCAAAAGAACCGTTTAAGATGAGAAATGAAATCAGATAAACATAAGCTAACGGCGATATGAAATATCTTTTAAATTCATTTTTAGTAACAATCCAGAGGTTTCTCATGCTTCCTCACTTTGGGTAGTAAGTTTCTTAAAGGCGTTTTCAAGGCTGCGGCTATGGGTTTGTTTTAAGATATCGCTTAAGCTTCCGTCAGCCATAATCTCTCCGCGATTAATCAGAATAATGCGGCTGGCAATAGTTTCTGCCTCTTCTAACAAATGGGTAGAAATCAGAATGGTTTTGTGTTTGCCCATGCGGTGGATTAAATCGCAAATATGGGTTTTTTGATTGGGGTCTAAGCCATCGGTCGGTTCGTCTAACAGCAAAATCGGCGGATTGTTCAAAATGCTTTGGGCGAATCCGACACGGCGCTGATATCCTTTAGATAGGGTCTCAATTTTTTGATTAATAATGTTCTCAATTTTGGCGGCTTGGCAAACTTCTTTAAGGCGCTCTTGTTTTTTGGGACCAGCGAATCCGCGTAGTTCGGCCATGTAACTAAGGAAAGCGTGTACACTCATGTCGGGATACAATGGCGCCCCCTCGCTTAAAAAGCCGATTTCTTGTTTGGATTTAAGCGGTGAGGATTTAATGTTTTGCCCTTGCACTAAAATTTCGCCGCTGGTGGGGGCTAGATAGCCGGTAATCATATTCATTAGGGTAGATTTTCCGGCGCCGTTAGGTCCTAAAAGCGCAATGATTTCACCAGTATGCGCCGAAAACGAAATGTTGTTTACAGCTCTAAGTGAGCCAAAACATTTAGTTAGGTTTTTAACTTCTAAACTTGAGGTCATGGTCTTTTCCATATTTTTACACTTTGCCTAATTATACGGCTCAATGTTAAAAATATGGTGAATCTTTTTATTTATTCATCTCATAGAGTACAATTGCGGCAGCGGTAGATACGTTTAGGCTTTCCACTTTTTCGGAAATGGGGAGGCGAACCGTAATGTCGCAAGATTCTTCAACCAGACGTCGCATACCTTTGCCTTCAGAACCCATGATTATAGCATTTTTACCGCCTTTTTTGAGCTCGCTAATGGTAGTTTTGGCATAGCCGTCCATGCCAATAGTCCAGAATCCGGCATCTTTAAGCTGAGCTATGGCGCGAGATAGGTTGGTTACGCGGCAAATGGGCAGATGTTCAATCATGCCGGCAGAGGCTTTGGCCATGGCGCCGCTCTCAGTGGGAGAATTTTTGTCTTGGACAATGAGTGCTAAAGTATCAAAAGCCACGCAAGAGCGAATGATTGCACCGATGTTTTGCGGGTCGGTTACTTGGTCTAGTATCAGGACGTGGCAATTGGTTTTTGACTGAGCCATATCGCAAATTT
The DNA here is from genome assembly GCA_944391475.1 of uncultured Alphaproteobacteria bacterium. Lineage (GTDB taxonomy): Bacteria > Pseudomonadota > Alphaproteobacteria > RF32 > CAG-239 > MGBC133411. The sequence goes on along the minus strand of CALXTR010000003.1, from coordinate 1,418 downwards.
CTTCCAGCGAGTAAGCGGGTAGGGGGTGAACTTTGGCGGCGAATCCTTGATGGACGGCCTCAGGAGATAAAAGTCGTTCCAATTCTTTTTTATCGACAATCTTGACAAGCTCACGCGGACGTTTGGCTTGCTGGCAGAGATTTTGCAATCCTTCGGCGGTTTCTTTGGTGGCAAACAGCGTCTGAATCTGCCGATGAGGATTTAAAATAGCTGCTGTAACCGGGTGGCGTCCGTAAAGAATAACGGCAGAAGAATTATCTGGTGAAAAGGAGCGATTTTTAGCCATGTTGTTTCCTTATTTTTTTACAAAGTGCGGCGTAAAATGCCGTGGTTTTGGCGCAGAAGCTGTTCTGCGGTTTCATAATCTATATTTTTTGCAGCCATGAGGCAAGCAATTTTGACGTTGTTGTGACTTTGTGCAAGGTATTTGGTGGCTTCGGTGATGCTTACTCTGCTGATTTCGCTGATTATTTGGCAGGCGCGTTGATGAAGTTTTTGGTTGGTAATCTGCAAATCAATCATATAATTTTTGTAGGTTTTGCCAGTGCGAATCATGGCGCCGGTGGTGAGCATGTTGAGAATCATTTTTTGGGCGGTACCAGACTTCATGCGGGAAGAGCCGCTAATTACCTCCGGACCAACTTCGGGGCAGATGAAAATATCGGCATATTTCTTAAGCGAGGCATTGGGATTGGTGCAGATGGCGATGGTCTTAAGGCCGAGTTTTTGTGCCTCACTTAAAATGGTATTGGTATATGCAGCATTGCCACCGGCAGAAATACCAACCACAATATCGTGCTTGGTGGGGGCAAAAATTTGCAGGTCTTGGAGAGCTAATTCTGTGCTGTCTTCGGCGCTTTCAACTGCCTGACGCAAAGCTTTGTCTCCGCCGGAAATAAAGCCTTCTACAAGTGTGGGCGAAACCCCATAAGTCGGTGGACATTCTGAGGCATCAAGTATGCCAAGTCTACCGCTGGTGCCGGAACCAAAATAGCCCAGTCTGCCGCCTTGGGAAAAAGAGTGAGCAATCAGCTCAATGGCTTGACCAATTTTTTTTACTTGGGTGCTAATTGCAATGGCGACATGATGATCTTCTTGGTTAATGAGTTCGGCAATTTCTACTCCGCTCATTAAATCAATGTTTTCACTTAGGGGGTTGCTTTGTTCTGTTAGTATTTTTGTGGTCATTTATTTCTTCCAATTTGTTGATAAAGTGAAGATATTTTAAATAAATTAAAATTTTGATAAAAAATGTGTTGACATTGGCGCAAAAATGCTATTATTTGCGATGTAGTGTATTCTGCATGGATGTAAAATCCTCACAGCCATGATTAAGTTTATGGAGGGGTGGCAGAGCGGTCAAATGCAACGGACTGTAAATCCGTCGACTTTCGTCTACGATGGTTCGAATCCATCCC
>CALXTR010000002.1 GCA_944391475.1 uncultured Alphaproteobacteria bacterium | reverse complement strand
GTTTGATTTTTTTCATAATTGCACCTTCGGTTAAATTTATTCAAAGTATATTCAGCATTTACCTTAAATACAATAAATTTTAAAATGAAAAAAGAGGAAGTATAAATATCCTCTTTTCAATTTTCCGGTACTTAATTCATTATTTACAAATTTAAATTTACAATAAGTTAAATCCATTTGGAATTGATTTTTATAAGGTCAAAAATGAAACTTTCTATCTTAGTACATAATATATGTCTTATATTACCAATATTTTTTCTTTTTGGTTGCATCGGCTATACGCCTACTTATTATGATGACAATATTGAATTTGTTATTTGCAGTGTTTCCGGAAAGTCATATAGTGATAACAATGACATCAAAGTTTATGTCGATGATAAAGAAGTTGTAGTTAATAAGCAGAAAGGTTGTGATTATTCTAGTAAAAATAAATACAAAGGTAAGGAAGTTTTATATTTGCTACCCAAAGAATATAAAGCTCTGGAAAATGATTTTGTTTATAATATTAGCTTCGAGGTTAAACGAGAAAGAAAGAATAAAATAATTAAAATAACATCTCCTGATAATTCGGATAAAATTATCAACCTGCATTATCAAATAACCGATGAAAAATGGGCAAGCGGAAAGGCTGAAGGGTTTTCAAAAAAAGAAACAACAGCTGCAATTTTATTATTGCCGACAAACACTTATGAAGTCGTTTTGCTATTCAGTAGTTCTGTGGTTGAAGTTTTCAAGGGAAATGTAATTGAAGGAGGAGGAATTACTATAGCATCTTTAGCATGGATTCCTGTTGCAGTTGGCATCGATGTTTATAATATTGTTATAGGGTTACCAAGTACAGCAATTGTAAATCCATGGACAAATTATAAAATATATCAACAAAATGTAGAAGGCTACGTAATAAATAAAAATTTTGAAAATTAATTATCCTCACTTGTCCTTGTCAAAACCATTTCTACGAGTTCGCATCAAATTAAATTATCAATACAAAAAAGCCCTCGTAAAATGAGGGCTTTTTTAGTGGTGATCCCAACGAGATTCGAACTCGTGTTACCGCCGTGAAAGGGCGATGTCCTAGGCCTCTAGACGATGGGACCGTTATAAACTAGGAGCATATATAAATGTAAAATTCTTTTTGGTCAAGCAATATTTTAAAATTTTTGCATTTTTTTTAATCATAATTTGCAAAACCACGTCAATTCCAAGACTTAATAACAATAATCCCCGAGTTTTTTTCTCGGGGATTATGTTGAATGATATCTTAATTAGTACCCATTATAAGGAACAACTCGCGAGCGGTTACCATATAAAATCAAGCATTTTTGCCCGACTTGCAGATATACGTCGGTGCCTTGTACCAAGCTTACGATATTTCCGTTATCAAGTTGGATGGTATATTCATACCCACGTTGGCGAGACAGCCCTTCTTGAGCGGCATCTCCGGCAATTCCACCTACGACCGCACCGCCGATAGCTCCCAAAATTTGTACGGCATCACTACCGCCAATCATCGAGCCGGCCACACCACCGGCAGCAGCTCCTGCAATCTTACCAAACTGACCATCGCCATCAGATACCACCACAGGCCGCACGGCAATAATTGTTCCTTTCACGGCTCTAGTCACTTGTCCGGTTGCCGAAGTGTTATAATAATCTGCACCAATATTGTCGGTGCAGGCGTTTAAGGTCAGCATCAGCGGCAAAACCAAAGCAACAGCAATTTTTTTCATGATTTTTCTCCTTGTTTCACTTTGTATAAATTTAATCTAGTGCAGAATAATTGTCAATGCTGGACAATTAAAGATTCTTGATGTATATTCGCAAACCGTTATTGGAATAAATCTATAAGGATAAAATAAGGAATATAGAAAATGCTAAAAAGAACCAAAATTGTCAGCTTGCTTTCAGCTGCAGATACCATGCCTGAGGTGTTGCTCAAAGGCTGGGTTCGTACACGCCGTGATGCTAAAGATTTTTCATTTATTGAGATTAATGATGGCTCCTGCCTCAAAAATATCCAAGTGATTGCCAATAACAATTTACCTAATTATGAACAAGTTAAAAAGCTCACTACCGGTTCGTCGCTAGCCGTGAAAGGTGCTTTGGTGGAATCAAAGGGTGGTAGTCAAAAATATGAGGTTGTGGCTACCGAAATTGAAATTTATGATATTGCCCCGGATGATTTTCCGCTTCAAAAGAAGAAGCATACTGACGAGTATCTGCGTAGTATTGCTCACCTGCGCCCACGTACCAATAAATATGGTGCCGCTTTTAGGATTCGCTCAGAGTTGTCATATGCTATTCACAAATTTTTCCACGACCGTGGTTTCCGCTATGTGCATACTCCGCTGATTACCGGCTCCGATTGTGAAGGTGCCGGCGAGATGTTTCAGGTCACTACCCTAGATTTGAAAAATCCGCCCAAACTCCCGAACGGTGAGGTCGATTATTCGCAAGACTTTTTCGGAAAAGAGGCCCATTTGACAGTGTCTGGCCAACTCAATGGCGAAATGTATGCTATGGGCTTGGGCGATATTTATACCTTTGGTCCGACTTTCCGTGCTGAAAATTCCAATACTACACGCCATGCTGCCGAGTTTTGGATGATTGAGCCTGAAATGGCTTTTGCCGATATTTATGATGATATGGACTTGGCCGAAGATATGGTTCGTTTTTGTGTTAAGCACATCATGGATAACTGCGCCGAGGACTTGGAGCTGTTTAACAAGTTTGTTGAACCGGGACTGATTGAAAAGCTGCAAAATATTGTTGAGAATGGTTTTGCTCGCATTACTTATGCCGAGGCGATTGAGATTATGAAGAAATCTGGCCATAAGTTTGAATATACGCCCGAATTTGGTATTGATATGCAAACCGAGCACGAGCGCTATCTGGCAGAGGTTCACTTCAAACGTCCGGTCATTGTGCGTGATTATCCAAAGGAGATTAAGGCATTTTATATGCGCTTAAACGATGACGGCCGCACCGTTGCCGCCATGGATGTTTTGGTCCCGGGTATCGGCGAGCTCATCGGTGGCTCTCAGCGTGAGGAGCGTTATGATGTTTTGGTTCAAAAGATTCACGATCTTGGTATGCACGAAGATGATTATTCGTGGTATTTAGATTCTCGTCGCTATGGATCAGTTCCGCACGCAGGCTTTGGTTTGGGCTTTGAGCGGATGATGATGTTGGTTACCGGCATTGGTAACATTCGCGATGTAATTCCGTTCCCTCGGACACCAAAATCAATCAACTTCTAATCAGGCATAAAGGGGAGGGCGCCGATGTTAAAATTTTCTGCCGCCTTGTTGATGACAATATTGAGCATTGGTAGTGCCGAGGCTAAGGAAGACCTACTGTCAGCCGAGGTCAAGCCGGTAGAAATTGTGCGCCCTTCTTTGCCCGAATGCAATGATGAAAAACTGCAACGTCTCTTAGATGATAAAATTGCCGAGTATTACCGCAAAACCCCGCCCGAGAGCCTGATTGAAAAGCGGATGCAACATCTGATTTTGCGCAATTTTCATAATTTTGAGACAGTTGATACGGTTGACTTTAGCCCCGATGCAGATCGACGGGTTGCCAATAGATTAATCACTGTCAAGATTAATAATGGCTTAAACGATGATGAGGTTAGACTTTGTCGCACTCAAAGCGATTCGAAGTTGCCGATTGTATACCTTCTGATTTATCCCGAAAACTTTGCCTATATGGTCGAGGTGATTAATTTCATTAATTATAGCCCCTCACATAAGGACTTTTTTGTAATATATGACTAAAAATTTATTGTTGGCTATTGCAATTTTTTACAAATAAATATAATATTCCTATTTGCTGATATTGATATTGAGCATTTAAATTGCTAAATAATATATCGTGTAATTGAAAAGAGGTTGATGCAAAATATGACACAATGTTCTGAGTTAGTAGTGCGTAATCCGTCAAATCTGCCGGTGGTACTTGACGAGGACAGTCTGTTTTCTTATCTCGAAAAAATCAAAAAATTTCCGGTCTTGAGTGAAGAAGAAGAAACCAAACTGGTTCGCGATTTTAGTGAACACGGAGATGTCATGGCAGCTCAGCGCTTGGTAACATCTCACTTGCGTTTGGCAGCTAAAGTTGCTTTGAGCTATCGCCGCTATGGTTTGCCTATGGCAGATATTATTTCTGAGGCTAATATTGGGTTGATGCAAGCGGTTAAAAAATTTGACTTGAGTAAAAAAGTTCGTCTGTCGACTTATGCTGTGTGGTGGATTCGTGCCGCGATTAATGATTTCATTTTACGCTCATGGTCTTTGGTCAAGATTGGCACTCGCGCCGCTCAAAAGAAGTTGTTTTACAATCTGAACCGTTTGAAAGCCAAATTAGGCCTTTATGACAATAAGGAACTTCCGCCGGAAGCTGTTCATACCATTGCTCGCGAGTTGGTCGTAGATGAAAGCGAAGTCAAAGAGATGAACTGCCGCTTGGGTGGTGACAAGTCGCTCAATGTTACGGTTTCAGATGAAGACGATTCTGAAAAGATTGATCTTTTGGTTGATGGACGTCAAAACATTGAAGAAAACTTGGCTCGCAAGCAAGAGAAAGTTCAACGTGCTAATATCTTGCGCCAATGCATTGCCAAATTAGATAGCCGTGAACAAGAAATTATTCGTAGCCGTTTGCTCACTGAAACACCCCTGACTTTGGAAGAATTAGGTGTTAAATTTGGTATTAGCCGTGAGCGTGTCCGTCAGATTGAAAAGAAAGCTTTTGATAAGCTCTCAGGCCTCGTAAAGCTTGCACTACAAGATAATCTATGATATAATAATATTCCCTAAAAATAGGGAACTAAGGTGGGGATTTTATCATGAATAGAGCCGAAACTAGTTTGCCGGAAAACGGCCGATATAACACCGCAATTTCTTTAGAGCCAGGATTTGCGGAGATGGAAGCTCACATGGATGAACGATTGGCAAAAGTACGTACTTTGCGTCGTCAGCCAGATGAAAATGATAAAATTAGCACATCATTACTTTCTGGCGGCAGGCAAGATTAATTCACAATCGTTAAAAACGCCGGCAAGGCGTTTTTTTTATAAACATCAAGAATGACAAAAAGATGCAAAATTCAAACTTATTTGAAGATGTAGTTAGACGCTTGGCCGAAGGCCAAATTCCTTCTCCGCGGCTTGAGGCCAGATTGCTGATAGCCAATACTTTAGGTGTAGATACAAATGAGTTAAACCCATTTGTGGTAAAGCTAGATGATGCCCAAACCGAAAAATTAATGCAATCGCTTCAGGATAGATTAAAGCATAAACCAATCTGCAAAATTGTCGGAAAAAAGGCTTTTTATAAATATGACTTTCGCGTGGATTGCAATGTGTTATCACCGCGTCCTGATACTGAGATTTTGGTTGAGGCCGCCATTCATCTGGGGCAGGAAAATAAGCTCACCCGAGTACTCGATTTAGGCACCGGCAGTGGTTGCATTTTGCTTTCTGTGTTAGCAGATTTGCCAAATGCTAAAGGGGTAGGAATAGATATTTCAGACAAGGCCTTAGAAATTGCGCAAACTAATGCCGAAATGCTTGGCGTAGTATCTCGCGTTGAATTGATGAGAGCTAGTTGGTTTGATGATAATTTAAGCTTAGGTGATAAGTTTGATTTAATCGTTTCCAATCCGCCTTATATTAAAAGTGAAGACATAAACAAGTTGGAGCCCGAGGTCAAAGACTATGACCCCATGCTGGCTCTTGATGGTGGTGCCGATGGCTACCGTGACTATAAAAAACTAGCCGAGAGGATTCCTAGTTGGCTTAAAGATGGCGGATATGTGCTCTTAGAAGTAGGCATCAATCAGGCAGAGGATGTGGCGCAAATCTTTCAAGAAAAGGGATTAAGTCTATGCGAAATCGCTAAAGACTTATCTGGAATCAATCGATGTGTAATTTTGAAAAAATAATTTGCAAATAAATTTTTTTTGGTTATTATGATGCCGAAGATGCTTGGAAAAGTTTGTTTGGCATCTGGAGTTTCTTTTTTTCAAAATTAAACGTCTTTTAATGTTTTTAATTTAGTAATTTCATTGTGAAATTATGAACCTAATATTGTGGTAAAAGTGTATGAAAAAAAATAACAATAAATATCGTAATAATTATTCCAACGTCTATTCTTTGAATTATAAATTTGACAGTTGTAGCATTGCCGGTAAAATTAGCGGTACTGCGTTAGATTTAATCAAAAAATATAACGAATTAGCCAAAGAGGCTCAAAGCAACGGCGATCATGTAAATGCCGAAGTTTTCCGCCAATATGCCGAACACTATCGTAAAATTGTTACCGATATTAATGAAAAGAAAATGCAGAATATGGCTCTGCGCAATCAGCAATCTCGTGCAGAAGATGCTACTTTAACTGTGATTGAAACACCAGATTTCTCTAATGATGATCAACATGACGTTGAAGAAGATGTTGTTTTGGAACAAGTCAAAGCTCCGGTTATTGATATTAATGCCGAATTAACTGCAGAACCATCGGATTTTTCGATTGATGGCGTTCATCTTTCTGAGCCTGAGCCAGAAGTTTCGGTTGCCCCTCAACCAGAAAAAAAGAGTTTTACTGTCATTGAGATAAAACCTGAAAGTGCCAAGTCTGACATTATTGCGGCGAAAGACGAGCAAAAACCACGTACTCGCAAATATGTCCGTAAAAAGACCGAGAAAGCCTTGGCTGTATAAAACATAAAGGAGAACAAGCTTGTTTTTTGTTGTTGCCTCATTAATTGTAGCTATCGCCGGTTCTATGGTAACAATCAAAACTTTGGTTGGTTATAATCAATTGAGCTTGTGGCTCAAATTTAGTGTTGCTGGGTTAGTAGTTGTGGGCTGGTTAGCTCCGATACTAACCCATTTTTTACGCCGCGGTTATGAATTTTTGGGTGTGGCTTATCCCTATATTTATAATTTTTTATACTTGCTGTTTGGGCTGGCATTTATTCTGCTGATATTAATTTTGGTGCGCGATTTTATCTGGGTTGGTGGTTGGAAGTTGAGCCGCCTCTGGAGTGATAGTCAGTTTTTAGATCCGTATAATCCGCGGCTGATTGTTAGAGCAAATTTGTTGTTTGTGGTATTGAGTATGGTTTTTTGCGGTTGGGCCGTATGGGAAGCGGTTAAAATACCGGACGTCAAGACCGTGAGCTTTAGTTCCGAAAAGCTCGACCGCGAGTATCGCTTGGTGATGTTAAGCGACTTGCATATCAATCGCACCAGTTCTTTAAGTAGGCTTGATGATATTGTGGCTAGAACCAACGCGCTCAAGCCTGAGGCAATTTTTTTGGTCGGTGATATAGTTGATGACAAGACCAAAAGCTTAGAGCCTCAAATGCAAGTTTTGCGTAAACTTTCGGCACCCTTAGGCGTATACATTGTGACCGGAAATCACGAGCTGTATAGCGGTTTGGATTTGTGGTTAAGAAATTTCCGCCGTATGGGGTGGAATGTTTTGATAAATCAGGGGCAACATCTCAATGGTACCAAGTTATATGTTGGTGGTGTGCCTGATTTGAATACGGCAATGAGCCCGTTTTTTAAGCTTGATTTTGCAAAAACTTTTAAGGGAAGTCGAAAAAACGATTATAAAATTTTGCTCTCGCATTATCCCGATTTAGAAAAATACGGACCGGCTGATTATGACTTGCAACTTTCTGGTCATACTCACGGCGGACAGATTTTCCCCTTCCACTATTTATCATGGAAAGCCAATAAGTATTTGGCCGGAGCATATCGGGTTGATAATCACGACTTATATGTTTCTCGCGGTACCGGCTATTGGGGGCCGCCGTTAAGGTTGTTTGCACCATCTGAAATTACCGAAATAATCTTGCAGCCAAGTAAGAAATAATTTTTTTAGAGTGTTGATTTTTGGTTAGTCAGCTTCCTATATTATAATAAAGAAAAGGAAGGTGAATAATATGGATTATGAAAAACTAACCAATCGTTCCAAAGATTTAATTCAAGATGTAGTCAAACTGGCGGCTAGCCAAAAGCACCAGTACATCTCTCCTGAGCATTTGCTGCAAGCCCTCATTGATGATAAAAGCGGGCTGATTGCCGACTTAATCAACAAGTCTGGCGGCAGCCTGATTCAAATCCGCAATCAGCTGAGCGAACAGTTGAGTAAAGTTCCGCAAGTCATGGGCGAGGGCACTCAAAGCCTAATGTCGCAAGACTTTACGAGAGTGATGCTTGAGGCTGAAAAATTGGCCGATAAAGCGAATGATAAATATGTCACTTTGGAAAGAATTTTGCAGGCTCTGGCGCTAACGGACGGCACTCCGGCTTATCGCATTTTGAAAGACAGCGGGGTCGATGCCAAAAAGCTCAACCAGGTGATTAATGACTATCGCCAAGGTCGAACCGCCGATAGCGAAAGCGCCGAAGATAACTTTGAGGCACTAAAGAAATATGCGGTGGATATAACCGCTAAGGCCAAAGAAGGAAAACTAGATCCGGTGGTCGGCCGTGAGCACGAGATTAGAAGAACCATTCAGGTTTTGTCGCGTCGTACCAAAAACAACCCGGTCTTGATAGGTGAGCCGGGCGTTGGTAAAACCGCGATTGTCGAGGGCTTGGCTATGCGTATTGTCAACGATGACGTGCCCGAAAGCCTGCGCCACAAACGGCTGTTGTCGTTGGACTTGGGTGCGTTGATTGCCGGTGCCAAATTCCGTGGTGAGTTTGAAGAAAGATTGAAAGCCGTCTTAAATGATATCGAGGCCGCTAATGGCAATATCATCTTGTTTATTGATGAAATGCATACCATTGTCGGCGCGGGTGCCAGCGAAGGCTCAATGGATGCCTCAAACTTGCTCAAACCGGCTTTGGCTCGTGGCGAATTGCACTGCCTTGGTGCCACCACTTTGAATGAGTATAAGAAGTATATTGAAAAAGATGCTGCCCTGGCACGCCGTTTCCAACCGGTGTATATTAGCGAGCCGACGGTTGAAGAAACCATTTCGATTTTGCGTGGTATTAAAGAGAAGTTTGAGCTCCACCACGGAGTGCGAATTTCTGATGCCGCATTATTGGCAGCTGCCACTTTGTCTAACCGCTATATCACGGATCGTTTCTTGCCAGATAAGGCCATAGACTTGATGGACGAGGCCGCAAGCTCCCTGCGTATGGCTATAGATTCCAAACCGGAAGAGTTAGATGAGTTAGACCGCAAGATTTTGCAGTTAAAAATCGAACGTGAGGCTCTCAAGAAAGAAACCGATGACAAGTCCAAACAGCGTTTGGAGTTGATAGGCTATGAAATCACCGGCTTGGAGTCTAAGGCTAAGGCTTTGGAAGACAAGTGGAAGAGCGAGAAACAAGGCTTGTCGGATTTAACTGGCTTGAAAGATAAGTTAGACAAGGCCAGAATTGAGGTCGAAATTGCCAAACGAAACGGCGAGTATGAGCGCGCCGGCGAATTGCAATATGGCCTAATTCCGGAATTGGAACAAAAAATTAAAGCAGCCGAGGAAAACTCCAAGAATAAGAAGAGCGGAATAAGTGAGACGGTAACCGAAGAAAACATCGCGAGCGTAGTCTCTAAGTGGACCGGCATTCCGGTTGATAAAATGCTCGAAGGCGAAAGAGAAAAACTCTTGCACATGGAAGACTTTTTGGCCAAACGCGTTGTTGGTCAAAAAGAGGCGATTGTGGCGGTGTCTAATGCGGTGCGTCGTTCTCGTGCCGGTATCAGCGAAAGCAGACAGCCGATAGGTTCGTTCTTGTTCTTAGGTCCGACCGGTGTAGGTAAAACCGAATTGAGCAAAGCCTTGGCTGAGTTCTTGTTTAACGATGAGAGTGCCATGCTGAGAGTGGATATGTCCGAGTATATGGAAAAGCACTCGGTGGCTCGTCTGATTGGTTCTCCTCCAGGATATGTCGGCTATGAGGAAGGCGGGGTTTTAACCGAGGCGGTTCGTCGTCGTCCTTATCAGGTCATTTTGTTTGATGAAATCGAGAAAGCCCACCCCGATGTGTTTAATATCTTATTGCAGGTATTAGACGATGGTCGTTTGACTGATGGTAAAGGCCGCACGGTAGATTTCAAAAATACAATCATCATTATGACTTCTAACTTGGGTTCTGATATTTTAACTCGCGCCACTTCGGCTGATGACGGCAAGAAAGTTCGTGCTCAGGTTATGGACATTGTCAAAGCCTCGTTCCGTCCCGAGTTTATCAACCGTATTGATGAGATTATAGTCTTTCATAAGCTTGATAAGAGTAACATTAAGGACATTGCCGAGATTCAGATTAAGAATATTGAGAAACGCTTGGCTGAGAAGAATATTCACCTCAATGTTAACGAGGCTGCGTTTATGTGGATTGTCAACAACGGCTACGATGCGGTGTATGGCGCACGTCCGTTAAGACGGTTGCTCAAGAACCAAATTGAGAATAAACTGGCCTTAAAGATATTGGACGGTGAAATTTCTGATAACGACACGGCTAATATCATCGTTAGCAACGGCGAATTGGAGATAGTAAAGGACAAACGTAAAAATGTCTGATTTGTATGAACAAGCGGTTAGGGTGGCACAGACTATGTCTGTGTCCACGCCTAAAGACGGGGTAGTGCTGTATAGTGTAAGCTTTTTGCCGAGTAAGGAAAATAAGGAAAAAGCTTTTGCCTATTTGGACACGCACCCCGAAGCAATGATGATAGACCAGACCGAGTGCGGAAAAGAGCTGATAAGATTGGGCTTAGACGGAGATAAGTCTGGCTTGAGTCCTGAGGAGATAGCCGCAGTGTGGAAGATTGCCTCAGCGCGCATGATAAGCGAGGCTAAGGGAGACGTGGTGGCATTTGTAAAAGATGCCGACCCGCGCAGTGTTTTTCGGAGCACAGAGTTGCCGGCGATTTTGCGCAATGAGGATGTAAAGAGCATTAACGGCTGGGACAAGTTCCGCTTTGCTAAGGAGTATTTTGAAGATTAGTAGGGCTAGATGCTTTAGTATGCGGGGAGATTTTCTCCCCGTTTTTTTGTGCTTAGAGAGAATAATATAAAAAAGCACTCCGCAAAGCACAATCGCCGAGGATGAAAAAACTTCCGGTGAAAGTTTTTTCACCGTAGGGTCAGGAAACATCAATAAGCGAGGCTTTGACAAAAGCCGCAGCGCATTTAGGTTTCCAACGTCGCGAAGTTGTTAGGTGGCGAAGAAACAATATGTTTCAAGCGACCGTTACATAATGAGCTGCCTTTTGCGCCCAATGAATTGATGTATATAATCATAAGTTTACAACAGCTTATAAATATAGAACTCCGACAGCGCAAAAGCCACTGCCGGAGCATCGGAGAAAGAAAAAACATAATAATATTTTTTACCCAAACTCGGTTAGTTAACTAAAAAGCTAGGACACACCTGACGTAAAAGGAGAGACCCTTAAGGCCGCCGGCCACACCGCCACTGGCATCCACATTCCACGCGGTAAGGTAGCTATACTCGGACGACGACCAATGATATCTACTTACAGATGTACCTCCGGCCGCACTCAATCCACTGTTTACTGCTGAATAGTTAGTCACTATCGAGGCATATAGCTCTCCTTGTGCAGGGAGATACCAATCTCCCTTAGATGTCCCTGCGGTCGTAAAATTATAGCAATATCCTGCCGCATAACTTGTGGAGCTACTTCCTAATACACTTACTATCTTAGATGTATTACTCTTACCACTAAAGTCTGTTGTATGTGGCGATGAACTATAATTCGTCAATCCCGATATATCTGTACCATCGCCACCCCAAGGCATTTTCATATTTACCAAATTTATCGCCAATCGCGTACTACCGTTCATATAAGAGATGACCCCAATCGGCGTTTTACCGCTTACCTTTGAGGCCGAGCAAGTCATATCCGAGTTGAGGATATTTCCGACCTCACAAACTACCGCCTGCTCGCACACCCCATTCTTCCACTCATACCCACTCGCACAGCTACAAGATTTGTACATTCCCCCACAGCTTTCGCCATTGCCACCGGTATAGCCGGTACCAGAACATCTGAATACATAATCCTTGTTACATATGGTTGCAGATCCGTCTTTGTTGTCATTAAAGGCAATTACGCATCTTTGTTGATGCCAGTTACCACCCATATCTGATTTCTTATATCGTCCGCCAAGCACCATCCAAGCATATGGATAATCTCCAACACCTTCTTTTTCGGCTTCAGTAGAAGACCAGTAATCTTCACCATATATAATCTCATCTCCACCGGCATTCTGCAATCCTTTATTAACTTCATCGATATTGAATACAATAGATTTAGACAGTTCAGCTGCTGCTGGCAAATACCAATCTCCTTTTGAAGTTCCGGCTGTGGTATTGTTATAACATATGTGTGTTCCAGAATCTGCTATTGAAGCATCAGGAAAATATTCAACTCTTATCCGAGTGTTTGCTTTCCCATTATAGTCAAACGATGCATCGTAATCGTTCAAATCTGGTAAAATTGGACAATTCTCAACAGTTGGTCCTCTGGACTCATGTGCTTCTAATTCAATTGCAATTGCAGTGTTGCCATCAACATACGATACCACCCCAATCGGCGTCTTGCCACTTTCTTTTGTAATGGTACAAGTCATATCAGAATTGAGAATATCACCAACATCGCAGGATGTCTTTTTGACACAAACTCCGTTTTTCTTATAATACCCACTTTTACAACCGCAGCTTTGATATTTTCCGTTACAAGCTGTACCTTCAGGTTTTTCTCCTTCATTAGAGCACGTATATTTGTATGATGTATCACAAGCGCATATATCTTTACTCATATCCCAGAAATATGGGGATTCACAAGTGCAAGATTTATATTTACCTCCACAGGCAGTTCCAGAACCTGTAGCATGAGGCATAGAGCATGTATATTTATAATCTGGATTACAAACACATGTACCACTACCCCAATAATATCCATCTTCGCATTGGCAATTTTTATACTTGCCATTACAGCTCCCGCCAAGCGGTCCGGTTATATGAGCAGCACTATTAGGGGCACATGTATATTGAAAATTTGGTCCACAATCACATTTACTACCATCCCAAACGTAATCCTGATGACACACGCATTTTGCATATTTACCATCACATGGCAGTCCTTCGCCTCTCTGATATTCAGGACCGCTACACGTGTAACGATATGAGGTAGAACATCCACAATCTTCACCAAGCCATGTATATCCGGATTTGCATGAACATTTTGTATATTTACCTCCACAAGCAGTACCAAACCCACCTGTGATTTTATCTGTTGTTTCACAAGTATATTTATAAGCAGTACTGCATCCGACTAAACCGCATTGACCATCTTTCCACTCATATCCATCGGCACAAGTGCACATTGAATATTTGCCTTGACAATCAACACCGGATCCTCCTTCGTAGCCTTCACCGCTACAGGTATATTTATACGCGGTGGGGCAACCTTGAAATACACAATATCCAGAAGAATTCCATGCGTAAAATGCTTTGCAAGTGCAACTCTTATATTTACCACCACATGGAGTGCCTGAGCCACCGGTTATTCCTGAGCCGACACATGTGTAGCGATAGCTGCTGTCACAACTTTGGAATACACAGCTGCTTCCGCTCCAAACATATCCAGAGCGACAACGACAACTTGCATATTTACCATCACAAGATTGCCCATTTCCTCCAGCTTCATTATATCCATAACATGAAAATCTATATTGGCTCGGGCATTTACATGCATTTACTTGCCAATTCGCTGGGTATCTACAATTGCATTTGGTGTAAAGTCCACCACAAGCTGTTCCATATCCGCTAAGATCATTATAGTTTCTACAAGCAAAACTATACCGAGAATCGCATACTTGTGCATTGTTATCATCTTCGTTCCATTCTAGAGAAAGCATACAACGTATATTAGCATCATTAACCCCATCAAAAGATTCCACTTCACCAGTACTGGCATTCACATTCCAGATTGTGCCGTTTAGAGCATCGGAAGAAGACGCATGCCAAGATTCGAGATTCTCTCCAGCACTATTTTTCATACCAACGCCTATAGCTAATTTGTTCTCGCTTAAAGACGAATATAATTCACCGGCAGCGGGTAAATACCAGTCACCTTTATTTGTGCCCTCAGTTATGAAATTATAACAATATCCGGCAGCATGATTTGTATTGCTGCCGCGTTCTTGAATGCTGCTATATGTTTTAACTTTTCCGGCAAAATCCAATTTTGCACTATCAACGCTAGATATATTACTGATGTTTTTGGTATCATATTCCCCAATTTGTTGGGTATATCCATTCAAATTAATAATATATTTTTTAATACCATTTACATAAGCAACTACACCAATTGGAGTTTTGCTAGATGATTTCTGTGAACAACAAGAAAGATCAGAATAGAAAACACTACCAGGTTCACAAACATTATCACATTCTGGGACGCAAAATCCATTCTCCCACTTGTATCCTTCTGCACAGTCTCCAATTTTAGTTTTAAATTTCATTCCATCGCAAGAATCACAACTATCCCCTTTGAGGTAGCCAGTGGGGATGGTATTTTCAAAATAAGGAAAATCATCACATGGAATACAGCATTCGCGATACCAAACTTCTGTTCCGCTTAAACAAGTTGCACTACCTGTTTTAGGTCCATTACTACATTTCTTAAATCCGTCGTTAGCACAATTATAGGGTTCTTTTTTGTATCTGGTCACATCACCGCAGGCAAGGCAGCTTTCTGCTTTTTGGTATCCATTAGGAATTTCATCTGCTTCGTAGGGATAGTCGCTACATTTATTGCAACATATTCCATATAGTGGCGAGTAGCTACAAAGATTTTCTTCATCAAGTTGCCAGCCTTCTAAACATTCACTTACATACTCATGATTTTCTTCGCTGCAAGCTCTTGTAAAATCTTCTTTACATTGTTTATAAAGTTTAAGCCCATTGGGGCACTGTTCATCGGCATATTTAGGCGCCTTACAATCATCAGCTGTTGTGGTATAGTTATTATCAGTACACCATTTTGTAGAATCACATTTAAGATAATGGCTATCAGAAGGGCAAACCTCAGCAATAGAATATTGAGGGCATTGTCCTAATTCATAATAAGTATATCCGTTGTCTGTACAAAACTTTGTAGAAGTATTGGCATCTCCTTTAAACTCGACCATTTTATCCATGCAGTCAGGCAAGAAACAAATTGCTGCATATGCATTATTTCCTAACCCCATCCAACCAAGAGTAATAACTATTACCAAGCATAAAACCACATAACTCACGCCTCGATAAAAGCGCAATTTTCTTAAATTTTGGCCGCAACAAACCGGGCCGGATTTTTTCTTCTCCTGCATGGTGGTAGTCCTTTCCTTGCTAAAAACTAGACAAAAGCTTAAATTACCTTAAAACCCTTAGATTCTCCCATTAGCGATTCTATATATAAGTAATATCATAATATATTTTTACGAAATTTGCAATAATTTATTAGCTTACCCTAAGGATATTTGTCCAATTTGTGAATATAAACTAAATAGCCTTGGAAGATTAGATTTTGTAATTGCAAATTCCCCCAATCAGGTGTAAAAATAATTAACTTGTGCAATCTGGAGTTTTTAGTATGCAAAAAACCTTATCTCACCCCATTGTAATTGAAGGTCACGGACTTCATTCCGGCTGTCAATCTCGCTTGGTCATAAACCCTGCGCCGATAAACCATGGGGTAGTCTTTTGCCGCACCGATTTGCCCGATAGGCCTAAGTTTCCAGCGCTCTATTCTCATGTGGTAGATACCAGAAACTGCACTTGCCTTGGTGATAATCACGGCAATGTTGTATCGACTGTTGAGCACCTTATGGCTGCTCTTTCTGTTGCCGGATTGGATAATACCTTAATTGAGGTCAATGGTCCGGAACTCCCAATTATGGATAGTAGTGCCTTAGTGTTTTTCCGTTCATTTATGGCTCCGGGCGTTTTGGTCGAGCAAAATGCTCCCAAACATTACCTTAAAGTCAAGAAAACTATCGAGCTGACCGATGGAGATAAGCATATTAAACTCAGCCCCTCTGCTAAAGGGCAGGTGATTAATTTTGCAATTGATTTCCCGTCTCCAATCGTCGGTCATCAAGAATTTGCAGGTGAAATTACCCCGCAGCTGTTTGAGGACGAAATCGCTCCTTGCCGCACTTTTTGTGAAAAATATCAGGTCGACTATCTGCAATCAATTGGCCTAATCAAGGGTGGAAGCTTAGAAAATGCGGTAGTATTAGATGGTGATAAAATTTTGAACCCCGAGGGTTTTCGTTGTGAGCACGAATGCGTCAATCACAAAGTTTTAGATGCAGTGGGTGATTTGTATACTTCCGGATACTATATCTTAGGCGAGCTGGAGGCGGTTCGTACCGGACATCACCACACCAACGAGCTACTAAAGCTTTTGTTTGCCGATGAAAACAATTATGAAATCATATAAAGGATTAAGCATGAAAAAATTTGCGCTGATATTAAGTTTGTTTTTGGGACTGAGTTTGGTTACGGCTTGTTCATCAACCCCAGATAATGATGATGATAAATCCGCCGAAGAACTGTATGTCAAAGGATACAAATTGCTCAACAAAGATCAATATCAAAAATCGGCCGAAACCTTTGAAAAAGTCGAGCTTGAACACCCTTATTCCAAATGGGCCACCAAGGCCAAATTAATGGGCGCATATGCTTATTATAAAGACAATAAATATGATGACGCCATCATCAGCCTTGACCGCTTTATCAAATTTCACCCCGGTAACAAGGATATTGCCTATGCCTATTACCTTAAGGCGCTGTGCTATTATGACCAAATAACCACAGTTGAAAAAGACCAGGGCAATACTGAAGAAGCTTATAAAGCTCTACAGCAGGTTATTTTCCGTTTTCCCAACACCGATTATGCCCAAGACGCCAGATTGAAACTCGATTTAACCCGCGACCACTTGGCCGGCAAAGAAATGGAAATCGGGCGTTATTATTTGTCGCAAAACAATTACCTCTCAGCCTTAAACCGTTTTTCGACCGTGGTTAACGACTATCAAACCACCAGTCACATTGAAGAAGCCTTGTATCGCCAAGTTGAGCTTTATACCATTTTGGGCATGACACAAGAGGCCGATACTGCCGCTCAAGTTTTGGGACACAATTACCCCAAGAGCAAATGGTATGCCAAGGCGAAGAGTTTATTGAAGGGTGAAACAAAGAACTAATGCTCCAAAGTCTATCGATTCGCAATGTTGTACTGATTGACAAGCTGGATTTGGATTTTCAATCCGGCTTGAGCGTTTTGACCGGAGAAACCGGCGCCGGAAAATCTATCTTGCTAGATTCGCTGGGGCTGGTTTTAGGCAATCGGGCCGAAACTTCACTCATTCGCCACGGAGCCGATAAGCTGAGCGTGACCGCATCTTTTAGCGCGCCGCAATCAGGCGAGGCTTTGGCTGAGCTCTTAGCCGAAAATGACATTGAGTGCGAAGACGAATTGATAATTAAGCGTAGTCTCACCACTGAAGGCAAAGGAAAAATCTTTGTAAACGACCAGCCGATAAGTGCCAAACTTCTGCGTGAAATCGGCAAAAATTTGGTTGAGGTCCACGGACAGTTTGATAACCAAGGCTTGCTCAATCCGGCTTCGCATTTAGGTGTGCTGGATGCTTATGGCAATTATGCCGATTTGCTTGCCGCCACCAAACAAACTTATGGCGCTTATAAAGAAGCACGCCGCCAACGGATTGCCGCCGAAGCCGATATTGAACGAGCCAAAACCGAAGAAGACAATCTGCGCCATTGGGTTGGCGAGCTTGAAAAAATCAATCCCGAAAAAGGCGAAGAAGATACTCTGACCACCCGCCGTTTGGAACTGATGAATGCCGAAAAAATCATTGAGGGGCTAAACCATGCGTATGGCTTGCTCACCCAAGGCAACGATGTCCAATCCTCTCTGCGTCAGGCTCAATCTGCTATGTATAAGATAAATGATATGGTCGGCGGCAAATATTCCGAGATTATTGATGACCTCGAACAAGCCATGATTGAAACTTCCGAGGCTCTAAGCGCCATTGAGAATGCCTCAGAAAATGTGAGTATGAATACCAACGAGTTAGAAGAAATTGAGAGCCGCTTGTTTAGCCTGCGAGGTCTGGCGCGCAAACATCAGGTTGGGGTAGATGATTTGCCCGATGTGTTAGCCGATTTCAAACAAAAACTAAGCAATATTGAGTTTGGCGAGGAGGGTATACATCGCCTCCGCCAAGCCGAAGAGCAAGCCAAACTTGCTTATCTTAAAGCCGCAAATGAGCTAAGTTCCGAGCGCAAACAAGCCGCCATGCGGTTAGATGCCGCGGTTATGGCCGAGCTCCCGCCGCTCAAAATGGAGAGGGCGCGCTTTGTTACTGTGGTTGAAAAGCTCTCCGAAAGTTCTTGGAGCGAAAATGGTTTTGATAGTGTTTGCTTCACAGTTTCTACTAACCCCAATTCGCCGCAAGGCCCCTTAAATAAAATCGCCTCCGGTGGTGAACTTTCAAGATTTATGCTGGCTCTGAAAGTCAATCTGGCGCAAACCTCAAGTGTCAAGACCATGATTTTTGATGAGGTCGATGCCGGTATCGGTGGCGCCACGGCTCAGGCAGTAGGGGAGCGATTAGCCAGATTAGCCCAAGGTGTACAGGTCTTGGTTGTTACCCATTCTCCGCAAGTTGCCGCACAAGGTAACCACCATTTCAAGGTTGAAAAATCCACCCAAGACAATGTGACCACCACTTGCGTACGTGAACTTGATAACACCGAAAAATGCGAAGAAATTGCCCGTATGCTGGCTGGCGAAGTTATTTCTGATGAGGCCAGAGCCGCCGCTAAGGTTTTGCTGAGCGCTTAAGGCGTTGCAAAATTGCTTTCCTGATTTTTGAGTAAGTAGAAAGTTCATCATCTTGAGACAGCTGATGAAAAGCATGGGTCGTATCAATCGGCATTGGGTTAGTTGGGGTAACGTTTAGATAGTTGATATCTGGCTTAAAGGTAATGTGCTTGAGTGTAAAGATTACAAAGAAAGCCGTCACAATGGAGTAAGCCAACACAAAGCAGATTGCCCCGCCGATTTGCATCAAATAAGAAATTGCCACCGGGCCCAAAATCATTCCGATACTTTGGAGCATAATCATCATTCCTGCGGCATTGACCCTGTCGTCATCTTCAATCAAATCATTAACGTGCGAAACCGAAATCGGATAAAGAATAAAAGTTCCCGAGCCCAGGAGTAGTGCGCCGATTGCCAGTTGCCAAACGCCATTGTCGACCAAAAAATGTACCCACGGCGCAATAAAAAACAAAACTCCGGCAATCCACATCATCACATAGCGGCGGTCGCACAAATCTGAAAGTTTACCGATAGGAAATTGGATAAGTAAGCCGCCCAAAACCCCAAAGAACATAAACAACGAGGTCATTTCAATATCAAACCCGATAAGGTGAGCATAAATCGCGCCCAGAGAGTAGAACGCACCTACAAAAATTCCGCTGCAAAGACAGCCAACCACTCCCACCGGAGAAATTTTATATAGCTTAAACAGCGACATGCTTTTGTGTGCCAAAATATTAGGCGAGGGGAGCGCGGTGAGCGAAATCGGGACTAGAGCCAAGGAAAAAATCACCGATACCACAATATAAATCACAATTCCGTTTGGATCGGGAATATTGAGGAGCAACTGACCGCTACTGGCACCGAGATAAGAAGTAATCATGTATAATGACATTAATAGGCCGCGATTTTTGTTATTGGCACGAGTGTTGAGCCAACTTTCCAAACACATAAAACTCGAGCCCATGCAATATCCCTCGAGCAAGCGCAACACGCCCCAGTAAATCGGGTTAACCGAGAAATAATGCAGCAATACTAAAGCCGAGAAAATGGAAATATATGCCGAAAATGAGCGAATATGACCTACTCGATTAATGATGTGATTCGAGGTTTTGGAGGCAATGATATAACCGGCATAATAAAGCGAGAGCACAATACCTGCCGCAAAGGTCGAAACTCCGTTTTCAGCCATTCGCAAACCCAAAGTCGAGGTCAGTAGCGCATAAGCACAACAAGCCAAAGCCGTTCCGGCAAAAAACGCGGTTAGCGGCGAAATCACATTTTTAAGTATATTTAAGAAATTTATTAAGTTAGACATCTCAATATCCCGAAAAACACTTGCTTTGGGTCATATAATAGCCTACTCTGCCATTATTAAGTTAAGGAGAGGTTAAATGAAACAAGTTTCTGCCGGAATAATTATCTGCAATAATAAAATTCTGATAGCGCGCCGCAATCATAATAAGTCCAATGCCGAGCTGTGGGAGTTCCCCGGCGGCAAGCAAGAACCCGGTGAAACCATGCCCGAATGCCTCCGCCGCGAAATTGCCGAGGAACTGCACTTAGATATTGAGGTTGGCAGCTTTTTCATGCAAAGCACTTATGAATATGCCCAAGGCGCCGTATGCCTGCACGCTTACTATGCCTATTGCAAGAGTGAGGATATTAGTTTTCATAGCGACCACGATCGCTTAGCTTGGGTAACACCAAATGAGCTGGGGCAATATGAGTTTTCTCCGGCCGATATTCCAATACGCGATGCCCTGCAAAATTTGCCCTTACCGGTGAAGGATAATTAGATTTATTAAAAGGTTAGAAAAAGGGCTAGCTGTTTTTCTTTAAGATAGTGCTGATTCGTTTGTGCAAATCATCAATCTTTAGCTTTAGTTGAGGGGAAAGATTGGGCGCTTTTTGCGCGCGAAGAATTTGCTGTTGAGCAATTTTTACTGCCCCAATACCAAGACTATATTCCGCCGCCGCATAATCTGAGTAGGCGCGCTCGCCTTTGGCGTCATAAGCCCGCGAAAGTAGTAGCCATGCTAACGGGTCAGGATAATGGATAACCGCTTGGTTGAGCCGATTGATAATGTTTTGTAGTTTGGCTGAGTTGGGATTATTTTCCATCGCCGCTTGTGCCCAGCTGATTTGGAATAAGGCCGATTTTGGGCGTAGCTGCAGCGCTTTGGCATATTCTTGCTCAGCGGCTTGGGTTTTTCCGGTTTCCATATACATTTGCGCTTTTAGCTCCCGAAAATATGGATTGTCAGGTTCGCTGTCGATTAAGGAGCTAATCCCTTTGAGGGCTTTGGGCAGATTAAGAGCCTTAAAATCAGCAATTGCTCTGGCATAACGTGCCGCTATGGAAGTATCACTACTCGGAAATTGGCGATAAGTGTCGTCCGGCTCATTTAAGAAGCCGATTAACTTGGCACGAACCCGCTTAAAAGCTTCATCGTTAGAAGAAGGGGTAGGGACTTTGCTTTCGCGTGCGGCTTGCTCCAAAAAAGAGATGCGCTCGCGAGTAACCGGATGAGTCCGAAAATAAGGCGATTCCTCAATTCCACTCAAGCGGTTGGAAGTCTGAATTTTTTTCATAAAATTGAGCATACCGCGTGGAGATTGGTTAGTTTCTTGCAAATATTTAACTGCCGCCTCATCGGCACTGCGCTCTTGATCGGTCCGAAAAGATGTAAAGCCATGCAACATGGTTGATTGTCCGCCTAAAGCAATGGCCATCGCCGCATCACCACGACCACTGGTAACCGCTGCCGCACTGGCCAAAATCAGCGAGGCTAACCCGACTTGTTGGAGTTCTTCGGCTTGTAGCTTGCCTCGCAAGATATGACCACCGGCAATATGTCCGATTTCATGGGCAATCACTCCGGCGAGCTCATTGCTGCTTGAGGCCGAAACAATAGTGCCGGTATGGATAAATAGGTTATTGCCATCAGCCACAAAGGCATTAAGCGTGTTGTCCTGAACAATATAAATACTGTTAGGCTTAAGCGGAATATTAGCGTTTTTATAAAATGGTAGCGCAATATTATAAAGTAATTGTTCAGTTTCTTCATCTGAAATTAGGGTTATGGCTTGGGCGGCTTGTGGGCTAAAAGCCAAAAAGGCTGAGAGCAGCATTACACTGCTCACCAGCCTCTTTAATTTTTGTCGGAGGATAAGACCTATCCTTTGATGAGTTTTTTCCACCAAGTCGATTTCTCCTTTGGAGCCTGCTCTTGAGCCGCCGGAGTTTCTTGCGGATTAGGAGCAGTGTTACCATGGCTGTTATACAAAATAACTGGCTCTTGTTTCTCTTTTTTTACAGGTGCATTATCTGTAGTAGGGGATATGTCCTCACCGCTTACAGCCTCACGTCTATTACGAGAGCGTCCTCTGCGTCCGCGGTCACGACGACCCCGCATATTGCGGTCACGACGATTACGACGACCGTTATTATTGTTTTCATCGCTTTCTTCGGTAGTCGGAGTGATGTCAGCTTCGGTTGCACAAATTTCTTCATCGGCTACAACCATCTTATCCTGTGTTTCAGGCTCAGATGGTTGCTCACAGAATGCTTCGTCGGCCGCTTTCTTTTCTTGAGGTTGAACTTTAGGAGCTTTAATGCGCTCAATCCGATAATCATTAATGTTTTGAATTGAATCATCGGCTGACACAATTACGCTCATTTTATATTTTTGTTCGAGCTCAACCATGTTTTGACGTTTTTGGTTCAACAGATAAATGGCCACATCGGTTGGCACGAAGACATTGAGTTGCGAAGAGCGATTTTTAATACCTTCTTCTTCAATTCCACGCAAAACCAGAACAGCACCCGATTCTACGGTTCGAACCACACCTTGACCATGACAGTGCGGGCAAACCACATAGTTGCTCTCCATAAAGGAGGAGTGCATTCTTTGGCGAGAAATTTCGAGCAAGCCAAAGCAGCTCATTTTGCCGACTTGTACGCGTGAACGATCACGTTTGAGAGCTTCTTTCATGCGGCGTTCCACAGCGTGGTTGTTAGCCGGTTCGTCCATGTCAATAAAGTCAATAACCACAAGGCCTGCGAGGTTGCGCATTCTCAACTGGCGAGCAATCTCATCGCAAGCTTCCAAATTGGTTTTAAGCGCGGTTTCTTCCAAATCTTTTTCTTTGGTGGCGCGTCCGGAGTTAACATCAATTGCAACCAGAGCTTCGGTTGGGTTAATCACCAGATATCCCCCGGAATCAAGCTGAGCGTTAGCCTCATGGAGCTTGTCAAGTTGGCTCTCCACTTGGAAGCGCTGGAACAAAGGCATATCTTTGTTTTTGTAGAGCTTGATTTTTTTGAGGCTGTGTGGCGACAAGATTTTGAAAAAGTCGCGAGCCATTTTGTAAGCATTTTCTCCATCAACCAAAATCTCAGATACTTCTTTGGTGTAGATATCGCGCAAAGCTCGTTTAATCAGATTGCCTTCTTCGTGAATGAGGGTAGGAGCTTTGTTGCTGAGTGCTGCCAAACGAATTTGGTTCCAGCTACGGATAAGATAGTTGTAGTCGCGAACAATGTCGGATTTAGTTTTTTCTTCACCGGCGGTTCGAACAATGATGGACATATCCGAAGTAAGCGGCAGCTCGCGAACGATTCCTTTCAGACGTTTGCGGTCAGATGCATTGGTAATCTTGCGAGAAACACCGCCGCTTTTGATGCGGTTAGGCATAAGCACGCAGTAACGCCCTGCCAAAGAAAGATAAGTTGTGAGAGCGGCACCTTTGTTGCCTCTTTCTTCTTTGACAATTTGAATAAGCAGGATTTGTCCTTCTTTAATTACATCTTGAATACGGCTGCGATGATAGAGCTTACGAGCTTTAAGCAACTTGCGTTGCAATTCAAAATCATATTCCTGATCATCATCATCGTCATCGCTGTCAATTTCATCTTCACCATTAACCGAAATAGGAGCTTGCGCCACTTCTTCGGAAATGCATTCATCTTCAGTTCCGGCAGCTTCTTTCATAACGGTTAATTTTTCGGCTACAGATTTTTCTTTTTGCTTGCGGATACGTTTTTTCAAAATGCGTTTTTTGGTGTGAGCAGCTTCAGCAGCTTCTTCCAATTCGGCATCGCTGATTTTTTCTTCTTCAAGTGGAGCAGGAGCTGTTTCTTCAGCCACGGTAGTTTGTTCTTGCACTGCCGATTCGACCTCTTCAGTCTTAATGTCTTGGGCTACGGTTTCGACATCTTGCTCTTGACTTGAGGTTGTTTCAGCTTCGTTATCTTCTTGAGATTTGGTTGTTTGTTCAGTAACTTGGCTCTCAGCCTGTTGAGCAGCCAAAACAGCAGCTTCGGCTTTTTGACGCTCTGCTTCAGCTCGTGCTAAAGCACGCTCAGCTCGGATTCTTTCTCTTTCGGCCTCACGTTCTTTAATAGCTTGCTTTTTAGCTTCGATAATTTCATCAACTTCTTTGTCAACGGCAGCAATTTCTTCGGCACTGACATTATAATAGTCGGGATGAATTTCGCCAAAAGCCAGAAAGCCGTGTTTGTTCCCGCCATAATCCACAAAGCAGGCCTGCAAAGAAGGTTCAACCCGCATAACTTTTCCAAGATAGATATTGCCTTTAATTTGGCGACGGCTGCAAGTTTCAAATTCCACATCTTCAAGCTTATTGCCGTTTAGGACCACCACACGAGTTTCTTCGCTGTGGGTGTCATCAATTAACATTCTTTTAGTCATAAATATAAACTCCCAGCAGCTGCAAAATACTTGCAGCAAAAAACACTACGCCGGGCTAAATTACAAGATTAAATATAGAAAAGCGCCGATAAGCCGCAAAAGACTAACGACATACCGAGAACTCATCTCGGCCAAATAAAATCTCTTTTCCGCAGCTTTCAGCCGATGAAGTCTTATTTTAATGCTCCGCTTCGGTTGACACTGCGTCTAAACCCGACAAAACTTTTTTCTCTGGTCAGATGGAGCACGCTTTTCGTAATGATAAAACGGCGGTACCAAAAAATAGGTCTTGCAAAAGTATCAATTAATCTGTAAAAAGACCCAAGTTCGGTAAAAACACATCTCACCAAAAAACAAGATATACGATTTGTTTTAGAAACACAACAACAAAAATTAACAATCAGCTAAGTTTTTTGCTGGTGTTTTTAACTGATTGGTAATATAAAGCGGTTATACTAAAAAAAATAGCAAAAATACAAATAAAGAGACGATGAGAAGGACATTGGTAAACATATGGCGGTCTCTGCGGTTGTGCTTTTTGGCACTGCTGATGGTTTGTTGTGGCTTGTTTTTTAGCGCCAATGCCTTTGCTGGCAATATCAGTGCCTTGCGTATTGGTCAAGGAGTTGGAAGCGTCCGCTTGGTTTTTGATGCCGATTCGAAGTTTGACTATAATGTGTTTTTGTTGAGCAACCCCAAGCGCTTGGTTGTTGATGTTAAGGATTCGAATGTTCGTTCTCAAATTGAAAGAAATGTAGATAAAAATAATGTGTTGTCCAATATTCGGGTCGGCAAAACCCCAGATGGTGATGCCAGAATTGCTTTTGATTTGAAACAACCCGCTATTGTCAAAAAAGTATTTATGCTTCCTCCGCAAAGCAGTTTTGGTTGGCGCTTTGTGATTGATATGGAGGTTTCTTCCGAAAGAGAGTTTGCTGCGCATATTGGTAACCAACACGCTTTTATTCAAGATTCGGGCAAAAAATCTACCAAAACCGCCTCTAAGAGTTCTGCAGTTTCAAAGAGTAATTCTAAGAGAATAATCGTGCTTGACCCCGGTCATGGTGGTCAAGATCCCGGAGCAATTGGTGTAAGTGGCGTGTATGAGAAAAACATCACTTTAGCCATGGCCAAAGAATTAAAAAAGATTTTGGAAAAAGATGGTGATTATAAGGTGTATCTCACTCGCAACCGCGATGTCTTTATCCCCTTGCGCGAGAGAGTGAAAATTGCTCGCCGCTATAAGGCCGATTTGTTCTTGTCTATCCATGCTGATAGCGCCTTAAATAAGAATGCAAAAGGTTTGTCTGTTTATACTTTGTCTGAAACCGCTTCCGACAAAGAGGCCGCGGCCTTGGCCGAAAGAGAAAATAAGGCCGATGTAATTGCCGGTCTTAACTTTGCCGAACATTCCAAAGAAGTGTCCGATATTCTGATTAACTTAGCCCAGCGCGAAACCATGAACCGTTCTTCTGAATTTGCCAATTTTATGGTCCAAGAAATGCGCAAATCAGTTAAGTTGTTGGATAATACCCACCGTTTTGCCGGTTTTGCGGTGTTAAAAGCGCCCGATGTTCCCGCAGTCTTGTTGGAAATGGGATACCTTTCTAATCGTACTGAAGAAAAATTGTTGCGTCAGGCAAGTTATCGTCGCAAACTGGCTAAATCTGCCAGCGCCGCCATTGACCGCTATTTTGAAAATATGCAACACGCCAGCCTGTTCTAAACATTTTGCAATTTTTTTTGATGAATTTTTGGGCTCCTCCGCGAGGGGATAAATAAAATCGTGCTTTAAAAAAGAATAAATTTATTGTAACTTGCAAAGATATTGCAATATTTTAATTTTTTGGATTACCTTTGATGCTAAAAACACTATCTTCGCTTTTGAGCACATTAATGTTCTTTGCGGTAATAATCATTGTGGTTATTATCACCACTTTGTTTGAATATTCCGCCATGCTTCCCGACTATCGACAATTGGCTAAATATGAGCCGAAGGTCACCACCAGATTATATGCAGGTGATGGTCGATTGCTGATGGAATATGCCAGCGAAAAACGCTTTTTTGTGCCGATTGATAAAATCCCCGAAAAAGTCAAGCAGGCTTTTATCGCTGCCGAAGATAAAAACTTCTATACCCACTCAGGTTTGGACTATAAGGGTATTGTCCGTGCCGCTTTGGGTAACGTGGCCGGAATGTTTTCCGGTCGCCGTCCATCTGGCGCCTCTACCATCACTCAGCAGGTTGCCAAAAACTTTTTGCTTACGCCAGAAGTTAGCTATAAGCGTAAAATAAAAGAGGCCTTGCTCGCTTTCCGCATGGAAGATGCCTTTACTAAAGACCACATTTTGGAATTATACTTAAACGAGATATATTTAGGCAACCGCTCTTATGGTGTTGCTTCTGCCGCACTTAATTACTTTGGTAAACCGCTCGATAAATTGGAACTAGAAGAACTGGCTTATTTGGCCGCACTCCCCAAAGGTCCCAATAACTATAATCCCAAAAAGTATATGGAGCGGGCAATTGAGCGTCGTAACTGGGTTTTAGACCGCATGCAAGAAGATGGTTATATTACAGCAGATGAAGCGGCAGTAGCCAAGGACAAACCACTAGTTACCATTGACCGCAACAACGAGTTTGTTAAAGATGCACAATATTTCAGCGAAGAAGTTCGCCGCCGCGTGACCAGACGTTTTGGCGAAGATGCCTTGTATGAAGGCGGTATGATTATTCGTACCACGGTTGACCCCAAACTCCAAGAAATTGCGACCGATGTGTTTCAAAATCAGGCTTTGCAATATGACCGCCGCCATGGCTGGCGCGGAACTACTCGCAGTATCAGCCTTGATGGCGATTATATGAGCGCACTCAAGGAAGCCGAACTCCCCAAAGGCAAACGAGAAGGCTGGGAAAAAGCAGTGGTAACTGCTGTTAGCAAAGATAAAGCCGATATCACTACCGAGAGCAATGAAAAAGGTCAAATCCCGCTGGTATTGTTAGATTGGGCTCGTAAGGTATTAAAAAATCAGGGTATTGGTGGCGCTCCCAAATCAGTTACAGAAGTGCTCAAATCAGGTGATGTTATTTATGTTGAAAAAGCTGCTGAGAAAACCATTAAGAGCAAAAAGTTAGCTCAAGATAGCTATGAACTTCGTCAGGTTCCCGATGTTGAAGGCGGCTTGATTGTTATGGATCCCCATACTGGTAAAGTCTTGGCTTTGGTCGGAGGATATGATTTTGCTAAATCACAATTTAATCGCGCTACTCAGGCGAGACGTCAAACCGGTTCGGCTTTCAAACCTTTTGTGTATATGGCCGCTTTAGATAATGGCTATTCCCCAACCGATTTGATTTTGGATGCGCCGTTCGTGCTTGACCAAGGCGAGGGGCTGCCAAAATGGAAACCTAAAAACTACTCTACCACTTTTTATGGCTTAACCACGCTGCGCCAAGGGATTGAAAAATCGCGTAACTTAATGACCGTGCGCTTAGCACAAGATGTGGGCATGGATAAGGTTTCGGAATATGCCGCCAAGTTTGGTATTAATCCTAACTTGCCAAAATTACTCTCCATGTCGCTTGGCGCTGGCGAAACCAGATTGATTGATATGGCCACCGGCTACTCCATGATTGTAAATGGTGGTAAGAAAATCAGCCCATATTTCATTGAGATGATACAAGACCGCAATGGTAAGGCAGTTTTCCGTCATGATAACCGTGCTTGCCCTGACTGCAATATAGACAATTGGCAGCAGCAAGATATTCCCGAGTTATACGATGTCAGAGAACAAATTGTTGATCCATTAAGTGCTTACCAAATGACCAGCATCTTAGAAGGTGTGGCCACCCGTGGAACCGCCGCCCGGTTACGTAGTCTCAAACGCCACTTAGGCGGCAAAACCGGAACTACCAATGAAAATAAGGAAGCGTGGTTTGTCGGTTTCACGCCGGACTTGGTTGTTGCCACTTACCTTGGTTTTGATGAGCCAAGAACTTTGGGTCGTCGCGAAACCGGTGCCAGTGCCGCTTTGCCGATATTTTATGATTTTGCCGCTAAAGCTCTGGTCGGCACTCCCGATACTCCGTTCCGCACTCCGCGGGGAATTAAGTTGGTTCGGATTAATTATCAAACCGGACTTCCGGCCACTCCGAATGATAAATCGGTGATAGTCGAGGCCTTAAAACCCGATTTTGACTTTAATCGTCATAAACAAAAAATAATCGGTGAAAATACGGATAATAATGCGAGCAGTGCTGGCGAAAATGGTATCAATAGCCAAAGTACGGTTTTTGAAACCTCAGAAGACAGTGGTTTTCAGCTTGGAACCGAATATTAGAATGTTAGGAGAATAAAGTATGCGTGCCGAGATTTATGAGTTGGTTCAAGCAATCAAGCAGTCATTGGAGCTGCTAAGGAGGTCTCTTTGACTATGAAAATGCTCTTGATCGCTTAAGCGAGTTAAATGCCCTAAGTGCAGACAGTTCTTTGTGGAATGATGCTCAAAACGCACGCCGTTTGATGAGTGAGAAAACTGCGCTTGAAGAAGCTTTGACGAGCTATCAGACTATGGAGCAAAATTTGGCGGATTATACCGAGCTTGCCGAAATTGCCGAGGCTGAAAATGATGAAACCTCGTTAAGCGAGCTGGAAACGCATTTAAAAGAGTTGCAAAACGAGGCCAAAAGAGGCGAATTAGAGGCTCTGCTCAATGGCGAGGTCGATGCCAACGATGCCTTTTTGGAAGTTCATGCCGGCAGCGGCGGCACCGAGGCTCAAGACTGGGCCGAGATGTTATTGCGTATGTATAGCCGCTGGGCCGAGGCTCATCACTATAAAGTCGAGTATCTGGAAGAAACCGAAGGCGAGGTTGCCGGCTTAAAATCTGCCACAATTAAGATTAGCGGGCACAATGCTTATGGCTGGCTAAAATCCGAAAGCGGTGTTCATCGCTTGGTGCGCATTTCTCCCTTTGATAGTGCTGCCCGCCGCCATACCAGCTTTGCCTCAGTTGGGGTCTATCCGGTGATAGACGATGAAATCGAAATTGAGATAAATGAGTCCGATTGTCGGGTCGATACTTATCGCGCCTCCGGTGCCGGCGGTCAGCATATTAATAAGACCGATTCTGCGGTGCGTATTACCCATATTCCGACCGGAATTGTCGTGCAGTGCCAAAACCAGCGTTCGCAGTTCCAAAACCGCGAGGCCGCTTGGAAAATGCTCAAAGCACGGTTGTATGAGCGTGAGCTCCAAAAGCGGGAGGCTGCAGCCCAAGATATGCGCGATTCTATGACCGATATCGGCTGGGGACATCAGATTCGCTCTTATGTGCTCCAACCCTATAAGATGATTAAGGATTTGCGCACTGAAGTAGAGACCTCCGATTGCAAAGGGGTTTTGGACGGGGATATTGATTTGTTCTTGAGTGCAGCTCTAGCCCATAAGGTAGGTGCAAATGCCTAAAATTCGGCTTATATTACGTTTTGTGCTTGGGGCAGCAATTGGCTACCTTATTTTCTGCGGGGTAGTTGTCTTTCGTCAGGAGTGGTTCTTTTTTCACCCCTCAAACGAGCGCGCCAGCCTCGAAAGAGCACAAAAAAAGGGATATAAGGGTAAAGAGGTCGAGTATCCGGCCGCTGATGGGACCATGTTGTATGCTTGGTATAGCAAGCCACAAAACGGTAAAAAGGTAATCGTATTTATGCATGGAAACTCGTATAATATCGAAAAGTTTTCTAACAAAATGCAACCTTTACAACAAGCCGGATATGGCACATTTATCGCGGAGTATCGGGGCTTTGGAGGTATCAAAGGGCGGATAACTGAGCAAAATCTGGTTGCCGATGCCAAAAGCGCCGTTAATTATTTGTACCAAGAGGGTTATAAGAATCGCGATATTGTTATTTATGGCTTTTCCATGGGAACTCATATGGCTACCCGAGTGGCCGCGGAAATGGGGGATATGGAGGCTTTTGGCGGATTGATATTGGAAGCTCCGTTTAATGATTTGGTTGAAGTGGCAAAGGAGCACGTCTGGGTGCCGTTGCCCTTAGAGTTGATAATGCGTGATAAATACGACAGCAAGGCTAAAATTGCTGAGGTTAAAGCCCCATTGTTGGTGATGTCTGGGAGCGATGATGAAGTAATAGAGCCAAATCTTGGTAAAGATTTGTTTGAGAGAGCTCAAACTCAAAAGGAGTTTATTTCTTACCCTGGGGCGATGCATAGTAATTTATATGACTTTGGCAATTATAAAGATATTTTAACTTGGTTAGGTAAGCATGAAAAAGATAAGTAACCGCAGATATATCTTCAAAAAAGTCATTGACTATACCGGAGCTGCTTTTCTGGCTATGTTTTTGATATTTTTGTGGCAGCTTTATCGCGGCCCGATAGCCGTTCCGTTTTTGAAACCATATATCATTAAGGCGCTCAATCATGATGATGCCAACTATCAAGTCACACTAGATTCGGTTAACATTGAGCTGGTGCGTTCCATCCAGCCGATAAAGATTATTGCCAATAACGTGAGTTACCGCAAAAATGACAATACCTTTGTGGTCAGTGCGCCCAAAACATCGGTTTCTTTTAGTATCAGCGCATTATTACATGGTGTGATTGCCCCAAGCAGTATTGAGGTCAACCGCCCGACAGTGTATATTTTTTCAAGCTATGGCGTGGGAAGCGGTGGCAATGATATCAACCGCAAGAAGTTGGAATATTATTTTGAAGGCTTAGAGGATTTTTTAGAGCGGTTCAACTCGGAAGATAATTCTTATTCGGAGAGTTATATTAACGATATTGCCATTAACAATGCCGAGGTTGAACTGCACGAAGTCGAGCTTGGCCGCAAATGGATTTTATCGGATTTGAACTACAATTTTGAGCGCAATTTTACGAGTATTGAAACCGGTTTTAGCGCTTTGTTGAAACTAGGGGATAAGGCAAGTTCCACCATTGGACTTGAGGCCGTGTATCGTCCTTCCAAAAACAAATTGGCCCTTCGTACATATTTTGCAGATTTGAACCCCGGAGAAGTGGTCGAGAATTTAATTGAGCCGGAAAAGAAACTTGATTTTTATCAGATTAACTTACCCTTAAGCGGACAAGTTGAAGCTTTGGTTGATTTTAACGAAGTCCTGAAAAATCGTGATTATGTAGTTAGTGCGGTTGATAGTATTTTTGAAAAAATCGTCTTTTCTTTGGAAGGCGGTAGCGGCAATATCGCTTTTGCCGATAAGAAAGAGTATATTTATCCGGTCAATTCATTTGCGCTGAGTGGAGAGCTTAAAGCCGGATTTGAGAACTTGACCATTAAAGATGCCGATTTTGATTTAGGCGGGCAGAAAACAAAGTTAAGTTTTGATGTTTCTGGACTTGAAAAATATTTTTTAGATAACAATCCCGAAGATATTAAGCTTCAATTTAGTGCCCACATTGATAAGCTCAAGTTTGATGACTTGTATAATTTGTGGCCGCGTTATATTGCCGAAAAGGCTTGGGTTTGGTGCGAAGATAGTATCTATGGCGGCGAGGCTGCCAATGCCGATTTTGTGTTTGACTTTGGCTATGATGCCAAGCAAAAATCCATTGTTTTTGAGAACTTGACCGGCGGAGTTGATGTTATAGATTCAAATTTGAACTACCTCAGAGGTATGCCCGATATCAAAAATATTTATGGCCACGTCACTTTTTCTCCCCGTGATTTGAAGGTCGATATTGATAAAGGTGTCTCCAACGGGGTCATCATGACCGGTGGATATGTACTGTTGACCGATTTGGATAAAGAAGACAATTTTGCCGATATCAAGATTGAGGCCGAAAGCACGATTACCGATGCCTTAAAGCTGATTGATAATCCGCCCCTAGGATACGCTAAGGAGTTAGGGCTTAATCCTGATGATTTTGAGGGCAGTGCGGTTACCGATTTGGGCTTGAAATTTGAACTCAAAGCCGATTTAGAGCCCGAAGAAGTCCATGTGGATGTCAAATCGGTGCTGAAAAATGTCAAAATCCCCAACATTGTTCAAGGCAAGACGGTATCTGCTCAAGAGTTGGCGTTGGGCGTAAACAATCAGGGAATGCATATTGAGGGCAAGGCCGTTTTTGATGATATCCCGATGCGCCTGGTCTGGGATGAAAATTTTGGAGCCAAAAATTATAAGAGCAAATATAGGCTAGAGTTCAAATATGATAAGGCCTTCAAACAAAAATTTGGTCTGGATCAATATAGCGTATTAAATGATCCCTACATAATCGGAAACGCCGATGTTATGGCAAATATTACTTCCTATCCCAATAATCGCTATGAGATTGATGTTACTGCCAATATGGTAGATACAGAGTTAAACTTTGGATTTTTAGGCTTGGTTAAAAATTGGGGCGAAAAGTCTAAGTTAACAGCCAAGCTGGTTTTAGAAGACGGAAAATTGAGCGCAATCCCATCGCTTACATTTACCAAAACCGACTTTGATTTGAACGGTAAAATTGATGTCGATAGTAAAGGACAGGTAAAAACGGTTGATATTACCAGTATCAAAGCACCCAAGACTTCGGCGCGAGCCAAGATAGAGTTTGCTAATGCCACCCCAAAAGTCAAGATTAATGTTTCAGGTTTGAGTTACGATTTGTCGGCCTTTTTCACCTCTAACTTATCAGCGCCCAGCAAGGTTAATAAAGATAATCCCCAAGATGATAAGGATGATTTAGAAAATGTGACCGATACTGATATCAATATAGCGGTTAATCGGTTGTGGACCAACCCAAGTGTTTCGGTGCGCAATTTTGCCGGTAGTGCCAAATTGCGGCATGGAGTAGGGATAGAGGAGATGCGGATAATTGGTAATTATGGTAATTCTCCTAAATCTTATCTCAAATTGGAATATGAACCGAGATTAAACAAAGAATATATGTTAAATATTGATAGTAATGATGCCGGTAGTACCTTAAAGGTGTTGCATATATATGAGAATATGCGCGGTGGTAGATTAAATATTCAGGCTGTGCGGCAAGCTGATAAGAAGATAGTCGGCCATGCTAAGATTCGCAATTTTAGTGTACATAATACGCCCATATTGGCCAAGTTGCTGACTTTAGCCTCCTTTAGCGGTATCGTGAATATGATAACCGGCGAGGGGTTAAATTTCTCGCACTTTGATGCTCCCTTCACCTATGAGAATAAGGTCTTGAGCGTGACAGACGGACGTGCCTTTGGAAATGTAATGGGTATATCGGCGAGCGGAAGTTATGACCGCAATACGTCCGAACTAAAGGTCAAAGGTTTGTTTGCACCGGCATATAGCCTCAACACTTTCTTAGGCAAAATACCTTTGGTTGGCAATTTACTTTCGGGTAAAGACGGCACGGTTTTTGCAGCTAATTATGAGATTAAAGGCAATATTGACAATCCGCAAATCAGCTACAATCCGCTTTCGGCATTGAGCCCCAATTCATTAAAGGAAATGTTCTCTTCGGTTTTTGGAAAAAGCGATGAATAATGGTAAAAGGATTAAAATTGGACTGGATTTTCATGGTGTTATAACCGCCAATCCGGATTTTTTCAGTGCTTTTACGGGGGAGGCGATTCGTCGCGAATATGAGATTCATATTTTGACCGGCGGCCCCGGAGATGTGGTAAGATGTCTGCTTGATGACTGGAATATTGCCTATACGACAATTTTTGCGATATTAGATTTTTATGAGCATTTGGGAGAAGTTAAACATTTTTCCAATGGCGAGTTTAAGGTTGCCGATGCTTTGTGGAATACAGCCAAGGCCAAATATTGTGCTGAGAACGGGATAGATTTTCATATTGACGATAGCAAGGCTTATGCCAAGTGGTTTATCACGCCATACTGTTTGTATAAGGGCAAAGAGCAGGAATGCTATGTCAAAGATAACCAGAAGATAGATTTTTCCGGCCATGCAATAGAGGCGCTAGACGAGATTGAGAATATAATTCGCTCTCAGCGCTGATTCTTCAAAGCATAATCGCGATATTGGCGTAAAATATCTTCCAGAGCGGTCGAAGTTTTTCTTTGCTGATGCAAATGAGCGATTCTTTTGGTAGTTTTGCGACACATAAGATTTAGCCCACAATTTGGGTCCGGCCTATTTAGAGGCAAAGTATCATAAAATTCTTCTTCAAAATTATGTTTCATGTTTGGCTCCATTTATTGGCTGGCCCATACGATTCGGTGTAGAAACTTAATTTCCTCAATATCAATAGAAATAATAACTTCTGGTTGGTTAAGCGAAGCTAGTTCGACCGTTTTGGGTTTCCGGTGAATAAACTCACATAAGGTAATTGTACCATCATTTTTGAAGATAGCCACTCTGTCATTGCGACGAATTTCCGAATTTTTGGTTAGAATAAGTAGAGTGCCAAATTTATAAAGCGGGGCATAATCAGAAGTGTCAATTTCCAGAGCATATAGGCTGTTGTTGCCATCAGGAAAACAAAACATACCCCAACCAGATGTATCAAGAGAGTTATCTTTGCAACAATCAGATTGAGCAATAGCGGAAATTTTCAGATAAGGAATAGCATTAAGCTTTTCATTTGCATTGTCTGCATCACCAAATTTATAAAATTCATCAAAAGTAAGATTACAAAATTCCAAAACCTTATTTAGACTATCCAATGAAGGCCAACGATTTTTTCCATCAGGCCGTTTACGTTTACTTTTGTTAAAAGTAGTAGCATCGAGTCCGGATTTTTTGGCCAGCCCCGAAGGAGATAGTCCCATAGATTTAGCCAAGTTATCAACAGCACTCCAGACGGTTTCGTACTTCATAATTCCTCACTTTCCCTGCGGGTTTTTCGACTATAGATAGTAATATAACACAAATACTTGTAGGAATCAAATCTTTTTTAAGTTGAAAATCCTACAACTTAATGTATAACATTACCGCAGTTAACAATTGGTTAAAGTAGTAACTTAAAAGGGGAAAATTGCATGTTAGAGAAGTACGAGCCATTTGATAATGCCGAAGAAGTCTGGTTTTGGTTTTGCAATATCATCGAATGTTCGGCCGGCGGGTTGCGCTCTCGAACAGATTTTCCGGGCAAAATGCGTCCTTGTGAAATTGGGGATATTTATATGATATTAAAGCAAATGCATTTTAAGGACCACGTGAGTAATCGTCATCTGAGAGTGTTAAGCCGCTGGGGAAAATATCAAATACCGCCATATTACGATAAGCGCGCCAAGAGGAGCGAGATAAGGCTCTGGGAGGAAGCGATTCGTTGTTTTGATGCACGCTTAAGAGAACATAAAATCTTGTAATAATAGGGGGATAATATGCAAGTAGGCTGGGAGACTTTACAAGGCTTTAGTGAGGTATATGTTGCTTTTGAAGATACTAATTGTTTGTGGTGGTTAAGGTTTTTGAAACCAGGGTTTAGACATTGTTATGTAATTTTGGTTGCGGCAGAAAAGCAGGCAGTTGTGTTGTTAAATCCACGCTCCAATCGGATTGATGTTGAGTTATACACAAGCTGCGATACCAAAAAATTAATGATTGAGTTTGCAAGAAAAGAAGGGGTCACACTATGCCGAGTTCACATGGAACAAACCATCTTCAAACCCGCACCGTTTATGGTTTTTACCTGTGTTGAGTTTGTTAAAAGAGTTTTAGGGATTCGAGATATTTCTATTATTACTCCATATAAATTGTATAAAAAAATTAAAAATAGTAGGAAAAATATCTTGACTTTTTGAAAAATTTTTGATACAACCCTAAATGTCACTTGCTTGAAGTGTGTCAAAAATAAATTGGTTCGTAAAACAGGTTGCTGTTTTGCGAATTTTTTTTATTGA
The DNA here is from genome assembly GCA_944391475.1 of uncultured Alphaproteobacteria bacterium. Classification (GTDB taxonomy): domain Bacteria; phylum Pseudomonadota; class Alphaproteobacteria; order RF32; family CAG-239; genus MGBC133411. The sequence goes on along the minus strand of CALXTR010000002.1, from coordinate 99,981 downwards.
GGTAAAAAAATGGTAACCAAAAAAATAAAAACACTTTCTGCCTTAAAAAAACGCCTCAAAAAAACACTTCCTGAAAAAATTTCTGAAGTGATGGCAAGCTACGAAAATTTTTCGGAACAACCCGTGCCTGATGATGCCAAAGGCTTTAGTGCTCACCACAGTGCCTGCAAATCGGCAGTGGTGCACGCCGAAACTTTGCTCAAATTGGCGCGCTGGACCGAAGACGAAAACCCGCAACCTATGAGCGGAACAACCACTGACATAGAAAAATTGCTGATAGAGGCCAAAAACGAGTTTGACGACGGACAAGAAGATGAAGATTGATTTTTTCGAGTTTGTATATGTCTGGTTTCGGCTCCAAGGATTGGGTGTGCCCAAACACCAAAGAAAGATTGCTCGTTGGCTTTCTTCTTTGTGGAACGAAAAAGAGCGGCGTCAAGGTTTGCTGATGGCCTTTCGCAATTCGGGCAAATCCACCATTGTCGGCTTGTTTTGCGCTTGGATATTGTATACCAAACCAGCAAGCCGCATTTTGGTAATTGCCGCTGATCATGCTTTGGCAAAAAAAATGGTTAGAAACGTTAAGCGGATTATTGAGCAGCACCCGCTGACTTTAGGGCTCAAACCGGATCGCTTGGATCAGTGGTCATCTGACCAGTTTACCATTAACCGCGACGCCGAGTTGCGAGATCCATCTATGCTGGCCAAGGGTTTGGGAGCAAACATTACCGGTCTTCGTGCCGATATCATCATTTGCGATGATGTGGAAGTTCCCAAAAATTGTGATACGGCCTTAAAGCGAGCCGATATGAGAGAAAAACTAAGCGAGCTCGATTATATTCTCACGCCATCTGGAGTGCAGTTATATATCGGCACTCCGCATACTTACTATACCATATATCAAACTGAGTATGAGGCGAGTAAAGCAGAAGTTGAGCCGTTTTTGCTGGGGTTTAAGAAGTTGGAATTGCCCATTTTGGATAAGCACGGCAAGAGCGCCTGGCCGGAGCGATTTTCTGATGAAAAAATCGCCTCCATTCGGGCACGTTCGGGCGAGAGCAAATTTCTCTCGCAGATGATGCTCAAACCGGTCAATGTGCAAGAGTGCGTCTTAAATCCGGATTTGTTAAAGCCTTATTGCGAGGAGTTGGAGCTCATCAGCGCCAACGAACGCGAGTTCTTAAAACTTGGGGAAAGGAAGTTGCTTTCAGCTTCTTGCTGGTGGGACCCGTCCTTTGGCAATGGGGGCGATAACAGCGTGATTGCCTGCGTGTTTTCAGATGAGGCGGGGAACTATTACCTGCACGATTTGGAGTATATCAGATTACAAAAAGGAGAGGAACAAAATGCCGCCGAGGCGCAGTGTCGAAGCGTGGTCGATTTTTTGGAACGCAACCACTTGCCCTCAGTAAGGGTGGAGATAAACGGACTTGGCAAATTTCTGCCCGGAATCTTGCGTAAGGAATTAAGAACAAGGCAGTTAAATGCAGCGGTTTTGGAGATGTACTCTACCGAAAACAAGCAAAAGCGAATTTTGGAAGCTTTTGAAGTGGTGTTAGCGGCTCGAGCCTTAAATGTGCATCGAAGGGTTTATGCCGGTGGTTTCATTGAGGAAATGCGTGAGTGGAGTTTTGAAGGGAGCTTGCATGATGATGCACTTGACGCCGTTGCCGGTTGCCTGCGTTCCGAGCCGGTGCGTTTATCCGGAAGTGGTTGGAATTATAAAAATTTCAAGAGCAGCAGTTGGCAGGGCGGTGGAGGACAGTTTCAGGCTCATGTAGGTTTTGAGGTGTAGAAAGGAAAAATAAACCAATCAAAGGAAAGGAGAGATTTATGACGGGAGAATTGTTTAGCTGGGTCACCATGATAGAGGTGCCCCTTTTTTTAGGCCTGTTTCGGATGATAAGCAAGAACCGCGCACACTTTGAAGATAGTATCAATGATATAAAAGGCGTGCAGGAGCAAAAATTATCCGGCTGTCGCGAGGCCTTGAGCGAATTCAAAATTCATGTTGCCCGCAATTATGTGTCCACCAATTATCTTAAAGATGTCGAAAACCGCCTGACCGAACACCTGTTGCGGATAGAAAAGAAAATTGATGATCGGACCGGGAGGTAAAGATGAATGATGAAGACGTAGAAGCCATGGCACGTACCATTTTTGGCGAGGCCAGAGGCGAAAGTTTATCCGGACAAGAAGCGGTTGCCTCAGTCATCTTAAATCGGGTCGCTTTTTCCAAACGGCGCGGAAGGTATTGGTGGGGTAACAGCGTGTATGAGGTTTGCCACAAACCATGGCAGTTTTCTTGTTGGAACGAAAACGATCCCAACCGCAAGCTTTTGGAGCAAAATTTGGAACATGATTTAAATTTTGCCATTTGTAAACGGATAGCACTAAGAGCGCGCGCCGGTTTACTAGAAGACAATACTTGCGGCGCCACCCACTATCATACCAAACAGCTACGTCCGGCTTGGTCGATTGGAAAAATTCCCTGCACCGAGCTTGGCAGCCATGTTTTTTATAATGACATTGAGAAATAAGGAGAAAAAATGTTAACCCGAATTTTAGGAAAAATCGGTCTGCCGATATTGGTCAAATTTGTGAGTTCGTCTTTAGGGAGTATCAATAACGACTTTGCCAAAAAAGCCGTTTCAGCATTAAGCGATGTCGATAATGCCATCAGTAAGGAGCAAATTTCGCTAGAAGAACTCAAAGAGGCCAACCGGCATTTGGAAAAATCGCAAGAACTGGAAAATAGTTTAGATTCTTCCACCTTAAAACTAATCCACGATACCATGAGAAACGAGCTCAACTCGCAAGACCGCTTTGTTCGGTTTTGGCGTCCGGCCTTTGGCTATTCGGTCGCTGTGTCGTGGCTGTTGTGTATGTTCACGCTCTGCTATGTGATTGTGAGCGACAATCCGCGAGCACCCGAAATTATTATGGCATTAGTCGAAACCACTTCGCTTTGGGGCATTGCCTTGGGCGTATTGGGAATTTCGGTTGTCCGCACCGGCGAGGTCAAAACCTCAGCCACCAAGGGCGGAATTTTAAACAAATTGGTCAATACAAATAAATTATAAGGAGAACAAATATGGGAGGAGTATTTTCAGCACCCAAAACTTCAGCTCCGGCAGTAGTTGAGAATGATAATTCCGAAAAGCTAGCCGAAGAAGAACGTCAGAAGGCTTTGGAAAGACAGCGCCGTGGGGTTGAGAGCACCATTAAGACCTCATACAACGGGCTTTTGGATACTAAAGACCTCAACCGCAAAAAACTTTTGGGAGAGTAGGTATGTCAGATAAAATCCGCGAACTGGTAACCCGCTGGCAAAAAGCGGTGGAACGCCGCCAAAATTGGGAACCGCATTGGCAAGAGTGCTATAACTATGCTTTTCCTCAGCGCGAAAACGTCAGTACCCAGCAGTATTATGATAACTATGGCGGCAAGCAGAATTTGCATTTGTTTGATGGCACCGCTCCCGATGCGGTTGACCAGCTGGCATCCTCATTGCTTTCGGAGTTGACCCCGCCTTGGGCCAAATGGTTTGGTTTGAGACCAGGGCCGGAGTTGAGCGCGCAAGAACGCAGTCAGGTGGGCCCGATTTTAGAAAAGAGTACCGATGTGCTGCTGCAAAATTTTGAACATTCCAATTTTGCAGTCGAGATTCACCAGTGTTATCTGGACTTGGTCACCGCCGGTACGGCTTGTTTGATGTTTGAAGAAGCCCCGATTGGCGAAAGCACGGCCTTTCGGTTTTATGCCGTTCCGCTAAGAGAAATCGCCCTAGAAGAAAGTGCCGATGGCCGGCTCGATACCACCTTTAGATGCTCGCAAATCTCAATTGAGGGGATTAGACACCGCTTCCCAAATGCCGAGATTCCCGACAATTATTATAATCGGGCGCGAGAAGATAAGGGCTATAAAATGGAATTAATTGAGGCGGTGTTGCCAAGGAGCGGCAAGTATGGCGCTTTGGGGTATGAATATACTGCCTTTGTTTTTGACGCCGGCGAAGGAGCAGAAAATGCTTTTGTGCTGAAAGATGGTGTTTTTGATACTTCACCGTTTATCAATTTTCGTTGGCTCAAAGCTCCGGGAGAGGTTTATGGCCGCTCTCCGGTTATGAAAGCATTGCCCGATATCAAAACCGCCAATAAGGTGGTGGAATTGATATTGAAAAATGCCTCCATTTCGGTAACCGGCATTTGGCAAGCCGATGATGACGGTATCTTAAACCCCGCCAATATTAAGCTGGTTCCGGGTGCCATCATTCCCAAAGCGGTGGGATCAAAAGGACTAACACCGCTGGAAGCTCCAGGTAAGTTTGATATTTCGCAGTTGGTGCTGGAAGATTTGCGCAGCCGCATTAATCATGCCCTGTTGGCTGATAGTTTGGCCCAAATCAGCACTCCGAATATGACTGCAACCGAAGTCTTGGAACGAGCTTCACAAATGGCGCGTATCTTGGGAGCAAGTTTTGGAAGATTACAATCGGAGCTTTTAACCCCGCTGTTAAAACGTGCATTTTACATTTTGCGCCGCCGCGGCGATATTATGAATTTTGACCTAGACGGCAAGGTGGTAGATTTGCAGTACAAATCCCCCTTAGCCTTGGTTCAGGCTCGCAAAGATGTGAGCACTGTGACCGAATGGGTCGGCTTGGTAGCATCTCTTGGGGGTGATGCATTGAGTGTTGTAAATGCAAGAGAAGCTGCCTTGTGGCTTGGTAATACCTTAAACGTGCCAGCCAATCTGATGCAGGAGATAAATCTGCCATTGGCTCCGACAGAGGAGGTGACACCAGAAGATGTTATCAAGCAAGCCTAACACTTCGCACATGGACGATGCCGAAATCAGGCAGGCCTTTGCCAAGTGTTTTTTAACCAGAGAAGGACAAATTGTTCTCTCTTTTTTAGAAAGGATAACACTCGAGCGATATTTGGGGCCGGAAAGCACTTCCGAGCAGCTACGCCACTTGGAAGGACAACGGCATTTGGTATGTTATATCAAATCGCTTGCAGATGTTTCCTAATGCGCCGTGGTAAGATTTTACCACGGTTTTATTTATAATTAATAATCTGAAAGGATATAAATATGAGTGAAAACTTGTTAACACAATCAGCCACTTCCGATTCTCGTGGCAAACCGCAAGGACTTCCCGATAAATATTGGGACGAAAAACGCGGCGAAGTCAGATTGGAAAGCCTGATTGCCGACTTTAATAATATGGCCGCCCGCGATGACAACTTGGTCGAAACCAATTTGCGTGGAGTTCCCGAAAGTTACGATAAGTATGACTTGAAAATTCCGAGCCCGTATTTGGAACGCGACGATGAAGTCTTGCGCCGTATGTATGATAAACACTTCACCAACGACCAAGCGCAATTGGTGTATGACTTGGCTAATGAGCGCGTCATTCCGGTCTTAAGCGAATTAACCGTTAACTTTGAGGCACAGAGACAAATTGAAAAGCTTATCCGTCATTTTGGCAGTGCCGAGCGGTTTAATGAGATTTCGCGCCAAATTTCCACTTGGGCCAGCCAGAACCTAAACAAAAATGTTTATGACGCTTTGGCTACCACGGCTGAAGGCGTGATTGCTTTGTATCAGTTGATGTCAAGCAACGAGCCGATGATGAGTAGGGAAGGAAGGATGACCGAGGAGCTAAGCGATGCCTCGCTGCGCAAGATGATGGAAGACCCGCGCTATTGGCGTGATAAAGACCCGACATACGTGGCCAAAATCACCAAAGGATTTGAGAAGCTTTATCCTGAAAAATAAGCTTCTTTTTTTGTAAAAATTCAATTTTAACAATGGAGAAAAACTAATGTCTACACAAGTAAGTGAAGCTTTTATCAAACAGTTTGAAGCTGATGTTCACTTGGCCTACCAACAAAATGGTTCCAAACTCAAAAATACCGTTCGCTATAAGAACAATGTCAAAGGTTCGAGCACCGTGTTCCAAAAAGTCGGCAAGGGCAGTGCTTCGGTTAAAGCTCGCCATGGCTTGGTTCCGGTAATGAGCCTTGACCATAGCCCGGTCGAATGCGAATTGCGCGATTATTATGCCGGCGATTGGGTCGATGCTTTAGACGAACTCAAATTGAGCATTGACGAACGCCGCGTGATTGCCAATGCCGGAGCATATGCTTTGGGCCGCAAAACCGATGAGCTGATTATCAATGCCTTGAATCAGGCCTCCTCAACTAATGATGTTGGCGATTATAGCACACCGCTCAGCAGAAAAGATATTTTGGATGCTTTTGCCAAATTAAATGAGAACGATGTGCCCGATGACGGACAACGCTTTGGCTTGGTCGGTCCGCATCAATGGAATGCTTTGTTGAACATTGCCGAGTTTTCCAATTCGGACTATGCCGGCGATAATCTGCCGTTCTTAAAAGGTACTGAAAGCCGCAAATGGTTGGGCATTAACTGGATTATGCATACAGGTTTGCCTTTGGGTGGTAGCTCAAACGATGAGCGCAATTGCTTTATTTTCCACAAAACCGCCATTGGACATGCCTCCGGCCAAGATGTCAAATGCGACATCAGCTGGCACGGTGACCATGCCGCACACTTTGTCAACAATATGATGAGCCAAGGCGCTTGTTTGATTGATGATAGCGGCATTGTTCGCATCAAGTGCAAAGAAGCATCTTCTGTAACTAAGTAAGCAAATGAAAGGATAAACAAATGGCATACGATAGCAAAAATTTCAGTGTAATGGCCTATGCTAACGGCTTTACCATCTGGAACTACCAAACCGCAGATACATTGAGCACCATTAAAGGGAGCAACTACTTTGACGAAGCCGCTCCCTTTATCCGCAAAGGTGATATGATTATGGCCACAACCGAAACTTCCGGCACCATTGGTGCGGCAATTTTGTATGTAAGCAACATTGCCGATGGCGTCGTAAGCGTTGGTGAGGTTGGCTCATCTGCGGCCTAAGCAACAAATATCCTGATAAATTTAAAATAAAAACACTTTAAGCCATGTGACGCCGGGAAGTTTGTAAAAAAACTTCCCGGTTATTTTTAAGTAAGGAGAAAAAAATGAGTTATACCGATGTAAGCCTATGCTCCAAGGCTTTGTTAAAAATCGGGGCACAAACCATCACCTCATTTGAGGACGGCACTGCTGAATCGGAAGTCTCGGCCAATTTATATCCCTTGGTGAAGGATAGTCTGCTTTCATCATATCCTTGGAGCTTTGCCATCGCCCAAAAGCGACTAGGCAGATTAGACTTAACACCGGTGGCCGATTTCAAGTATGCATTTCAGCTTCCCTCTGATTTTTTGCGGATAATTTCTGCTGGTAGTGGTAGCAAAGGGCGAGGGGCTGAGTATAGGGTATATGAAAATAAAATTTATACCGATAGCGAGGAGCTGATTATTACTTATATCTATCGGGTAAACGAAAGTATCTTCCCGACCTTTTTTAGTGAGGCGCTGGTGGCAGCTTTGGCCGCCGAATTTTGCCTGCCATTAACTGAGAGCACATCACGCGCTGAGTTTTTGCAAAAGAAAGCCGAAGATATATTAAAACAAGCCCGACTTATCGATGCCCAGCAGGGTACTCCGCTCAAGTTTGAAGATTTTAGCTTAATTGAGGCCCGCCAATGAGTAATAATGTTTCTGTTAAAACCAACTTCACCGCCGGACAGGTTTCACCGCTGATTTATGGGCGGGGTGATTTGGGCATTTTTGAAAATGGCGCTCGCACGCTCGAAAATGTGATTATTCACCCCACCGGTGGTATCTCCCGCCGCCGTGGTTTAAGATATATAGATAAGCTAAGCGGCGCGGCTAGATTATTGCCTTTTGAGTTCAATACCGAGCAAACTTATCTGCTGTGCTTTTTAAATAAGAAACTAAGGATATATCGAGATAATCAGTTTATATCCGAGTTAGATACGCCATGGAGTTTGGCGCAATTAGATACAATCAATTGGACGCAAAGTGCTGATACATTGTTGGTGGTGCATCCTGATGTTGCCCCTAAACAAATCAGCCGCTATGACGGCGACGTCTGGAAGGTGGAAGATTGGGAGTATTATAGAGAGGAAGGAAAAGTTTATTGCCCATATTACAATTTCTTCCAGCATAAGGAAAACCTAAAACCAAGCGGCACCAGCGGAGAGATAAGCTTAACTGCAGATAATGATATTTTTTCGGCCGAATATGTGGGGAGTAGGATTCGGATAAATGAAGGCGAGGTTGAGGTTACGAGTTTTGTTAGCCAAAGAGAATTAAAAGCTAAAGTCAGCAAAAATTTGAGTAATGCTAATATTACGACTGACTGGGAGGAGAGTTCATTTTCGGTGCGTCGAGGTTGGCCCAATTCTGTCACGTTTCACCAAGACCGCATGGTGATTGGCGGCTCTAGGAGTTTGCCCAATCGCTTGTGGCTGTCAAAATCTTCTGACTTGTTTAACTTTGACTTAGGGGAAGGATTAGATGACGAGTCAATAGAGTTTGCCATTTTGTCCGACCAGGTCAATGCGATTAAATCGGTTGTTTCAGCCCGACACTTGCTGGTGTTTACAACCGGCGCTGAATGGATGGTGACAGGACAACCATTGACACCGGAAAGCATTCAACTCACAAGACAAACCAAAGTTGGTATGTATACAGGTTGCAATGTTCCGCCCCAAAATGTGGATGGTGCAACTTTGTTTGTATCATCAAGCGGTCGGCAGATAAGAGAGTTTTTGTTTGCCGATGTCGAGCAGGCATATCAGGCCAAAGATTTAACTTTGTTAGCGAGCGAAATTATCAAAAATCCAAGGGATTGTACTTTTCACCCCGACGATAACGTGTTGTATGTGGTTTTAGAAGACGGAAGTGTTTCATGCCTGACCACTTACCGCACTGAGCAGGTAACCGCCTGGAGCAAACTTAAAACGGACGGAAACTTTCGTTCAGTTGCCGCTATTGGAGATGATATATATTTTTGTGTAGAGCGGGATAATGGTTGGTTCATTGAAAAGATGGAGGACAATTGGTGGGTTGATTGCAGCCTTAAACTAACCGCCGAAACACCGCAAAAACATTGGGAAGGATTAGAGATTTTTAATGGTAAAGAAGTCTCGGTCGTTGCAGACGATTTCACCATAGGTCTGTTCCCGATTGAAAATTCGGAACTCAATTTGGAAGAGGCCGCTTCAGAAATTATCATTGGCTTTCCTTACGAACATATCATTGAACCATTGCCCTTTATGCAAGAGAGTGCGCGACCATGGCCGCCCAAAGCTCTGCGGGTTATTCAGGGATTATTTCGGATTATTCGTAGCCGCTCATTTCAGATTAATATTGGTGGTGGCTATTTTGAAGTTCCGCTCAAAAAAATGTATCGCGACCAAATTCTAGATGCCCCGGCCAATACCTATAACGGTGATGTTGAGTTGCGTTCTGTAGGTTGGGTCAAAGATATGGAGCGCCCGATATGGAGTATCAAAAGTTCCGTTCCGGTACCATTCACACTGCTATCTGCAGTTTTGGAAGTAAAAGTCAAATCATAAGGAGAATAATATGGGAGATATAACCAGTGCGGTGAGTAGTATTGGCAGTAAAACCATTAACTTGCTAGATGAGCGCCGCAATGTCAAACAACAAAAGCATAATTTGTATCAAAACTATGCTCAAACCACACAAAACCGCAAGAACTTGCTGGAAAAGCAGTTGGCCAGTCGCCGAGCCAAACTTGGAGCCTCCGGCATTGCATCCAGTGGCTCGGCTTTAGCCGTTCAGGGGCGTGATATTGATGAGGCCTACGATGATATTCGATTTGAAACCGAAAAATATAAAAGTAAGGTCAAGCAGATTGATAGGGACTATCGCTCCAAAATGTATTTGCAAGGCTTTGACATCTTGTCCGATCCAAGCAAAGTAATCAAATAAGGAGAAGAAAATGCCACGCAGAAAAATGACTTACCAAGAAAAACGAGCACGAGCTTATGCCCAAAAATTGCCGATTGGTGACCAGTTAGATGCCATATTGAAAGCATTTGATATGGTTTTGCAAAGCGGTGGAGATTTGCCTTACGAGCTGATAGATGTTATTGAAAAATGGCAAGATATCAAAGCCAAATATCCAGAAGTATAATTGTGTAATTCCACAGGGGAGGGAAACCTCCCCCATGGAGATAATTAAAATTTTTAAAATTAAGCTATCATTAATAAATGCCGATTATATTAATGCCGTCCAATTGTAAGGAACTTTTCGATGATTAGCGAAGAAATAGTTCATGTTAACGGCCACCCACAGAAACTAGTGGTTTTTCTGCATGGGTATATTGACAGCGCCCCAGCCTTGGATCGGCGCTTACAGCCTCTGTTGGACAATCTCGACGATTCGGCAATCCATATTCCCCAAGCTCCAGAAGTATGCGAAATCTTGGAAAACAAGCGCCAGTGGTATTCAATGCACCGCTTTGACCCTGATGATGCCCGCAAATATGTTCCGACCATGGAGGAATGTGCTTCTATATACAATCGCATGGGTTTGGGCTTAGCCGAAGCTTTTTCTTATTTGAATCCTTATTTGGAAGAACGTCTTTCAGACTACGGTCTTGGCTATCAGGATTTGTATCTGTGCGGTTTTTCGCAAGGTGCCATGGTCGCCATTTATACCTCGCTGATGCAAGAAGAGCAAATCGGCGGTTGCGTAAGTTTTAGCGGAATTATTACCCCGCACAGCTATCTCTTAAAACATGCCAAAAGCAAACCAGATGTTTTATTGGTTCATGGTGATGAAGACAATTTAGTTCGCCCCGAGTCGCAGATGTTCACCATGCGCCATTTGCAAACCATTGGTTGCAACGTCCAGACATATGTTGTTCCCGGAGGCCAACACCGAGTAACGGAAGATGGACTGGTTCAGGCCGCCTCATTTATCAATCATAAAACTATAAAAAAGATTGCGATTTAAGCATTCCGCCGTCTTTGATTAATCGACTGCGGCCACGCTGTAGTTTGAGCTCAGAAGAACTTCCCAGATTTTTTTCAAAAATTTCACCATAGTTGCCATAGAGTTTGATTGCTTTTTTGACCCAGTCTGGTTGCAAATCTAGCTTTTTCCAAATATCAGGATTTGAGCCAAGTAAATTGCGCAAAGAAAGATTATTATCGCCGGTTAAAATGGCCGCATTCTTAGAGTTTATGTCTGCTTCCTCCGCCAAAATGAGGGCATTTACAATCCACTTGATAATTGCTTGCAGATTAGGATTCTGCTTGGCAACCAGTACATATACCGGCTGTACATCAATTTCTTCAGGTAATAGCATAATATCATTTCGGTGTGGATACTGGTTTTTCAAATCGGCCAATATAGTTTCCTGTCCCACCAAAAGCTGACAACGATTTAGCAGAAAAGATGCTTTTGCGCTGGCAAAATTAGCAAACTTTAAAATTTGGAATTTTAGACCATAGTCACGCATATATTGTTCAAAGTTTTCCATATCCGGAGAGCGAGTGGTCATACAAACATTTTGGTTTTGAAAATCTTCCATAGAGCTTGGTTTCTCGCTAGCTTTTGCTAAAAAGACCAAACGGTCATGATAAATCGTTGCCGCCGGAAGAGCGTTGCCGGTGAGCTCTGCGCTGGCAGTACTGTAAGAGTTTCCAAGCATCACATCAATTTTTTGTGTTGCCAAATACGAATCAGCTTGTCCGGCAGGAACATTAACCATCTCAAAATTATTGGGGTTGCCAAAAATTGCCGTAGCAAAAATACTGCACAGTGTCGGATCAATTCCTTCCCAGTGACCATCTTCAGTTTTTTTACTGTAAGTATTTGTGGTGAGATCGGTTCCGCAACGAATAACCCCGTCTGACTTGATAAAACGGAGCCCTTCAGCAGGAGCTGCGGCTGCAGGCATAGCCAATAGCAATGCACCTGCAAATAATAACTGTTTCAGTATCATTTTTTTTACCATTATGTTATAATATTACCAAGATAGAATAACTATAAGGCAATTTTTCATGAAACGTAACCTTTTTTTGCAACTTATTATCTTTTGTTTTGTGCTTTTTTTAGGAGCCAAAATATGTGGTGCTTCTGTAAGTAAGGTCGATGCCAAAGCTTGGGTAAATGATAAGGGTAGGGAGCTTTTAGATACATTTAATGAACCCAACCTCGCAGAAAAATATCGCCGTTTGGATAAGTTGTTTGTGGAATATGTGGACTTAGATTACATTTCCAAATTTGTGGTCGGTAAGTATTGGCGGCAAATGAGCCCCGATCAACAAAAACGCTATCAGGAAATTTTTAAGCGCTATGCTTTAGGAGTGTATAAGGGGTTTCCGCTGAGCTTTGAGCAAAAAATAAATTTTGAGGTTAACTCGGTGCAATCAGAAAAAGATTATACCGATGTCACAACAAGTATAGTCTTGGAAGAAAAAAAAGATAACCAGCAACCACAGACATTCTTGGTGGTTTTTCGCTTGGTTGAGGTTGAAGGCGGATATAAAATTATCGATTTGAAATTTGCCGAAAGTAGCCTGATATTATCCTACCGTTCACGCTTTTATGAGTTGTTTGCCAACGATGACGGCGATATCGAGTGGTTTTTGGAAGACCTGGAAAATATGGCAGTTTCGGCTGAAAAGGCCAATGAGCTGCGTTTGGAAAACGAGAGCCCCAAGTAGCATTATAGAGATGTTGAGATAGGCTCCATAATTTCACATTTAATATCGGTTTCTTGCTCAATTTTTTGCTTGAAGTTAAGTGGATTTACATCACCTTGGGTAAAGAGGTCATAATGCGTTGGCACCACGGTTTTAACCTTGAGCCACTTAGCTACGGTAACGGCTTGGTCAATGTCGAGATTAACCCGCCCGCCGATAGGAATAAGAGCCACATCTGGTCGATAAAATTCGCCCACAAATTTGAGGTCGGAGTTAATAGCAGTATCGCCAAGATGATAGATTTTAATGTCGCCGAAATCTAAAATAATACCCGCAGCCGGGCCAAAACTTTTACCGTTCGGCAAGAACCCGCTATGCACCGCCGGACGAAAGATAGCTTTGCCCCAGTCAAAAAGCTGGGTCACACCGATGGGAACAGGCAGGGTTTCTGCCCCTTGTTCTTTGCACCATTGTGCCACTTCCCACACAGCGGTAATTTTGGCTTGATTATTTTTACTAATTTCGACCGCGTCTCCAATGTGATCTGCGTGCCCATGAGTGATAAGAATGTCAGTTGTCGAGATTTGATTTGGCTTAAGGCGCGCCATCGGAGCATTAGTTAAAAACGGATCAATCACAATTTTGTGCGCCCCACGCTGAATAACAAATCCGCTGTGTCCGAGATAAAAAATTTTCAAGTTACCATAGTCAATAATTTGGGTCATTCTTGCCTCAAAAGCTAGTTGTTACGGAAGTTCTTTGTCTGATATATCCGGCTGAAAATATTCTTTGCGTGACCACTTATCAATCAGATTATCCACCAAAGAGATTCGCTCCTCCATGTCCAGCCGCGAAGCTTTTTCCGAAGCCATTTCTTCAATGATATAGTTCGCAATATTTACTTTAGCCATAATTTTTATCCCCTAAATGCTATTCATGAACTACTTAAGTATATTAACAAAAGGTTAGGCAAAAGACAATTAGATAGAATTGCTATAAGGATGATTTTTGGTAGGCATTCCAAGTCGAGCTGATGATGTTATCCAGCTGACTATGGGTTGGTTCCCAGTTGAGAATTTGGCGCGCTTTTTTAGCTGATGCCAAAATAATTGCCGGATCGCCCGGACGACGGTCCGCAAATTCGTAAGGTACACTGCGTCCGGTAACTTTTTGAGTTGCTTGTACCATTTCCAATACGCTAAATCCTTTTTCAGTGCCAAGGTTTAAAATTTGGCTTTCACCACCTTGGTGTAAAAATTCCAGCGCTTTGACGTGAGCCGAAGCCAAGTCGCTAACATGAATATAATCTCGAATGCAAGTGCCGTCTTTGGTATCATAATCATGCCCAAAAATTTGCAATTTTGAGCGTTTACCGAGAATGGCTTCCATAATGATTGGGAGCAGATTTTGCGGATTGTTTTCCAACCCATGCACGATTCCTTCTTCATCATATCCAACCGCATTAAAATAGCGCAAAGAGATAAAACGCAAGCCTTTGAGTTGTTCATACCAGCGCATATAGTTTTCAATGTCTTGCTTGGTAAAGCCATAAAAACTGAGAGGATTGAGCGGATGGTTTTCATCAATTGGTACATATTGGGGATTACCATATACGGCAGCCGATGAAGAAAAGACCAAATTTTTGACGCCTGTTTCAGCCATTGCGTTTAATATGTTGATTGTACCCGAGATATTGTTAAGAGCATAAATTTCGGGTTTTTGCATAGATTCGCCTACGGCCTTTTTCGCAGCCAAATGTACTACGGCATCAACCTTTTCAAGGAGAGCATTTTTGAGTGCATCATAATCCAGAATATCAGCTTTGAAAAATTTGTTTTGCGAAAACAGGTTAGATTCTAATCCGCTCGAAAGATTGTCAAATACGCTAACTTTATGATTGGCATTCATTATGGCTTTTACAACGTGGCTTCCGATATATCCGGCTCCCCCGATAACTAAAATATGCATCATGTTTCTCCTTGAATAGTTCTACGGTATGCTAGCTCAAAAACCGCCGTGATGCAAGATTAGTTTTCAAAAAAGCCAAATAGTTTTTCAATGAAGTTTTTTCGTTCGATTTTGAATGCAAAATGCTTGAATAATAGGTAGTTAATGACCATGATAAACAAAATGGCAATTGCTTGTGCCAGATATGGATTTAGCATCAGATTTTTTATCAATATTTCCAAGAATAAAGCATTGATAAAATAGCTTAGCGTCCATACTATTAAAGAGCGTCCATATTCTTTCCAATGGTTTCCGCTCGTTTCAAACACCAAAATCTTATAAGCAAAAAAGGCTGTTACAGATGATAAAAGCCATGATGCAAGTAAGATAATTTGGTAATGGGAAATAGAGGTGATGACGCCTAGAATTACAAATATTGCATATCGAATAAGTGTGTTGCCAAATCCGACCATAACAAAACGGATTCTCTCATCAATCATAAACCAGTTATCAAAAAAAGATTTTTCGCGTTGAAATAAGGTTGTGAATTTTTCCCACATCTTAACTTTCCCTTCCAAGTTTAGGAAATATATATATGCGTAGAAAATAAAAATTAAACGTAAGCAACAAAAAAAGCCTTGGATTACCAAGGCTTTCATGATTGGTAGGGGTAGTCAGACTCGAACTGACACGGGATGAACCCACAAGATTTTGAGTCTAGCGCGTCTACCAGTTCCGCCATACCCCCATCAGATATCGGCATTGATAATATATTTCTAAGCTCACGTCAATAGTTTTTTTCAAAAATTTTAATTTTTTTTATTTCCCTTTATCAAAAATTAAATTACGCCGGTTATACTAAAGCAAATTTAACCATGAGAGATAGATGAAAAAAACTGTAGAAACATTGCTTTTTGAGGCGAAGACAGCCTATCAGGAAGAGAATATCTCCAAAACCATGTCGCTGTGTCGAAAAGTTATCCGGCTAGATTCTAAAAATATCACCGCACTTACACTGTTAGGTAACGCATATTTTTTAGATGAAGCTTATGAAGATGCCCTCGGAGTTTATCGGCAAATAGAAAAGCTACAACCAGATAACATGGCAAATCAGATTAATTTGGCTAATGCTTGTTTCGAACTCAAATTATATAAAGAATGTATCAACTATGTCAGAGCCGCACTCAAACAAGAAAGCAATAATCAGACAGCACTTTCATTACTTGGTAATGCATATTTGGAAAGCGAAAACTATTCCGAGGCAATAAATGTTTTAGAAAAACTTTCCGAGCTCTCGCCGCATGATTTTTGGGTGGACAATTCTTTGAGCCAAGCATGGCAAAAAAAAGGGGACTTTCACAAAGCATTTATCTATGGTTTGCAAGCCATCGAAAAAAGTGATGGCGATTCTTCTCAGCAATTAAATTTAAGTTATTTGCTCTATGAAACCGCTTTAGAAAAAGGTGCAGATTCAATTGCAGCAGAGGTTGCAATTTGGGAAGAAAAATATGGTCAAGATTCGCAAGTAAGATTTGCCATTGATGCGCTAAAAAATAATACGGATATCACTGTTGCCAATCCTAAGTATGTCAGTACAATATTTGATAATTTTGCATCGGCTTTTGAACAAGTTTTGTCAGGGCTTGATTATAAGGCTCCTCAGTATATTGCGGAGTTTATGCATGAATTGTATCCGCATCGTTGGCTAAAAAAGATTCGTATTTTAGATGCCGGATGCGGTACCGGATTATGTGGATTGTTCTTAAAAAAATATGCCTCATTTAATGGTTTAGATGGTGTAGATTTATCTTCAAAAATGCTTGAAGAAGCCGCCAAAAAAAAGATATATCATCGGCTTTATTGTCAGGAATTGTGCAGTTTTTTAAGTGAGCAAAAAAATGCGTATGATTTAATCACTGCTGCAGATGTGTTGACCTATTTTGGCGACTTAAAACCGGTGTTTGTTAGTTCATTTTCAGCACTAAAAAAACATGGTCGGATAATTTTTAGTATTACCCAAAATAAGAAAACAGATTCGGATTGGAATTTACATTTATCAGGCAGATTTTCACATCAAATTGAATATCTAAAAAAGCTGCTAAATGATGTAGGATTTGTTCTTGAAAAACAAAGCTTGCAGCAGCTAAGAACCGAGGCGGGAAAATCGGTTATGGGCTACATAATTTCCGCTCGTAAATAAGATAAATTCTCTAATGTTTTGCATTAAATTTGCGTCAAAAAAAACCTCTGCATTTGCAGAGGTTTTTTAACTCATCATTCCCAAAAAACAAACTATTTTTTAGAGCTTTTTTTGGAAGAAGAACTTTTGCTAGCGCAGCTAGAAGAGCTTTTCTTAGAAGATGAAGAAGAGCATTTTTTGCTGCAAGAACCAGACAATTGCTCAATAGCCATAGCCCAGTGTTGAGCTTCTTGACCACTCGGACAACCGGCATTTTGCCAGATGTAATAAGCAGCTTCTCTGATTGCATTTTCGTTAAGTTTAGTAGCCATAATCAACTCCTGAAAAAATGAAAAATTTTACTAATCACTTTTTAATATATAATCAAAAAATAATACGTCAATACTAAAAAGATTTAATTCGCTAATTTTGCAAAAAAATTTGTAAAAGTGAGATATTTTGTTGCAAATAATAATATATGTTTTATAGATGAATCTTGAAGTATTTTTAACCTTAATTTTAGAGTCTTAGATACGGGGTATATTTATGGAAAATTTATTATCACCAGCAGAAATGGAAGCTGTAATAAACGGCGATCACAGTAATGTATTTGCTGTGCTCGGCATCCACAAAGATAAAGGTAGTAAGGAAGTATTTATTCGCGCCTACCAACCGCACGCAGTGAGTATTGAGGTTCTGCGTTATGATGATTCGTCCGTAGGTTTTATGACCAAATTAGATGATAGAGGATTCTTCCAAATTAATCTTGGTGCAATCGAAAACTTCCCATATCGATTCCGCATAGAAAATGATATGGGGCATAAATATATCAAAGAAGATGAGTATCGTTTTCCTTCAGTTTTAGGGGACATTGATGTCTATTTGTTAGCTGAAGGCAATCACCTGGAAATGTATAAAAAACTCGGCGCCCACCTCATGGAAATGAATGGTGTAAAAGGTGTTGGTTTTGCCGTATGGGCACCAAACGCAAAACGCGTTAGCGTTGTTGGTGCATTCAACAATTGGGACGGTCGTGCTCATGTTATGCGCAAACACCCAAGTTGTGGTGTGTGGGATATTTTTATTCCGGGTATAGGTGAGGGTGAGTTCTACAAGTTTGAAGTAAAAACTCAAGAAAACTACATTTTAGTAAAATCCGATCCGGTTGGATTCTACGCCGAAAAAAGACCAAGCACAGCATCTATCGTATATGATATCAATCGCTATACATGGAGCGATGACGAATGGATGAAATATCGCGAAACCGCAAATAGTTTTGATAAACCAATGTCTATCTATGAGGTTCATTTAGGTTCATGGCGTCGCAAAGAAAATAATGAATTTATGACTTATCGTGAGTTGGCAGATACTTTAGTACCCTATGTGGTTAATATGGGCTTCACCCACGTTGAGTTTTTGCCATTGTGCGAACACCCGTTGGATAGTTCATGGGGCTATCAGGTTGTGGGAATGTTTGCTCCGACCAGCCGCTTTGGTAAGCCAGATGATTTAAGATATTTGATTGAGAAATTCCACGAGGCAGGTATTGGGGTTATTATGGATTGGGTTCCGGCTCACTTCCCCAAAGACGGTCACGGTCTCAATGAATTTGATGGTACACATTTGTATGAGCATGCCGATCCCAGAAAAGGCGAACACCGCGACTGGGGTACAAAGATTTATAACTATGGCCGCAACGAGGTATGCAATTTCTTGTGTGCAAGCGCGCTATATTGGCTCAAAGAATTTCACATCGATGGTCTGCGTGTTGATGCAGTTGCCTCCATGCTCTATTTGGATTATTCCCGCAAAAGCGGTGAGTGGATTCCCAACCAATATGGCGGTAACGAAAATCTGGAAGCCATCTCTTTCTTACGTAAGATGAATGAGTTAGTCTATGGTCAGTGCAAAGGTGCTTTCACCTGTGCTGAAGAGTCGACCGCTTGGCCGATGGTTTCTCGTCCCACCACTATGGGCGGGTTAGGTTTTGGCTACAAGTGGAATATGGGCTGGATGAATGATACCTTAAAATACATCAGTAAAGATCCAGTTTACCGCAAATATGAGCACGGCAAACTCACTTTTGGTCTGCTCTATGCTTTTAATGAGAACTTTATTTTGCCTATATCACACGATGAGGTTGTGCATGGCAAAGGCTCCATGCTTTCCAAAATGCCCGGAGATGAGTGGCAAAAATTTGCTAACTTAAGAGCATATTATGGCTTTATGTATACTCACCCCGGTAAAAAACTGTTATTCATGGGTTGCGAGTTTGGGCACGATTGGGAGTGGAATTCGGAAGAAGGGCTCCGTTGGTTCTTGCTTGACCACCCGATGTATAAAGGTATGCAAAACTGTGTTCGTGATTTGAACCTGATGTATAAAGGTAATGCGCCTTTGCATCAGATAGATTTTGACTATCGCGGCTTTGAGTGGATCGACCACAGCAATGCTGATGATAGTGTTATTTCTTATATGCGTAAAGGCGAAACCCCCGGCGATTATCTGATTGTAATTTGTAACTTTACTCCGGTACCCCGTAACGATTATCGAATAGGTGTATATGAAAATTGTCGTTATCAAGAAATTTTTAACAGTGATGATGTAAACTACTGGGGAAGTGGGGTTAAAAACGAAGGGCTCATGCAGGCAGAAAATGTTCCCTGCAATGATAAACCTAATTCGATTAAGGTTATTTTGCCTCCGCTTTCAACCATAGTGATAAAGCCGATTAGATAAAGGAGAAAATAATGCAAAAACTCAAACCCTCAGATGGCAAATCTTGGCCTTTGGGTGCCAACTGGGACGGTGAGGGAGTAAATTTTGCATTATTTTCAGCCAATGCTGAAAAGGTTGAGGTCTGCTTGTTTGATGATGCCGGCGTGAAAGAGATTGCCCGCTATGCCATCACCGAAAATGACAACAATATTTGGCACATATACCTGCCCGGAATCAAACCCGGACAGGTATATGGTTATCGGGTCTATGGTCCTTATAAGCCCGAAGAAGGACACCGTTTCAATCCAAATAAGTTACTTCTTGACCCCTATGCCAAGAAGTTAACCGGTCGTTTGATTTGGCATAAGGCCTTGTTTGGATATGACTGGGATAGTCCGCAAAAAGATTTGTCTTTTAGTACGTTAGACAGTGCTCCCTATGTGCCAAAGTCAGTAGTAACGGCCAATGACTTTGATTGGGGAGATGATAAATCTCCTCGCTATAAAATTGAAGATAGCATTATCTATGAAACCCACTTAAAAGGTTATACCAAGCTTCACCCTCAAATGCCTAACTGCAAACGGGGGACTTTTGCCGGATTTAATAATAAAAGCGTGTTGAGTTATTTAAAATGGCTTGGAGTTACTTCGGTAGAGTTTTTACCGATTCACGCCTTTTTCAGCAGCCGAAAGAAAAAAGGATACATTAAGGACAATTATTGGGGCTATGAGAGTTTTAATTTTTTTGCCCCAGAGCCGAGATATCTTGCCAGTGGTAATATTGATGAGGTTAAAGAGCTCATCAAAAATATGCACCAACACGGATTGGAAGTTATTTTAGATGTGGTGTATAACCATACCGGCGAAGGCAATGAAATGGGGCCGACATTGTGCTACCGCGGAATTGACAATGCCTCCTACTATACTTTGGCAGGCAATCGGCGCTATTATTACGATAGTACCGGTTGTGGCGCATCATTTAATATTCAACACCCCAACGTATTGACCTTGGTCATGGATTCATTGCGCTATTGGGTGGAGGAAATGCATGTTGATGGTTTCCGTTTTGATTTAGCTACCACGTTGTGCCGCCAAAAAACGGTTGTAAGCCAGAAATGCGGTTTCTTATACGCAATCAGTCAAGATCCGGTCTTAAGAAACGTAAAACTCATCGCCGAACCATGGGATGTCGGTATCGGTGGCTACCAGGTAGGCGCTTTCCCGCCGGGCTGGGCGGAATGGAATGATAAATACCGCGATACTGTACGTCGTTTTTGGAAAGGGGACAACTTCCAAGTTGGTGATTTTGCCAGCCGCATCAGCGGATCAAGCGATGTGTTTGACTATGACAATCGCGATATCTGGAGTAGTGTCAACTTTATTACCGCACATGATGGTTTTTGCCTGCGCGATTTAGTAAGCTACAATCAGAAACACAATTTAGCCAACGGCGAAGACAATCGTGATGGCACCAATAGCAACTGGAGTTGGAATTCCGGTTGGGAAGGTGAAAGTAAAGATATCGAGATTCGGGAAAATCGTTTGCGCCGCGCTCGCGCCATGCTTAGCACATTACTGCTGTCTTTTGGAACCCCGATGATGGTTGCCGGCGATGAATTTTTCAATACTCAAATGGGCAATAATAATCCCTACAATCAGGACAATGCCATCACGTGGATAAATTGGGAAGGTATCAATACACTTGGTATCGGTATGGCACGATTTGTCCGCCGTTTGATAAGAATTCGTCGCAAATTGGCTTGTTTTAAGCGGCGTAAGTTTTTTACCGGTCAACCGAGCGGAAGAAAGAAGATTAAAGACCTAACTTGGTACACTGAAAATGGAACCGAGTTTACCATATCAGATTGGAAGAACGGTGACCGCCGCAGCATTTCATATTTGGTGCACAATGAACGCGGATACATTTATTGCATTTTCAATGCCAATAACAATATGCTCAAATGGCGTTTGCCGGTTGTTGAAGGCATGTCGAGCTGGAATTTGCTGTTAGACAGCTCAGAAGAGTTCAAGCCTATAAAAGAGCTTAGCTCTGAGCAAATTATTAAAGTTCCGGCTTGGAGTGTGTTGTTATTTGAACTCAAGAAATAAGGAGAAACAAGATGACCCCTTCTGTTCAAAAACTTGCCGATACCATAGGTATTTTAACATCTTATGTCGGTGAGCATAATCGAGAGTATACAATTGATGAACCAGTCATAAGGCTCTTAGCTGAAAAGTTAGGCTATAAAGCAGGCTCAGACGAAGAGATTGCACGCTCCATTGAAAAGCACCAGAAAAAACGCTGGCAAAAAACCTTGGAAAGTATCTATGTGGTAGAACAAAAAGATATCTGGTTTGATATCATTTTGCCGGAAACTCAAGATACATCTTCACTTGAGTTCAAGTTATCATACCAAAACAATCAGAGTAGTTTTGTTCCCGATTATGGAGTTTTTGACGAAGGGAGCAGATATACCATCGGCCACACCACATATAAAAAAATCGTTATTAAAATAAATGGTCGCTTAGAAGTTGGCTACTATAATATTGAGCTAGTCGCTGCCGGTAAAAAATATCAGTCAATTTTAGCAGTTGCTCCGGAAAAATGCTATGTTAATGAGGCTTTAGAAAGAGAGCGTTTATGGGGTTTTGCCGTGCAGTTATATTCCTTAACCAGCAATCGCAATTGGGGTATCGGAGACTTTACGGATTTGCATAATCTGGTTGATATATGTCATCGTTCGGGAGCGGATATCATAGGCTTAAATCCTCTTAGTGTGTTGTCGCATGACTATCCCGAAGAAGCCAGCCCATATGGCTCCATCAGCCGCTTGTTCTTGAACCCGATTTATATTGATGTTGAGAAAGTCGATGGCTATGAGGCAAAAGACGCCGCACCTTATCAAGAAGAAATCGAGCGCCTGCGCAATAGTGAGTTGATTGAATATACTCCGGTCTATGAGTTAAAGATTCGTATGCTTAATAAATTGTATCACAAAATGCTCCAAAACAAACATTCTGAATATTATCAGGCATATCAAAATTATTGCCGCGATAAAGGAGCAGACTTGGAAAAACTGGCATTGTTCCAAGCTTTGTCGGAAGAGCGTGCTCATAGCGTATGGGGAGGATGGAAAGCCTGGGAAGAGGACTACCGCAATTCCAACTCCAAAGCAGTGGCAGAATATGCCAAAACCAACCAAGAAAGGGTGGGTTTCTTCAAATATCTGCAGTTTGAGGCTGAGCGCCAGTTTGATGCCGTTAAAAAGCATATTGATGAAGTGGGCCTAAAAATTGGTCTCTACCGCGATTTGCCGGTCGGAGTTTCTCAAAACAGTGCCGAGCTGTGGGGAGATTATGATGTGTTTATCAAAGATGCCGGCGCCGGAGCACCACCAGATGAGCTTTTCTGCAATGGTCAAAATTGGGGCTTGGGTGCGTTTCACCCTGAGATATTAAAGGAACGTGCTTATGCACCTTATATCAAAGTGCTGCGTGCCAATATGCGCAATGCCGGAGCGTTACGCATTGACCACGCAATGGGAATTATGCGCTTGTTTATTATTCTCAATAAAGAAGAATGCGGCAGCTATGTGCTGTATAATTTTGCCGACATGCTCAATATTCTAGCCATTGAGAGCTGGCTCAATCGTTGCGTGATAGTAGGTGAGAGCATCGGAATTGTTCCCGAAGGGTTTATTGAAAAATTAGCTGAGAAAAATATCAGCTCGCTGAGTGTGCTGTGGGTAGAACGTCCGGTTGGCACCAGCGATTTCAAATCCCCTCATGAGTATCCGAGAAAAGCATTTGCCTCAGTTGGCACACACGATATGCCTCCGCTCAAAATGTGGTGGTTTGGTTATGAAATTGCCGAAAAACAAAAGTTGGGAATTTATACCGAAGAGCAAATGCATTGGTGTTATCACGAACGTGAGTTAGAGCGCAAAAAATTGCTCTTTGCTTTAGACAGCAATGCCGTTTGGCCTGAAGACAAACCACGCAAGGGTGATTATCTGTATGGAGAAGGATATCCCGAAGGTATAGAAGAGGCAGTAGAGCGTTTTGTTTCGCGTACACCATCAGAGGTATTTTTAAGTCAGTTTGAAGATATCTTGCACGTTGAAAAAATGCAAAATGTTCCCGGCATTGATAGGGATAAACACCCCAACTGGCGGCGCAAAATTCCGGTTAGGTTGGAGAATATGGAAACCGATATTGCCTATGTGCGCAACATCGCTGCGATTAAACGTGAAAGATAGTGGTGAATAAGTAAAATAAAACTCCCGAGTTTGAGCTCGGGAGTTTTTTTGTTGTAGGGTAGATGTTTATTCTGCCTTGCCGGAAAGTTCTTCAAGTACTTCTCTTTTGAGGGTTACATTGTCGGCTTTTCCGGTTGCAAATACAGGTAGTTTGTCACGGAACAATATAATCCGTGGTAAATAAAGCTCCGACATTCCGTTGTTTTTGATGTAGCTGTGTAAGACATCTTGCGTGACCATACGGTTGTTGGTTACCAAAACAATCTGTTCACCCTTGCTTTCGTGCGGAATTGCAACCACCCCGTAACTAAACATCTCACCGTTGTCATCAGATTTGTCTTGGGGCGCCATCCACTCATAGGCTTTGCGTACCATGTTGTCAACGGCATTGAGCGAAACCATCTCACCGCCGATTTTGGCAAAGCGTTTGATGCGGTCTTTGATGTAGATAAAACCAATTTCATCAATTTCGACCACATCGCCGGTATGATACCAACCATCTTCAAGCGGTTGCAACACACCGGGGTGAGAAGGGATAATATAGCCAAGCATTACGTTAGGACCACGCACTACCAGCTCGCCACCTTTTTCAATCCCATCAACGGGCTGGATTTTATATTCCATCGCTGGCAAGAGCTTGCCGATAGAGCCAAAACGGTTAAAGATACGGTTGTTTGCAGTTACGACAGGAGAGCATTCGGTCGAGCCATAAGCCTCCATTACCCGAATGCCAAGACGCTCCATCCACATATCGCGCGTGTCGGCTTTGACCGCTTCGGCACCGCCAAACATAAACCGCACATTGTGAAAGTCAAACGGGTGAGCAATCCGCCCATACCCACGGAAGAAAGTATCGGTACCAAACATAATGGTTGCCCCAATTTCATAAACCAGCTCTGCCACAATACGATAATGTAAAGGCGAGGGGTAGAGGAAAAGTTTGGCTCCTTCCAGCATGGGGAAGAGTGTTCCCACCGTGAGACCAAAACTGTGAAACATCGGCAATGCATTAAACACGGTGTCGGTGGTGTTAATGGTCTCAATGGATGACATTTGTTTGATGTTAGAAATGATGTTGGCATGGCTTAAGACCACGGCTTTAGGCGCACCTTCTGAGCCTGAAGTAAAGAGAATAACGGCTTTTTTATTACCGCCGTCTTTGTGAGGCACGCGCTTAATTTTGTAGCGCAAATAAGCATTAATTTTTTCCCATAAGCCAATATCTTTGCGTAAAGATTCCAAGTAGATGACATTAAATCCGTTTGCTTTAAGCACTTCCACGGCATTTTCAAGCTTGGCGGTTTTGATGAAGGTTAGAGATGTAATGACAATGCGCACTTGGGCAGTCTGACACATTGACATCATGTTCTGAGCCCCAACCGAGAAATTAAGCATCACCGGCACTCGGTCATAGGCCGATAAACCAAAGAAGGTGCAAACCGTGGCAATAGAGTTTGGTAACAACAGTGCAACGTGTTCACCGGGTAGGGTGCGACGCTTAAAATATTTTCCAAGTACAAAGGATTTGATGATAATGTCTTTATAAGAGTTGGGAACGCGCTGAATGTCTTCTACAAATTTCGGACGATGAATTAATCCTTTTTTAGAATGGACTTTAGCGGTTTTCATCAGTTGAGCAAATAATGAAATGTTGGGGTTGTAGTTAACCTCAAAACTCATCTCACGTAAGATTTGATATACTTCGTTACTGATATGGTCGCGCTGTCTGCGGAGTTCGTCTTTGAGTTTGAAACTGCGAGGCTTGCCGACCGTGATTTTTACTTTGGGGAGAGGCCGATGAGGCAATTTGCCTTTAGTTTTGGAAAAAAAGCCATATTGCGGTCCGTTAATCCAAATTGGAATGAGTGGAGCTTTGGACTTATCAGCCACCAATCCCGGAGCTTCGTAAATTTTCATCAGCCCGCCGTTTTCGGTCATGCGGCCTTCGGCAAAGATTACTACTTGGCGTCCGCTGTCCACTTTGGCAATCAGATTTTTGATATCTCCTGGTTCAATCGGGTTAAACAAGAGGATATCGGCTTTTTTCATCAAGAAACGAATAAACTTGCGTCGATACAAATGCCCGTTGAGTGCAAATACCGGATTGCCGGGTAAGAAAGCAAACAAGATGATTGGGTCTAAGAAAGACACATGGTTAGAAACATAAACAGCTTTAGGGGGTAAATCAGCAAGGTCAAATTGGATATTGCAGCGAACCTTGAAGATTTTGAATATAGTTCTAAGGCAGAACTTCACAAACTCGTGCAAAGTAGTTCTCCGTATAGTTAGTTCATTGTAATATGAAAGCAAAATCTGCGCCCAATGTAAAGCAAAAAGCAAGGTTTGTCAAAAATCTGACATAATAATGATGTAATACTTTGATTTTGCAGAAGTTTGTTGAGGTTGTCCATAGGTGGATAATTTTTCGTTGCATTTTGTCACATTCCGGTTAAAGATTCATCAAGGCAGAATAAAACTAGGACGGACAATTTGTTACTGCCCCCGGGTTAACAGATAAAGCAGAACTAATGAAGAAACTTTTGTACTACACGGCTTTGTGCGCCGTTTTTGCCAGCTCAGAGGCGTTTGCTTCGGGCTTCAACCTCAAAGAACAATCCGCCGCCGCTCAGGGTAATGCTTTTGCAGGAGCCACGGCCGGAGCCGAAGATATCACCTATTCTTACTTCAATCCGGCGGGATTAACTCGCCACAGCGGCACCAAAATGGCTGTCGGCGGCACTTGGATTGGACCACGCTCCAAGGCCAAGACCGCAAGTTCGGATAATCCGGTTGCAGGCCATAGTGAAACCGGCTATACCGGAAACATTGTGCACGATGCCGTCTCTCCAAATTTTTACGTCTCGCACCAGATAAACAATAAATGGACTGCGGGATTTTCTTTAAATACGCCTTTTGGGATGATAACAACATATGACGATGATTGGGCCGGACGTTTCCATGGTACCAAATCTGATGTTAAGACTTTGACAGCCACTCCGATGTTGGCGTATCGTCCATTTTGCAAATTATCTTTGGGAGCAGGGGTACAGTTTCAGTATGTTCGAGCCAAGTTGTCCAATGCCCAAATCACTATGAACGGTATGATGCCGCAAGAAGACCATACAAAGCTATACGGCGATGCTCTAGATGTTGGTTATACTTTGGGTGCCTTATATGAATATTCTGACAGCACTCGCTTTGGTATCGGCTACCGCAGCCAGATAAAGCACAAGCTTAAAGGCAATATTGATTTCAGCAAGGCCGTAGATATGGACCAGAATATTTCGGCTCGTTTAACCACTCCGGCCAATTTAACCATTGGTGCCTATCATGACATCAATGATCAGTGGTCGGTCATGGCCGAATTTGGCCGCACATATTGGTCATCGTTTGAAGAATTAAGAATTAATGGTCAAAACGGGATTAATAGTGTCACCCAAGAAAAATGGAAAGATACTACGTTCTATGCTATTGGTGCCAGCTATCGCTATAATGATAAGTGGAAGTTCAGAGCCGGTTTTGCGGTTGACCAAGGTGCAGTGGGAGAATATTACCGCACCCCGCGCATTCCCGATGCTGACCGCTTGTGGTATGCCGGTGGTATTGAATATGCCCTAAATGATAATACCACCCTAAACCTCGGTTATACTTATATTAGAGCCGAAAAAGGGCGTGTTAACTTAGATGGCACTCATGAAGGCGATGCCCTGCGCGGTTCAATGCAGGCCAAATATGAGAATGACATTCATATTGTAGCCCTTGGCATAAATTATAATTTTTAAGCCAATAAAGGAACTATGCGCCCTTGAAGTTTCAGGGGCGTTTTTTTATGCGTGTTGAGTTTTTTGTTGCTATTTTGTTCGCATAATATTATATTCCGATTCCGGAGATGAGAGATGAGCAACGAAAGCTATATAGAAATAAAAGGTGCCCGCGAGCACAACCTAAAGAATGTGGATATCAATATCCCCAAAAACAAATTGACCGTAATCACTGGATTGTCAGGCTCGGGTAAATCGTCCTTGGCATTTGATACCATATATGCCGACGGACAACGCCGCTATGTGGAAAGCTTGTCATCTTATGCCCGCCAGTTTTTGGATTTGATGAAAAAACCCGATGTGGATTCGATAGAGGGATTGTCTCCGGCCATTTCCATTGAGCAAAAGACTACTTCACATAACCCGCGCTCAACCGTTGGCACGGTAACCGAAATTTACGATTATATGCGTCTTCTTTGGGCTCGCGCCGGCACACCATATTCACCGGTTACCGGATTGCCGATTGAATCGCAAACCGTTTCCCAAATGGTCGATAAGATAATGGAGTTTATCCCCGGCACCAAGATTTTGCTTTTGGCTCCGATTGCACGTGGCAAAAAAGGCGAGTTCAAAAAAGAATTTGAAACCTTGCAAAAACAGGGTTACCAGCGAGTTAAAGTTGATGGCTCGGTTTATGCTATTGAAGAAGTTCCTAGCCTAAACAAGAACCAAAAGCACGATATTGAAGTAGTGGTTGACCGTTTGGTGATTAAAGAAGGACTGGAAGAACGCTTAGCTCAGTCAATTGAAACCGGACTCAAAATCAGCGACGGACTGATTTATGCCGAGAATGTTCAAACCACGGAGCGTACGGTCTTTTCTTCCAAATTTGCTTGTCCGGTATCAGGCTTTACTATTGAGGAGATTGAGCCGCGCCTGTTTTCGTTTAACAATCCTTATGGGGCTTGCCCGCATTGCGACGGTATTGGTGCCAAGTTGTATATGGACCCCAATTTGATTATTCCAAATCCCAATCTGTCCTTAAACCAAGGAGCAATTGCCCCGTGGAATGTCGGTAAATCAGCTTTTTATCATCAAACCTTAATCTCTTTGTGCGACTTTTTGAATATCTCCGCGCAAACTCCGTGGAAAGATTTGCCCGAAGAAGCCAAAAATCTGATTTTGTATGGCTCGGGAGATGTTTGCGTGCCGATGTATTATTCTCGCTTTGTGTCAGATAAACCATTTGAGGGTGTTATACCTAATATGGAACGCAGATTTTTGGAAACCGATTCGTCTTGGATAAGAGAGGAGTTTTCCAAATATCAGTCGGCCGCTCCGTGCGAATATTGCCACGGCAAACGGCTCAAACCCGAGGCTTTGGCGGTTAAGGTCAATGGCTTAGATATTATGGAAGCCTCCGAAATGTCAATTAAGAAAGCCCGCGATTGGTTTTCTAAGGTTGAGGCCAAGTTGAGCCCCAAAAAGGCCGAAATCGCCCATAAGATATTAAAAGAGATTATTGATAGACTGAGCTTTTTGAACAATGTCGGGCTAGACTATTTGTCGCTGTCGCGCCAAAGCGGCACTTTGTCGGGCGGGGAGGCACAGCGTATTCGCTTGGCCTCGCAAATCGGTTCGGGCTTGACCGGCGTGCTCTATGTGCTAGACGAACCCTCCATCGGTTTGCATCAGCGTGATAACGATAGGTTGCTAGATACTTTGAACCGCCTGCGTGATATCGGCAATACCGTGATTGTGGTTGAGCACGATGAAGATGCCATTCGCTCGGCCGATTTCCTGGTCGATATGGGCCCCGGCGCCGGACAACAAGGCGGAGAGGTAGTGGCCTCAGGTACAGTAGAAGAAGTGCTGAAGAATAAGCAAAGTTTAACCGCGCAATATTTGAACGGCGAAAGAGAAATTGCCGTGCCCAAACAGCGCCGCAAAGGCAATGGCAAGTTTATCGGGGTTAAGGGAGCTAGAACCAATAACCTCAAAAATGTCACTTTGAAGATTCCGCTTGGAACACTAACTTGCGTGACCGGAGTATCTGGCGGCGGAAAATCTTCGCTGATTTTGGAAACTCTGTTTAAGGGCCTAAATAAAGAGCTCAACGGGAGTAGGGAGCCGACCGGAGTTTATGATGAGCTAATCGGTCTGGAGAATATTGATAAGATAATTGATATTGACCAGTCCCCGATTGGCCGCACCCCAAGATCCAACCCCGCCACTTATACCGGATTGTTTACCTATATTCGCGATTGGTTTGCCGCTCTTCCGGAAGCCAAAGCCAGAGGCTATAATGCCGGACGTTTTTCTTTTAACGTGGCTGGCGGTCGTTGCGAGGCTTGTAAAGGCGATGGTGTCACCAAGATTGAAATGCACTTTTTGCCCGATGTCTATGTTGAGTGCGACGTTTGTAAAGGTAAGCGCTTCAACCGCGAAACTTTGGAGGTCAAATATAAGGATAAGTCAATTGCCGATGTCTTGGATATGACCGTAGACGAGGCATATGTGTTTTTCGATGCCATTCCCTCAATTAAAAACCGGCTCGATTTGCTGCGTAAAGTAGGTCTAGGCTATATCAAAATCGGGCAACAGGCCACAACCTTGTCCGGCGGCGAGGCACAAAGAATTAAGCTTTCCAAAGAGTTGTCCAAACGCGCTACCGGCAAGACGTTGTATATTTTAGACGAGCCTACCACCGGATTGCACTTTGAGGATATCAATAAGTTGCTCAAGGTTTTGCATCAATTGGTCGAACAAGGCAACTCGGTTGTGGTAATTGAGCATAATCTGGACGTGATAAAAACGGCAGATTACATTATTGATATTGGCCCCGAAGGCGGTGATGGCGGCGGCAAGATAATTGCCAAAGGTACGCCTGAAGAAGTTGCTAAATGTGAGGGCAGCTATACAGCCAAGTATTTGCGACAAAAGTTGTAGGAAGATAGATGATTAAAAAAACACTCCCGAATGTTTCGGGAGTTTTTACTTATTTTACAAAAGTGATGTAGATGTATTTGCCCAAGATGGACGGCTTTTTGATATCAATTTTGAACGGCTTTTTATCACCGGGAGCAATTTCGCGAATAAACAATACTTCATCTTGCTGTTGAATGATTTCGCCGTTTTCATCAAGCACTTCCACATGCAAAGTTGGAATTTTGAGTGTTCGCTGAGTTTCGTTGTCAATAAACCCACGAATTTCCATGTGATTGATATCATCAACTTCGAACTCGCGTCTGCTGACATTGCTAAATTTCAACCCCTCGCCAACAATTTTAGATTCGATTCCTGCCGCATTAAAAATTTGCTCAGCCCAAGGCAGTTTGCGAGTAATTTCATAGCGTGCGGTATAAATCCCGAGTAAAATAAAGACGATAAGAAAAAGTCCAAACATTAAACGGCTGAACGTATTATCAAAACCAAGAGTATTACAGACTATTTTGCAACCACGCTTAAAAATGCCCATTTCGTGTTCAAGTTTATCAATTTGAGCACTTTGTTCTGATAACCGTTTGAATATGTCCTGAATATCTTGTTCGGTTTGTTGTTTTTCATCAAGCTCTATTTCAGGTTCACTAGGCTCAACCGCATTATCTTCCGCATTTGAGGTTTCATCTTTGAAATCAGATATTTCCTCAGTTTGCGTAACCTCGATTGTATCATCGGTTGGCTCATTGGTGGTTTCAGTAGCAGTTTTATCTATAGGAGTATCCTCAGTAACCTCCGATTCGTCAGAGTCTTTAGTGGCAAATATGCTGCTATTGAGCTCAGCCACCTCCATTGCCGGATTCTCGCGATGTTTGGGATTTTTTAGAGCATTTTTCTCTTCCTCGGTCAGCAAGCGGGTAGGTTCTTCCAAATCTTCTGGGTTGCACCAAAACAACTCATTGCAGTTAGTACAATGAAGCTTGCGGCCACCTTGAGGTATAGCCGTTGCATCAATATTATAAGTAATATGACATTTCGGACAACTAATTAACATTTTTGCTCCTTTTGAAACCACTATAAGCACAAAAATTGTTTAATCAAAGCAAAAAAAGATTTTATTAAAAGATTTATTGCTGTAACTTATACAAAGATGATTCACATGGAGAACAATCTTGAGCGAAACCAAAGATAATATATGTCCAATAATTGAGATGCATAATGTCGGTATCCGCTATGACCAAGGACCCGAGATATTAAGTGATGTTAAGTTATGCCTAAAAAAAGGCTCGTTTCATTTTTTAACCGGCAAGAGCGGCGCGGGAAAAACCTCACTCTTGAGCCTGATGTATTTGGCGCAAAAGCCCAGCCGCGGAGTTATGGGAGTGTTTGGCAAAAACATCAACTTTGCTAACCGAGACAGTTTGTCTCTGTTGCGCCGCAAGATTGGGGTCGTTTTTCAAGATTTCAGACTTTTGGAACACATGAGCGCGTTTGATAATGTTGCCTTGCCGCTGCGCATCTGCGGAATGAATGACAAAGAGGTCAAAAAGCGCGTCACTGAATTGCTGGCTTGGGTTGAGTTGGATAAGAGTATGTATGCAAAAGCCTCCACACTCTCTGGCGGTGAAAAACAACGCATAGCTATTGCTCGTGCCGTGATAAATCGTCCGGAACTATTGCTGGCAGATGAACCCACCGGCAACGTGGATAATGATATTGCACCAAAATTGATGAAATTGTTTGTGGAGCTGAATAAACTTGGGACAACTGTAGTGATTGCAACCCACAGCGAAAAATTGATAACAGATTTTATGTACCCTCGTTTGCATTTGCAAAACCGCAGTTTGCGAGTTTATCCGCCGGCAAAAGTGTTTGGGTTGGGAGGCAACAATGAAAGATAACGAGATACAAGTCCAACGCAAACATGAACTTCCCTTAGAAGGGGATAGCACCGGCGTTTTCCTAAAAGTTATGATATCAATTGCGGTTTTCATCTTTGCTCTGACCTTGGCAGGAGTGCTGTCGATTAACTCCATGCTCCAAAATTGGAACAACAGCATTTTGGGTTCATTTACGGTTCAGATAATGCCAAGTACCGAAAGCAACCACGCCAAAGCAGTAGCCGAAACCATTGAAAATCAGAATAAAACTATTGATTTTCTAAAAAAACACGAGGCAGTAGATATTGTTACTCCGCTCAACGATGCACAGCTTGAGAAACTTATCAAACCCTGGTTGGGTGATGGTGTGGATTTGGCAAAATTGCCCATTCCGCGGTTGATAGATGTTAAAATAAAACCAGATGCCGAGCTCAACTATCGTAAATTGGCCGAGCAATTGGCAGAAGTTTCCCCTGCAGCTTCGTTGGATAATCACAAACTTTGGCTCAACAAGCTGATACACTTTGCCGATGGTCTAAAAATGGTGGCCATGACGATTTTAATTTTGGTCTTGTTGGTTAACTCCGGAGCCATTTTTTATAGTACCCAAACTAGCCTTGGTTTGCATAAGTATATTATAGAAATATTGCACCTAATGGGAGCCAAAGACACCTACATTGCTCAGCAATATGCTCGCCGCACCGGTTGGATTGGGTTGATGGGCGGTGTGATAGGCATTGTCTTGGCAATACCGGCCATTTTCTTGCTTGGAAATTTAGCCTCTGAGATTGAGGGTGGAATTATCAGTGAGGCCAACCTTTCGGTTATGGCATGGGGTATAATTTTCAGTTTGCCATTGTTTGCCGGCGCAGTTGCAATGATTACAGCTTATTATACGGTTAAACGTACACTGGAAAAAATGATATGAAAAAGCTTTTATTGGGAGGATTAATTCTGGCGCTATCAACTTGGTGCATTGGCTTTTGTGTCTTTGCACATAAGATTTATGCCTATCCGCAAGATGAAGAAAGCAAAACCGAGGCGATTATTGTTTTAACCGGCGGAAAAAATCGTATAACTGAGGCCGGCAAGCTTTATAATCGCAAATTGGGGGATAAGTTGTTTATCTCTGGTGTCAATAAGCAAGTGTCCTTGGGGCAGATAGAAAAGCGCAACGAGATTAAGCTCAAGTCCAAATCAAAGGTCGAATTGGGGCAAAAAGCGCGTGATACCATTGGTAATGCTGAAGAAAGCGTGGAATGGATAAACCAAAATCATATTAAATCGGTTCGTTTGGTCACCTCCAATTATCACATTCCGCGGAGCTTGTTGGAGTTCAAGAGTCGCTTGCCCGATTTGGAGATTATTGCTTATCCGGTCTATTCGGAAAACGTGCAACAACAATGGTGGAAAAGCTGGGGTAGTTTTGCCCTGTTTGCCAGCGAATATAACAAATTTTTATATGTCTGGCTCAAAAATAAATTGATAATCAATAAGGACTAAGAAGATGATTTACGTTCGCTCGCTGATATTTAACCTGATTTTTTATACCACCTTATTGCTTGGGTGTATGCTGACCTGTATTGTGGGTTTGTTTTCGCAAAAGACCGAGGTCATAATTTGGAATGACATCTTGTTGCCGTTTTTACGTTGGTGCTTGAAAGTTATTTGCGGTTTGGAAATTGAGGTTAGGGGGCAAGAGCACATTACCAAGCATGGCGTTTTATATGCATGCAAGCACCAATCTGCCATGGAAACCTATTTTCTGACTTCATATATTAAG
This sequence comes from uncultured Alphaproteobacteria bacterium, assembly GCA_944391475.1. GTDB lineage: Bacteria > Pseudomonadota > Alphaproteobacteria > RF32 > CAG-239 > MGBC133411. Next base: position 65,880 of record CALXTR010000002.1, on the reverse strand, counting down.
AATGGTACTTTTATTTTTAAGAAGGAGCTGAGCAAAATCCCCTTTTTTGGTTGGGCAATCCATTTGTATGGCTCAGTTCCGGTAGACCGTGCAGGCGGTAGCCGCGCCATGAAGAAAATGTTGGCCGATACCAAAGAGCTTATGGATAAAGACCGTTCAATCATCATTTTTCCTGAAGGCACACGCACCAAGCCCGGCACCACAACTTTTTATAAACCAGGTATTGCCTTTTTGTATCAAAACATTGAAACAGAGGTGGTTCCGGTTGCGGTCAATACTGGTTTATTTTGGCGCAAAAACTCATTTTTAAGACACCCCGGCAAAGTAATAATTGAGTTTATGCCTCCACTTCCTCATGGACTTGAAAAACGCGAATTTATAAACACCCTGCAGGATACTATTGAAAAAAAATGCGCAGAGCTTAATCTTGAAACTATCAATAACTATCCCGAAACCAAAAGTATGATCGCAAAATCAGAAGGAAAATAATCGTGACACTTTGGCAGCATATCACCTCTTTTCTTGAGCGGATAAAAGATACTCTGACATTTAGAGGCAAAATCTTAAACCGCTGGTATGTGAGTGCAATGTTGCTGAGTTTTGTGTTGTGTTTTGGTTTTTTGAGCCTGATTGTAGGGCGCTATAACAGCTTGGCGTATTTAAGAAACGAAATAGTTAGACTGCAAGATTCGTTAGAAAACACCGGTTGGAATGTTGCCTATGACGAATTGCGGTTTAACATCTGGTGGCCGCTGCCTTTAATGGAAGTAGATAATTTTACATTATACTCACGCTATGAGCCAAGACGGGAATATAATGTTGAAAAATTAAGTGTTAATACCGGAATTTTTAATTTTCACAAATTACAAATTCAGCTTTCACCGCAGCAAGAGTTGTTTTGGAATGATAAAGAAATTGGGCTCGATTTTCCCAAATTGGATTTGAGCTTAACTTTTTCCGAAGATAAGGGCATAACCGAAATTTTGGCCTCAGGCGATGCGATGAATTTTAATGGCTATGCCGAGATTGGCGAGTTTCGGTTTGGAGCCCAGCAAATGGCGCCCCAACGTCTGACAAATAGCTCGCCGTTTATGGAAATCCACTTGTTGCTAAAAAACATTCAGTTTGACAGCGGAATAAAAACACCGCTTACCTCCAAGATTGATAAAATTTATCTCAATGCCGTGCAAGTCGGCGCAATGCAAAGCCAAGAAACCTATCAGGAAAGCATTTTTGATTGGCTGGCCGAAGACGGGCGTTTTGATATTTCGGAGCTGATTTTAGAATGGCAGCCATTAGTTATGGTCGGCCGAGGCGATTTGTACTTTAGTGAAAAGTTAGAACCGAGATTGCATCTCAACACATCTTCCAAGGCTCTGATATCGGTTATGGAACTTTTGGAAGAAGAGCACATTTTTGAGCGCAAAGGAGTATTTGTAAGCCGCATTTTGCTCAAGAATAAGGCCTTTAAGATGAATGAGCAAGACGAGTTCCAAACGGTTGTCACTCCGATAGACTATAAAGATAACAAGTTGCTAATAGAGAATATTCCCGTAGCCTCATTTTAATAAGCAACCCCAAAATTTAGGGGCGATAAAGAAGAAAGCTGAATTTAGCAATCCCGTAACAACGCTCATCTAAGAGCTCAAAACCTTGAGGCAAGGGTAGGGTTTCGTTTTTTTCGGTTTCAACAATACACAATGCATCAGGGCAAAGCCAGTTTTTAGATGCCGCCGATATGAGAGCCGGAGCCGAAAGCTCACGGTTATAAGGAGCATCGGCAAAGAGCAGATTATATTTTTCTTTGGCCGGAGGAAGTTTGGTGGCATCTGCGGTGATAATGCGGATATTGGCACTTTCGTTAGGAAAGAGCGCAGCATTTTTGCGAATGGTCTGCGGGTTTTGATCCACCATGGCAATGAAGCTTGCTCCGCGAGACAGAGCTTCTAAGGCAAACGCTCCGGTTCCGGAAAATAGGTCTAACAGCTTATAGTTTTCCCAAGGGAGCTCAAGTCTAGAGTTGAGGATATTAAAAACCGATTCGCGCGCGCGGTCGGCAGTAGGACGGACGCCGTCAGATTGTGGAGAAAATAGCTTTTTTCCGCGATATTTTCCGGCAATTATCCTCATAATTCGAATTTGCTCCCAAGTTGTTCTTTAAGCACTTTGCCAGACACCTCGCGGACTTCACCTTTTTTGAGCGAGCCAAGCTGGAACGGCCCGTAAGAGAGACGAATAAGACGCGCCACCTCCAGACCGATAGCCTTCATCACTTTGCGGATTTCGCGGTTTTTGCCTTCGGTCAACGAAACCACCAACCAAGCATTAGTGCCGGCTTTGTTTTCAATTTCGACCTTGATAGAGCCGTAGTCAATGCCATCAATGCTAATACCTTTGGCCAGAGAAGCGAGTTTTGCCTCATCTAAGAAACCATGCACTTTCACTTTGTAGCGACGCACCCAGCCATTTCCGGGGAGTTCTAACTTGCGTGACAGTTCGCCGTTGTTTGTCAGTAAGAGTAAGCCTTCAGAATTGAGGTCAAGACGCCCCACCGAGATTACGCGCGGCATTCCGGCCGGCAGATTGTCAAAAACAGTCGGGCGGTTTTGATTGTCCCGATGAGTGGTAAGCAAACCCACCGGCTTATAATAAAGCCATAAACGGGTTGTTTCTTTCTCAGGCAACTTTTCGCCATCGAGGAGAATTTTTTCTGTGCCTTCCACATTAAACGCGGGGCTTTCAATGACTTGCCCGTTTACACTCACTCTTTGCTGTAAGATAAGTTTTTCGGCTTCGCGACGGGAACATACTCCTAAACGAGCCATATATTTTGCTATTCTTTCACTCATTTTGTGCTTTCCTTTTTCTTAATCTTCTTTTATAAAATATTTATCAATAAGTAAAGGCAAAAGATGACACCAAAATTTTATATGCAGTTAGCCTATGATGAGGCCAAAAAAGCCGCCGCAGCAGACGAAGTTCCGATTGGTGCGGTTGTGGTTGATCCGACAAACGGTGAGGTTGTGTCGGCGGCGCATAATTTGAGTGAGCATAGCGGCAATGCCTCAGACCATGCCGAAATGTTGGCCTTAAGGCAAGCTTGCGAAAAATTGGGTAGCAATCGGCTGAGGGGAATGGAGTTGTATGTAACGCTTGAGCCTTGTACTATGTGCGCGGCGGCCATTTCTTTTATGCGGATAGAGAAACTTTATATCGGCGCCGAAGATAAGAAGGGCGGGGGCGTGATAAACGGGGTCAAGTTCTATGAAGCTCCGACCTGCCACCACCGACCGCAGGTGATTAGCGGCATCATGAGTGAGGAGTGCTCGCAGTTGCTGAAAGATTTTTTTGCTAAAAAAAGAAAGAAGGATTGAACATATATTAAATTAAAAGCGGCAGAGTATACGTATTACTCCGCCGCCAATTGTAAGACCGAAAAAAGGCTTATAAGCTCCAAATTCCGGTTTGTTCGTTTAAGTATTCCCCAAATACGGTAGATTCCTCGGGCTGCAAGCTAAAAATACGAGCTTGGTCAGTTTCTAAGAGTTTTACCTCACAATCAGACATCGGGAACTTTTTGCACCCGAGCTTGATAGGAACGCGCAAGACCTGACCACTGGCAAATTCAAACTTTTGCCCCAAGACTTCCACAATAGCGGGCTTGTCATCACGGAGCATGCTCCATCGATTGTGAGCCTCAAGTGCAAACTTCATACCCGCCTCAAGCGTAATGAAAGTTGAACCTTGCGGCTCTTGGTTGAAGGAGTAGATACATTCTTTTCCCTCGTTTTGGTACAGCCACTCGGTAGAAGATACGAACTCAGTACCATTAAAACCAATACTAATCACAGGAGAAATTGCGGCAGTTTTTGGATCATCGCCCAATTTGTCGGCAACAATAGCAGCTACAATCATCGGCTTGTTGTAGGGGACATTTTTTTTAACACGTTTCATCATAATAAGAAAAGTTTTAATAATTTGACATATAATTTTTGTTTGGCAGTATTTTGTCAAAAATAAAAAATTTGTCAATATTAAACTTGAGATAAAATAAGCTATTTCTCAAAAAAAATTCCGGAAAGAGATTTTCTTCCGGAATTGTTAAAAAGGTAGGGGAATTATTTCTGCTTGAGAGCTTTCCTTTCTTCCACCAAACGAGCAAATGCTTCTTTGCGTTTTTGATAATTATCAATATCTTTTTCGTTTTCTTTTATAAACTGAGCGGCAAATCCGTTTTCATTATTTTGAGCAATATCAGTTTCAGCAGCCAAGCGGTCACGAGCTTTCATCACCTCTCTAGCGCTGCGTACTCGAGCTTTCATACGGTTAATACTGGCAAGAGTAGCTTTTTCAAACACATCATCTTCTTTGGTTTGGATATTTCCGTCTTGAGAAGAAATATCGGCCTGATGCGTTTCCATATCAACGATAGTTCCATCCTTATTCATTACATAATCATCGTTGCGCATGTCCACCCCCTAGAAAACTTTAATCATATAAATAAGCCTATCACAAATAGCGCTCAAAAGCAAGCCTAAAGGGAAAAAGTTAAAAATGTGTTGCAAAGGGATGCAAAAAGTGATAGACCTAAGCGAAGTTTGAATAATAATCTGGTTATTATGCTTAAGAGACTACTAAATATAGCTTTTTTCGGCGTTCTGATAAGTTCCCCCCCTGAGGCATCTGCAGATGTAAATGTTGCGGTTGTGGCTCCGCAAAGCGGCAGCCGTGAGATGTTTGGTCGTGAGCTTTGGGAAGGTGCCCAAATTGCAGTTAACGAGCTAAATGAAAATGGCGGACTTGAAGGTGAAAAAGTCAATTTGATAATGATTGACGACCGCTGTGACGACCGCTTTGCCATCACCATGGCGCAGATGATGTCCTTGCATACTTCGCGCAAAGATAAGATAAGCCTGATTATTGGACCTTATTGTAGCAATTCGTTCAATCAGGTTGCAGATATCTATGCCAAAGCCGATATTTTCCAGATTGTGCCCACACCGATTAGCCAAGCTGAAGCCGGAAAGAACCATAGTGGCCTGATAAAAATGGTTGGTTATCAAGAAGACCAAGGTGACGAGTTTTACAGATATTATCAAGAAAAATACCCCAACCAAAAAGTCGGTTTGGTTTATGACAGTAGGCTCAAATCAGTCAATTCCATGGCCGAGGTGGTGAAAGAGCATTTTAACAAAGACAACAAAACAGCATATTTGTCGGTGTTTGATATTGCCGCCTATGATGAAGATTTTGAGCGCCTGGCTCAGGATATGAAAAATAATTATGTGCAGATAGGCTACATTTTAGGCAAGGCTAAGAGTGTGTCCAAAGTGGCTAAAGAGTGGAAAGATATCAATCCCAAGGCCAAGATTTTCATTGACCGCTATCAGGTAGAGAATGCTTATCGCGACATCATGGGAGAAGAAGGTATAGGTACTTATGTCATGTCGCTCCCAACCTTAAAAGATAATCCTGAGTTTACCGAAACATTAGTTAAGTTGCGCTTACTTGGAATTGAGCCTCATGGACTGAGTGTCTATGGCTATTCGGCGGTAAGACTGTGGGAAGAGTTGGTCAAAGAGGCAGGTTCTTTCTCGGCTGCCAAATTGGCCAAAGAACTGCCCGAAGCCAAAGTTGACATTGGTTGGGGAGATACCCGATTTGAGAACGGGATACCGGATAATACGGTCGGTTATCGGGTTTATCGGATTTTTGGGCCCGAATATGCACAGGTCGAATGATTTTTGTTTTCATATAAAAAGATTGTGTTTATACTAACCGCCAGATTTAATAATATAGTAAGGTGAATATAATGGCTGGTAGCATTAATAAGGTAATTTTGGTTGGCAATTTGGGTGCAGATCCGAAAGTCAGCAACACCACTGGCGGCTCAAAGATTGTCAATTTGAACGTCGCCACCACAGATACTTGGAAAGACAAACTCTCAGGCGATCGCAAAGAGCGCACCGAATGGCATCGGGTTGTAATTTTTAATCCGCAGTTAGCTGATATTGCAGAAAGATATCTGCGCAAAGGCTCCAAGGTATATTTGGAAGGCCAGCTCCAAACCCGCAAATGGGAAGACAACAACGGTCAAGAAAGATATACCACCGAAGTTGTTTTGCAAAACTTCAACGGCAATTTGGTGTTGTTAGATGGCCGTGGAGATGGAGCTCCGGCTGGTGGCAATGATGTTTTCTCCGGTAGCAGTTCGGGTTGGGATAGCACTCCCTCAGCTGCTCCGGCCGCAGACTTAGACGATGATATTCCGTTCTAAGGAAAAGATAGAATCAATCTTAAAAACTCCCGTGCTAAACGGGAGTTTTTTTGTTTGTTTTTAACTGTCACCCTCAACTATGAGAGTGTCGTCACACCACAACTGTCACCCCTCGACTACTTTAGTAGTCGTCAAGGGGTCTTCGAGTTAGTCGCTTTAATCGGTAGATCCCTGGACGTTTTTCTCTGAAAAACGAGGGATGACTATTTTTGTTTTTCTAGTTTTTTCTCTCAAAGCTTATCTTGAGCTTGTAATGGTACTTATAAGCCAGTGCGTGAAGGGTGGAGATTTGCATATTTTTTAGATATCCATCTTCTAAGTAAAGCAAATGATTGGTGCCGGTATGCAGTATTTCGGCGGCGGTTTCGGGCGATAAATCTAACTCTAAGCGCATATTGCGGATTTGTTCGCCAATTTCTTTGCGACATTCCTGCCAAGCTTTAATGCGGTTGCGATGATGTCCCATGGTTCTAAACTCCCTTTAGGTTTCCGGTTAAAAGAAACCGCCCTAGCGTTCCTAAGGCGGGGAGTTCACAACTGCATATGTCAGTCGACCTTCTTCGTTATGCGCAAGGCACACTTATTCCGGTCGCTCCCCATTAAAGGAGCTATACTTTCATATGAGGAGTTGTGACACTCCGCACCCAGCTCACCCGAGTGCAGTTAAAGCTTAATCAATCTAACCAAAATTGCAAGCATAATTTGCACGAAAGAAAAGTAAATTTAGGTAAAAAATGGGCATAACTTTGAGAAAAAACTGGTTTGTTGAGGCACTTTTTGCTAATATCCCTACAGTTTAAAGTCTATGTAAAGGAAGATTATGTCAGAAGAAAATGAAATCATAGATAATGTGGTTGCTACCGATAACAGCATTGCCCCGATTGAAATTTCGGAGGAAATGCGCCGTTCGTATCTGGACTATGCCATGAGCGTGATTGTGGCTCGTGCCTTGCCCGATATTCGCGACGGTCTCAAACCGGTTCATCGCCGCATTATTTATACTATGTATGAAAATGGTTATGACTACAACCGCCCGTATCGTAAATCTGCCCGTATCGTGGGTGAGGTTTTAGGTAAATATCACCCTCATGGTGATATTGCCGTATATGAAACCATGGTCCGTATGGCGCAAGACTTTTCTATGCGCTTGCCGTTGGTCGACGGGCAGGGTAACTTTGGCTCCATGGATGGTGACGGTGCCGCCGCCATGCGTTATACCGAGGCTCGCCTTGAAAAAGTTGCCCATGCGTTGATAGAAGATATTGACAAAGACACCGTGGACTTTATGCCCAACTACGATGAAACCCTGCAAGAACCGGTGGTTTTGCCGGCTCGTTACCCCAATTTGTTGGTGAACGGCGCCAATGGTATTGCCGTAGGTATGGCTACCAATATTCCGCCGCACAATCTGGGCGAAGTCTTAGATGCTTGCTGTGCGTATATTGATAATCCCGATATCACGATTGATGACCTTATTAAGATTATCCCCGGACCCGATTTCCCGACCGGAGGCCTGATTTTGGGTTACAGCGGTGCCAAATCGGCTTATTATACCGGCCGCGGCTCGGTTATGATGCGTGCTAAATGCACCATTGAGGAGATTCGCAAAGACAAAGAGGCCATCATTGTCCACGAAATTCCTTATCAGGTCAACAAAGCCGCCATGATTACTCGTATTGCCGAGCTGGTCAAAGAAAAGAAAATCGACGGTATCTCTGAGATTCGCGATGAATCTGACCGCCATGGCGTTCGGGTTGTGATTGAGCTTAAACGCGACTTCCAAGCCGATGTGGTCTTAAACCAACTTTATAAATATACACCCTTGCAAACCAGCTTTGGTATGAATGTTTTGGCCATTCACAACGGACGTCCGGTGATGTTGAACCTCAAAGACATCATTAGCGCGTTCATTGAGTTCCGCGAGGAGGTCATTCGCCGCCGCACTATTTATGAACTCAACCAAGCCCGCAATCGTGCTCACACTTTGGTTGGTTTGGCGATAGCAGTTGAAAACTTAGACCCCGTGATTGAGCTGATTAGAACATCGCCCACTCCGCAAGATGCTAAAGATGCCTTGTTAGCCAAAGCATGGCCGGCCGGAGATGTTGAGCCTTTGGTCATTTTGATTGATGAGCCCGACCGTAAGGTTGAAAACGGATTTTATCATTTGTCTGAGGCTCAGGCCAAAGCAATTTTGGATTTGAAATTACAACGCTTGACCGGTTTGGAACGCGATAAAATTCACGATGAATTGAGAACCTTAGGCGATGAAATTAAAGAATGTCTTTCAATTTTGAGCAGCCGCGAGAAATTATATTCCATCATGCGCGACGAATTTGTTGCCATTAAAGATGAATATGCAACTCCGCGCCGTACCAAAATTGAAGATATTGAATATGATACCGACATTGAATCGCTCATCCAGCGCGAAGAAATGGTGGTAACGGTAACCGAAGCCGGATACATTAAACGCGTTCCGCTCAATGCCTACAAGGCGCAAAAGCGTGGCGGAAAAGGCAAATCCGGTATGTCGACCAAAGAAGAAGATTTTGTGACTCGTCTGTTTGTGGCCAACACCCATACACCGGTCTTGTTCTTCTCTTCCAAAGGTCTGGTTTATAAGATGAAGGTTTATAAACTGCCGCTGGGCTCGCCTACATCTAAGGGTAAACCTTTTGTAAACCTGTTGCCTTTAGCCGATGGTGAAAATATTACCACGATTATGAAATTGCCCGAAAACGAGGCCGAATGCGAAGGAATGTCCATCATGTTTGCCACCTCGCAGGGTAATGTTCGCCGCAACTCGCTGATGGACTTTGTTAATGTTCAGTCCAATGGTAAGATTGCCATGAAGTTAGACGAGGGTGACAAACTGATAAATGTTCGTATCTGCCATGAAGATAACGACATTATGCTGGCTGCTCGTAGTGGTAAGTGCATCCGCTTCCCGGTCACAGAGGTCAGAATGTTTGTCGGCCGCAACTCTACTGGTGTTAGAGGTATCAAATTGGCCGATGGCGATGAAGTCATTTCTATGTCAGTCCTAAATCATAGCGATGCCACTTCTGAGGAGCGCGACGAGTATCTGCGTATTTCTTCAGCCCTCAAGCGTGCCGAAAGCGAGCGCGGTAGTGAAGATGCTCCGCTCACCCCGCAAGAAGCCGGTATTGAGATGAGTGTCCTCAGTCCGGAAAAATATCAGGCAATGGCTGAAAAAGAACAGTTTATTCTGAGTGTTACCTCAACAGGTTACGGTAAAAGATCATCTTCTTACGAGTATCGTGTCACCGGACGCGGCGGGCAGGGTATTGCCAATATGGAAATGTCGGCTCGTAACAAAGAGGTGGTCAGCTCCTTCCCGATTGCAGATGACAACCAGATTATGATGATTACCGACAGCGGCAAGCTGATACGAATGCCGGTTAAGGATATTCGTATTGCCGGCCGCAAGACTCAAGGTGTAATTCTCTTCCGCACGGCAGAAGACGAGAAGGTGGTTTCGGTCACCTGGCTTGATGCTGATGAGGGCGACGATGAAGAACTTGAGGAAGAAACCGGAAGCGAAGTCTTGGGAGACAGCGTCAGCGACAATGAAGATAACATTGCCGAAGACGAGGTTAGCGAGATAGAGTAACAAGTTTTCTGTCAGCGCAACGGGACGCCGTTGCTGTAATATAGATAGGGGCGATTAATTTATCGCCCCATTCTTTTTATAGCTAAAGACAAATAAAAATCGGTTTGCGGAAATGCGAAGGTTGACAAATTAAAAAAATATCGTAATATTTTCGGCAAATAGGTTATTAAGATTATTTATTAATTTAAAAATTATTGTTATGAATAACGAGTTTATTAATCTTTCGGCTCGAGAGGCCATGATGTATGTCCAAAAAAGCCAATATGCATTGGTTGACACTCCGCTGTTTCGAAAAGTTTTGTGCAAAAAGGATTATCATCACTATGAAGGTATAGTGTTTGAGCATGGTAAGGAATATGCGGTCTGGATAACTCAGTGCTACCGTCCCGATGACAAAAAGCGTCGATTTATGCATTTTGTGGCCATTCCGCACCATAAACTTGATGCTAGGCTGTTGTATTATACTGTTCCCGAAGAAGTATTTGGTGAGTATGAAAAAGAAGATATTCCGGTTAATTGTGAAATTGCCGATATAAAATTCAAGCTGATTAACGACTTTGAGGGGTATGGTATGTTGATTCCGCGCTGGATGTTCAGTCGTAATGCTATGCGTGTATATGCAGAACAGGTGATGGGCAAAGCAGAGTTTGGCTATATTTTGTGTTCGCGAATTTTTGGACGTGATATTGATTATCACAATTGGTTTATCGGTTGGGAAATCTGGGCTAAGCGCCACAAGCTCACTACAGTAAGCTATTTTAATATTTTTACTGGCGAGTTTGTGCAGAGTATTGCTGATTATCCGTTCAAATATCCCATACAAAGTGGAGCCAAGAAGATTTTGACCGGTCATAGCGTGATAAGGTCAGAAAAGGGTGATTTGGTAGTGCGAATGCCAACCGCCTTTGATTAAACAAAAACACAAAAGATAACAGGAGGCGTAAGCTTCCTGTTTTTTTGTGCGTGAGTTGATAGAATTTTAAGAAATTGAGATTATAAATAAAGTGGAGGTAAAAAATGCTGTTATATATTTTTCGCCATGGTCAGACCGAAGCTAATGTTACCGGACTTATCCAAGGCAATGTGGACTTGTATGGCTTAAACGAGGTCGGACGTATGGAAGCCGAAAGACTGAGTAAGGAGTTGGCCACGGCCAAACTGCCGGTAATATACGCCAGTCCGCTCTCGCGAGCTAAAGAAACCGCTGAGTATGTTGCATCTTCCAATGGTGCTAACATTAAGATAGTGGAAGGCTTGCACGAAGTTGATATGGGCAAAGCCGAAGGGATGTATGAAGAAGATGCGGTTGAAAAATTCGGTGATGAGATTTTCGCACCCTTTGAGGTGACAATTAAAGAGACCTTTGATGCCTCAATTGCCGGACAAGAAAGTCGTAAGCAGTCTTTAGAGCGGTTTGTTAAAGCCATTGAGTTCATCAAACAAGATTGCCACCATGAGCGTGCCGGAGTAGCGTGTCATGCAATGGTGATGCAGTATTATTACTATCATCTGTTTGATGTTAAGCGCTATTTTAAGAATTGTGAGTATTTTGTAATAGAAGTATAGGAGAAGAAAATGCCGTTTTTGATTGTTCATACCAATGCTAAGTTGAAAGATAATAACCCTGAGCAATTTGTAGAAGATGCCGCCAATCTCGTGGCACAAGAGCTCCATAAACCGATAAGCTATGTGGTAGCAAGCTATGACTACAATTCGGCTATGTCATTTGGCGGAAGTACAAAAACATATGGTGCTTTAGTAGAGATGAAATCAATCGGCTTTGGTGACAAACGCGGTTTGAGCAAGATTTTGACGGAGTTTTTGTATGACCGCTTGGAAGGATTGGACATCTCTAGCGTTAATATAGAGTTGATAGACATTCCGGCCTCAGGCCTAGCCATTGGCGGCAATTTGCTGGGATAAAATTTGCTTGCAATTTAGAAAAAAATACCTATATTCATAAGCCGAAAAAAAAGTATTAATTTAAATTATTTAGCTTATGGATATGTATATAAAGCAAGGCATAGAGTATCTGTATAGTAATCTTTGCCATAAATCAGATTGTATGGAAAGTGCATCTCAAAATTTGATTGAGCCCCAATTCAAAAAAGCCGCTTTATTAGTTGTAGTCGGCAACAATCCGCATACTTGTTTTGAAGCAATGCGAACATTTGACACCATTAAGGAGCACCACCAAATTGAACCGCATGTGCTTTTTTTGCAAGAAGACCGGAATGTTAGCGCTTCTGCTCACGGTAATGGAGATTTATTTTTTGAATTTTTCCAACGTAAGTGTAAGCTTGCCAAAGAAGACGCAAGCTTTGCCTCTTTGGCAGAATTTCCGCAATTTTTGACTTGGAAAAACCAACATGAGCTTTTAAGTTCGGGTATAATCTTTGTCACCCCCGGACCATTTAGCCTCATTTTGGAAGAGATGTCAAAAAAGGCCGGATTAAGCAATTTCTGGTTTGATATTGTTAGCTGTGGCTTTGATGATGAGTGTAGGTTGGGAGATGACGAAGTTCCCGGACGTCGGCACATGATGTATCACCTTTTGGCCTATGTCTTCAACCGTTACTATTGGCAACATCGTGATGAAATGCCGGTTAACAAAAAAACGGCTATGGAGCAAGCCGGAATGTATCTGGAGCAAAAATACCGCTATTTTATCCAAGGGCATCAGCTCGGGATTATTTTTAGTCGGTTGTGGTGGCAAACCAAGTACATGCAGTACATGGCAGAAAAATATCACCATCGGGTCAGATTGAGATTAGATGGTCTTTATTAAAGTCGAGCTCAAAAAAAACACGTTCTTTTGATAAGAACGTGTTTTTTTCATTAGAATAGGACGAGATTAAAGATTAATAATTCCGTGGCTGAAAGCATAAATCGCCCAGAGCGCAATGATGATTAACAGTCCGGCAAAAATACTTTCCGTTCTGCTAAACGCTGGTTGCTTGGGGTCATTTTGCTTGCGCGCCCAAATAAAGACCGGAATGCCAAGAGCAATAATGACAGCAGCCATCATTAGATAGTTTAAGCCGGCGGCATAGATGAGCCACAAGGCATAGAATGCTCCAAGCATACCGCATATAAGAGCGGTTGAGCGCTTGATTGGAAATTGAGTAGGATATTCATGGTCTTCACAAATTTTCCAAAGATAAGCACAAGAAGCCAAGTAGGCCGGAAGTACCATCACTCCGGTAATGCTGAGCATGGTGTTCCAGGCATTGTTAGAAAAATATACCAAGAACATAAATAGCTGCATCATCAAACTGGTAATCCAGAGTGAAACGCAAGGAGAACCGGCTTGGTTTTCTTTGGTAAAGGCCTTAGGGAAGGTTCCGGCCTTAGCCGCAGCAAACGGAAGTTCGGCAGTTACCATTGTCCAGGCGAGCCAACTGGTCAAAACCGATACCACTAAGCCAATGTTCATAATCCAAGCCCCCCATTTGCCCAAAATCGGTTCTAAGATACCGGCTGTTGAAGGGTTAGCTACCTGCGCAAGTTGTTCTTGAGACATATAGCCAAATGGCAGGAGTGAAAGTAGGATATAGATGATTAAACAGCCGATAAAACCAAGTATGGTGGCTTTACTGACGGTGTCGGGACCTTTAGCCTTGCTGGAAAGAACCACGGCACTTTCAATACCGATAAAAGCCCAAAGGGTAACGAGCATAGTGCTTTTGATTTGGGTTGAAAGATTGCCGATTTTGGCCTGAGCGGCGATTGATTCACCCCAGAAGTCAAAATCAAACTTAGAAGCATGAAAGACCACTGCCAACACGATAATGAATAAAATCAGCGGAGTGATTTTGATGATTGTACCGATTAAGTTCACGATACTGGCTTGTTGAATTCCTTTCAAGACCAAGAAGTTGAATAACCAAATAATCAGCGATCCACCGATAATGGAAGCCAAATTGTTACCACCGGCAAAATATGGTGGGAAGAAGTAGTTAAGCGCATCCATGGTAATGACGGCATAACCGACGTTTCCGCACACTTGGCATAACCAGTAAGACCAACCGATGGTAAAACCGGCATATTTTCCAAATCCGGCTTCGCTGTATGAATAAATACCAGTGTGGAGATTGGGTTTAGCCATGGAGAGAATGCTGAAAGTATTGGCAATAAAATAAATACCAATACCGGTAATCACCCAGGCCAAGAGTACCGCTCCGGCCGAAGCACCGGCTGCCATATTTTGCGGTAGACTGTATATGCCGCCGCCAATCATGGAGCTGACCACAATACCGGCCAAAGCTAAAACCCCCAAACCAGTTTTGTTAGAAGGCGTTTCAGATTGAGCGGCCGCAGTAGTTTTAATTTTTCTGTCTGCCATAATTTTTTCCTGTATAAAAAACGCCATTGCGAGAGTTGGGCAGGGAGCTGCGCAGTCGCAATGGCGGAGATTAATGATTAAGCTTTAGCCGGTTCAGCGTGTTCAAAGTTCAAGAAACCCATAGCGGTTAAGCTAAAGCCAAATTGCTGAGTGATGTTGACATAGTTATGCCACATTTGGAACTCAGAGTGTTGCTCCACCCCACGAATAGAGAGTTCGTGATTGAGTGATTTTTTGAGCCACATTTCGGCATGTCCTTTAGCAATTTCATCGTCAATTTGGGTATCAAAAAATTCGACATATTCAGCAGCCCAACCACCGATGAGTTCGCCTTTTTTATCCTTACCCCAGCAAACACCTAGTCCGGTAGCAATTGCCTTGTGTTCATCACGACTAGCCCCATGTGCGGCCATAATCACTTCAAGTACGGCACCATGCTTGAATTGACTAACGATTTTGTCATTGAGCGGGACAATGTTGCCAAACAATTCTTTAGGCAAAACAGAAGTGTAGGGAACGATATTAAAGTTTTCGATTTTTGCTTGAAGCAAAGCAGAATCATAGCAAAAGGTTTCAAATGGTTGCGGTGGAATACCATCATCAGCCTGTCCGGCACCACCTGTGATAAATGCAAAAGTCGGATAACGAACTCCTTGTGTCATAATAAATCTCCTAATTTGTTATATGTTACGAAAGAAAATTAAGGTGCTAATTTGCATCAGCTTCATAAAAGCTAGTCGCAAAGCCGAAGATTTCAATAAAACCAAAGTAAAAAAACTCTACACCAAATACAAACCGAAATATCCACAATGATCGGTTAGGATTGTATTTTAAAATTCTTATAGTAGTTTATTTTTTAGTTAAATTTTATCAAAGAGGATAGAAAATGTTGCTCAAACAAAAAATATATGCGTTTGCTGCGGTGCTTCTAATGCTCCCGGCATGTAAAGAAAATAGCGGACAAAATAATATGGAGCCGCAAATTCCGGTGGTAGGTGCGGTTCGGCTTGAACCACAAAATGTGCCACTGAGCTTTGAGTTTTCAGCTCGCGCTCAAGGTTCCAAAGAAACTGAGGTTAGAGCTCGGGTTGGCGGAATTTTGCTCAAGAGAAATTATGTCGAAGGCTCGGCAGTTAAAGAAGGAGATATTTTGTTTGAGATAGACCCAGACCAATATCAAGTTGCCTTAGATAGGGCAGAGGCCAATATGGCACAAGTTGAGGCCAATTTGAAAAATGCCGAGATTGATTGGGCTCGTAAAGAAAAATTGGCCAAAGACCGTATTGTCAGCGAAAAAGCTTTAGACGATGCCAGAGCCGCTCTCGATTCTTATAAGGCATCATACATGCAGGCCAAAGCTGAAGTAAATGCCGCCAAGCTTAATCTGGATTATACCAAGGTTAAAGCTCCGATTAGTGGTATCACCAGCATGGAAACGCAATCGGAAGGTAGTTTGATAAGTGCCAATGGTATGCTAACTACCATCACACAATTAGATCCAATATATGTAATTTTTTCCGCTTCTGAAAATGAGATTTTGAGCTTGAGTAATATGGTCGAACGCGGCTTAATAAGAAATCCATATAACAAGAGCGAAATTTTTGCTTTGGTAAAGTTTAGCGATGGAAGTACATATAATAAGGAAGGTAAAATTAATTTTATCAATCCTTCAATTGATGAGAGCACCGGCACAATCAAGCTGCGCGCGGTGTTTGAAAATCCGGAGCAAAGACTGCGCCCGGGACAATTTTTGCGTTTGGCGATGGAAGGTTTAACTCGGATTAATGCACTTTTAGTTCCGCAAGAAGCCGTAATGCAAAGTGGGGCAGGTTCATATGTATATCGGATTAATGCTGAAGGCAAAGTTGAATCAGTAAGTGTCCAAACCGGACTGGTTGCACCTGATGGTTCATGGATTATTGATGAAGGCCTCAGCCCAGGAGATATAGTAGTTACTACGGGTCTGATGAAAATTCGTCCCGGTATGAGCGTTAAAGCTCAACTTGAACCTCAAACTGAAGATAATAGTCCTAAAAACGAACAATAGAGGGAAAAGCTCAAATGTTTTCAGAGTTTTTTATTAAACGCCCGATATTTGCCACGGTTGTTTCGTTGGTGATTGTTCTGGCCGGTTTAGTTTCGATTAAGGTTCTGCCGGTTGAACAATACCCAAATATCGTGCCACCAGAGATTCAGATTAGTGCAACTTACCCAGGTGCCACAGCCGAGGTTTTAGCTGATACTGTTGCCGCCCCAATTGAGCAAGAACTCAACGGGGTTAATAATATGATATATATGTATTCAACTGCGACCTCGAGCGGATATCTGACAATTAGTGTAGTCTTTGAGATTGGAACAGACCCCGATCAGGCCACAATCGATGTCAATAACAAAGTCCAGATTGCTATGGCCAAACTCCCCTCGGAGGTCACCAAACAAGGTGTAACGGTTGAGCAGAAATCCAATTCGATTTTGCAAATTGTCACCATGCAGTCTGATAATAAACAGTATGATACTGTTTATGTAAGCAACTACGCTTTGTTAAATGTGCTAGATGAGATAAAACGTATTCCAGGAGTAGGTAGTGCATCGCTGTTTGCTTCACAAGATTATTCGATGCGGATTTGGATTAGTCCAGATAAGCTATCAGATTATAATCTAACTCCGCAAGATGTGGTTTCTGCCATTCAAGAGCAAAATTCGCAATTTGCTGCCGGACGTTTTGGCCAAGAACCGATAGGCGAATATTTGCCCTATACATATAGTGTTAATACTAAGGGGCGTTTGGTTAATGAAGAAGAATTCGGCAATATCATCTTAAAAAGCGATTCTTCAGGAGCAACCTTAAGACTAAAAGATGTTGCCCGTATTGAGCTTGGCGCACAAGATTATAGTGTGTCATCTCAACGCAATAACACACCAGCCGTAGCTTTTGCAATCTATTTGCAATCAGGTGCCAATGCTATCGAAACCTCTAATGCCGTCAAAGCCAAAATGGCCGAGTTGGCTAAAAAGTTTCCCGATGGTATCAGATATGCCATACCTTATGATACCACGCTGTTTGTAAGTATTTCTATTGAAGAAGTAATACACACGTTTTTTGAAGCGGTGGTGTTGGTTATCTTGGTAGTGTACTTCTTTTTACAAAAATGGCGGGCTACTTTAATACCGATTTTAGCAGTTCCGGTGTCCATTATTGGTGCTTTTGCCGGTATGTACCTGCTAGGTTTTTCAATCAACCTGTTGACTTTGTTTGGCTTGATATTAGCTATCGGTATAGTGGTAGATGATGCCATTATCGTGCTTGAAAATGTTGAGCGTCTAATGAGTGAAGAACATCTCACCCCCAAAGAAGCCGCCTTCAAGGCCATGAGAGAAGTATCAGGTCCGGTTGTTGCGGTGGCATTGGTGCTGTCATCAGTATTTTTGCCGATTGCCTTTTTAGGAGGTATGACCGGTGTGATGTATCGCCAATTTGCGGTTACAATTGCAGTTTCGGTATTGATATCGGCTTTTGTGGCCTTGTCGCTGACACCAGCCTTGTGCGCATTACTCATTAAAAAAGAGCATAGCCACAAAGAACCATCAGGATTTTTCTTGTGGTTTAATAAAGGTTTTGAAAAACTGACCGATTGGTACATAAGCGGTGTTAAGTTTTGCTTAAATAATCGCAAAACAACCATGCTAGGCTTTGGTGGCATAATAGTATGCATTGTGCTGTTGTTTAGGGTTATCCCGGGAGGTTTAGTGCCTATGGAAGACCAAGGCAGTCTTCTGATGGCTTATAGCATGCCGCCGGCTTCGTCTTTACAACGTACCTTAAAGTTCACGGATAAGGTGTCTGGTCTAGCTAAGGCAAATCCGGAAATTAAAGATATTATCACGATTTCAGGATATGACATTTTGTCATCAAGTCAAAATACCTATTCCGGCATTAGCTTTATTGTGCTAGATGATTGGAATAATCGCCAACTTCCGTCACAAACAGCCGATGTAATAGCCAAGAAATTGACCGGAATTGGTATGAGCCAGCCAGAAGGGATAGCCTATTCGTTTAGTATGCCGCCAATTATGGGCTTGAGCATGACCGGAGGTTTTGAAGGCTATGTCCAAAACAAGGCTGGCCATAGTTCTCAGGAACTGATGGATAAGGTAAATGAGTTGATTAATGCCGCTTCTCAAAATCCGGCACTATCAAACGTTAGAACCACATTTTCGGTTAGTACACCGCAGTATAATATTGAATTGGATAGAGAAAAAGCCAAAGCACTAAATGTGCCGATTAATCAGATATACTCGGTAATGCAGGCTACATTTGGTAGTTTGTATGTAAATGACTTTACCTACAAAGGGCGCAACTTTAGGGTCACGGTTCAGTCTGAGGACAAGTTCCGTCGCAGCCCTGATGACTTGCGTTATGTGTATGCCAAGTCAAACGATGGCAAGTTGATACCGCTTTCTACGCTGATTAATGTTAAGCGGATAACCGGACCTGAGTTGATAAATCGTTTCAACATCTTTCCTGCCGCCAAAATCACCGGCGATCCGGCTCCCGGATACAGCTCTGGCCAAGCCATTGCAGCCATGGAAGAAGTTGCCAACCAGGTATTGGGGTCGGACTACGATTTGTCATGGGTTGGCTCAGCCTATCAGGAAAAGCAAACCGGAGGCGCCTCAACTCAGGCATTTGCCTTTGGTATTATCATGATATTCCTGATTTTAGCTGCTCAGTATGAGAAATGGTCATTACCTTTTGTGGTGATTATGTCAGTTCCGTTTGCCGTATTAGGTGCCTTGCTTGCAACTTGGATGAGGGGATTGGAAAATGACCTGTATTTCCAAGTCGGACTAGTCACCTTGATAGGTTTGGCTGCCAAAAACGCAATTTTGATTGTTGAATTTGCGGTTATGGAGGTTGAAGCCGGCAAGAGTTATTACGACGCGGCCGTTTCTGCAGCCAGATTGCGTTTCCGCCCAATCGTAATGACTTCACTGGCCTTTACATTTGGTGTTTTGCCTCTGGTTATCAGTAGCGGGGCAGGGGCTGCTAGCCGTCATGCTATTGGTACCGGTATGGTCGGTGGTATGATAGCCTCTACCTTTGTGGCTACGTTATTTGTGCCGATGTTGTTTGCAATTCTTGGCGAAAGGTTTGATAAAGACCACATATTGCGCCGCAAGATAAGGAAACGAGCACTTAAACGTGGTCGGCCACTCTTAAAATCATAAAAAAAATAAACTCCCTGCCACAGCGGGGAGTTTTTTTAAGTAAAAATTAATGGCGAGGATAAACTGCAAAATAGCTTTGCTTTAAAACGGAAAATATAGTAAACCCAACCAATAGAGTAAAATTATAATAATCCGATGGGAATTGATATGAAAAATCTTGCCAAATTAATCTGCTTAAGTCTTGTTGCCATTCTTTGCGGTTGTAGCACCCAGCAAGTCCGCCCCAAGATTGTCCCTGCAGTTGAGGTCAAAACCAAACCACAGCATACCTTAGGAGTAATTGGCGGAGTCGAACCGATATACTTTTTGCCGATGAAAACACCTTTCCAAGCTCGTATTGATACCGGTGCAGCCGGTTCTGCACTTGATGTCTCAGAGTTCCATCGTTTTGAAAGAGATGGAGAAAAATGGGTCTCCTTTGTTTTGGTTAATGAAGAAAATGGGGAAATCCACCGTTTCGAGAAAAAAGTTGTTCGCACCACCAGCATTAAGCGCATCAACAAACACGAAAAGCGCGTGGTTGTAAATATGGATGTTAAGTTTGGCAATGAAATTATCAATGCCGAATTTTCTTTGGCGGATAGAGAAAAATTTGAGTATCAAGCCTTGATTGGCCGTAACATCATATCTGGTCGCGCCATTGTAGATCCCGCAATTTCTAACACTTTGCACTAATTTTCGAGAATAAATATGCTAAAAAAACTTTTATCTGTTCGCACCATTTTAACTATACTGCTGTTTTTTGCCGTAATTTTTGCCGCTTGGAGTGCATATTATAAAGTCACGGTCTGGGGGTTTAGTCTCAAACCCAAACAGGTTTCCAATATCTGGACCATTGAGGCCCATATCGCATTTGAGGCAACCGGCGAACCGATAAAAGTTCAGCTTTCTGTTCCAACAGATAACCGCGAGTTTAAGATATTTAGTGAAGATGTGGTTTCCGAAGGATATAAGGTTAAATATTTGCAAGGTACACCTAAAAAACTGCAACTAACCTCTGGAGCCAAAGAAGGCTTACAAAATATTTATTATCGAGTACTGATGTTTGATAATATTGATACCAAAGGGCGGATTCGCTCTCAAGCACCGCAAACTCCCGAAATTCCGGTTTTGGATGACCAAAGAATGGCAGTCGCCAAAGAAATTTTGGAAGCTGCCGGCAAACAAACCGGCGACTGGCCCGAAAAAGTGATTAAGACATTCCGTCAAACCCCGCCAGATCCAACGGTGGTTTCGTTCTTACCGATGAAAAAAACACCCAAAACCGTGGCAGAAGCAGTTAGAACAATTTTGGCCTTAAAAGGAGTTCCGACCAGACTAGCCTATGGTATTAGGCTTAAAGAGAATAAGACTGCCTTAAGCCCAGACTTGATGCTTGAAGCCTATACATCAGGCAAATGGAAGATATATAATCTAAAAAATGGCAAGCAAGGTCTCCCAAGCGATTTTGTTATTTTCCAACGTGGAGGAGATTCTTTGCTCGATGTTGAAGGCGGAGAAGATTCTTCAGTCAAGTTCTCGGTCTTAAAATCAGTTAGCAGTTCTTATAAACTGGCTGGCAAAAGAGCAGAGCTTGCTGACCAAAAATCTTGGTTCGACTATTCCATCTACAGCTTACCGCTCTCTGAGCAAAATACCCTCAAGTGGCTATCTATCTTCCCCTTGGCCATTCTGATGGTAGTTGTCTTAAGAAACGTGGTTGGTTTGTCAACCATGGGCACTTTCACCCCGATGTTGATATCTATTTCGTTAGTCCAAACCGGACTTTGGGCCGGGTTGGCATGCTTTGCCTTAATGTTAACGATAGGTATGTTGATACGTGCATGGCTCTCCAGACTGAACTTGTTGTTGGTACCAAGAATTTCCGCCGTGGTGATTTTTGTAATCTTGATTATGCAGATATTGACTGTAGTTGGATATCAACTGGATTTGAAAGTAGCTTTGTCGGCAGTGTTCTTCCCGATAATCATCATGGCCTGGATTATTGAACGTGCCTCCATCATCTGGGAAGAAGACGGTGCCTCTGCCGCCATCAAGCAGATTATTTACAGTTTGATTGTGGCCGTTTTGACCTACTTTGTCATCAACAACGAGAGTATCCGCCATATTTTGTATGCCTTTAACGAAATCAACTTGGTGATACTGCTGCTGGTTATGTTGCTTGGTACCTATACCGGCTATCGTTTAACCGAATTGCGCCGTTTTGTTCCCTTGGTTAAGGAAAAGAAATAATGTTTGGAAAGTGGTTTAGTTCATTTGTTTCGCCCCGAGAGCTCCGCGCCGCCGGAGTAATGGGGATGAACGCCCGCAATTTTAAGGTGATTAGCAAATTAAACAACCGCAAGCTATATCCATTGGTCGACGACAAGGTCCAAACCAAAATCTTGGCCAACCAGCATGGGATTAACACTCCTGGGCTGATAGGTGTGATAGAGCACCAGCACCAAGTTAAAGATATTCTAAACATTGTAAAAGATTATAAAGAATTTGTGATTAAACCGGCGCACGGCAGTGGCGGACGAGGGGTTTTGGTAGTCAAAAGCTATAGTGAAAATTGCTTTACTACAGCCTCAGGTAAGACCCTAACCTATAAAGAGCTATACCAGTATATATCCAATATTTTGAGCGGACTTTATAGCTTGGGTGGACAGTATGATGTGGCCGTGATTGAGGAATTGGTGCATTTTAGCAATATTTTCCAAAATTATAGTTTTCAGGGCATTCCCGATGTTAGGGTCATTGTCTATAAAGGTTATCCGGCTATGTCGATGATGCGATTAGCAACCAAAGCTTCCGGCGGACGCGCCAATTTGCACCAAGGTGCGGTTGGAGTAGGGTTGGATATTCATACTGGACACACACTCCATGCGGTGATGAACAATTTGCCGATAGAAAAACACCCCGACACCGGAGTGAATTTGCTGAGCTTAAAGGTACCGCTCTGGCGTGAACACTTGGAAATTGCTTCTAAGGCCTATGAAATGACCGGACTGGGGTATTTAGGCGCGGATATTGTGTTAGATAAAGAGCGCGGCCCCATGATGTTGGAACTAAATGCACGCCCCGGATTGGCGATTCAGATTGCAAATTTAGTCGGTTTATCGCGTCGTTTAAAAGAGATAGATAAGCACTATCCCAAAGGTCTAGGCCCGATAGAACGCGTTGATTATGTGCTAGGTCAGCTTGATTAAGCCAAAATTGAGCATATATCTTCTGCACCAAACAGGAGATATGACATGGGACACAAAATTTTTCAGATAGATACTAGCATTAAAGACACGCAAGATTCTTATACACGCCAAACCGGACAGTATTTTATCCGCAAATTTCAGGAAAGATTCGGACAGTTGGAGGTCAGCTATTTAGACTTGGCTAAAAATCCGCCAAGTTATATCACTGCCGAGTGGTATAATGCCGCCATGATTCCGCCCCGAGAAAGAAGTGTTAAACAAAACCAAATTTTGTTGCACCCCAATATGCAGGCTCTGCGCGATTGTGACTTGTGGCTGTTTGACTTGGCCGGATATATGTATGATGCTCCGGCTTCGTTTAAGAGTTGGCTCGAACACATAGTCCAGGTGGGTCTAACAATTGATGTCAACGAGCAACCCATACTAAAGAATAAGCGGGTAGTGGTCATTTCCTCATGGAATGAAAGCGAAGACGAGATTATGCCGGCTTTAGGCTTTGAGGCAAGCATTCGTAAATCTATGAAGCATATCGGCGTGAGCGATGTGAGCTTTTTTAATATTTTTAATGCCGATGGAATAGCTGTAACAAAAGATGATGCCGAACGTGCGATAAATAAGTATATTTGCGATTTGCAATTATAAAAAACTGTCACTATATTAGAATAAAAGAATAGTATAAAATGACAGGAGGTGCCTAAATGGCCAAAGAATGCAAAACCAAGAAAGAACCCAAATTATTAAAAGAGAGTTCGACTAAAAGATTAACAGATTCGGGAACAAAAAAACTCAACTCAGGTGGAACCAAAAAAATCGGTGTTAGTGCCACCAGAGCCAAAAAAATCAAACATTCATATCAAGTAAAAGATGCTGAGAATGCTTTGTTGTTGAAACTCAAAGACGGCGATGTTGTGATTGAAATGTACCCCGAAGATGCGCCCGAACACGTTAACCGTATTAAGGAGTTGGCGCGTGCAGAGTTTTATAATGGCTTAAAGTTTCATCGGGTAATCGATGGCTTTATGGCACAAACCGGTTGTCCGTATGGAAACGGAACGGGAGGCAGCGGCAAAAAGCTCAAGGCCGAATTTAACCGCAATCCGCATAAACGTGGTACTGTATCAATGGCTCGTTCCATGATGCCAGATTCTGCCGATAGCCAGTTTTTCATCTGCTTTGCCGATTGCCCGTGGCTAGATGGTCAGTATACGGTATGGGGCGAAGTTACTAGCGGCATGGAAGTTGTTGATAAGATTAAGCGAGGTAATGGTCCCAATGGATCGGTTAGCGAGCCAGATGAAATCATTAGCTTGCAAGTGATTGCCGATTTAGATTAGAGTAAAGTAGATATAAGAACAGCGCCGTATCAGAGATGATAGGGCGCTGTTAAAATTTTAAATAGTACTACTGGCTTTTTTCGGCTGCAAAGCCAAGATAGCCAAGGAAGTTACCAGCATTTGCAAAGTTGTGTAAACCTGATAAAATCCGGTTCCGTGCAGATAATGAACCAGAGCCAAGGTGTACACTAAATACACCGCCATCAAAGGTTTCACCCAGTTGTCGGTAGTCGATTTGCGGTAGAAGATTGGTGGGATTATAGATAACACCACCGGCGAAAAACTAACAATCCATTGCATGATTGAGAAGTTTTCCCAGTCAGTAAGCGCAAAAATCACACCCGTCTGCACCACACACCATGCCAAACTAGATACCAGATGTACCGACGAAAGTCGGTAGCTATGCACGTTCATATACAAAAACATAGCTTGTAGAGCAATAATGATTATTATCAACGACGCCGAAATCGGCACATCAAAATAATCTAATAATGCTCCCATACCAAAATTCACGCCGAGCAACACAACAAAAACTGCCGCAGCAACGATTAAATCACACATTTTCATAATAAATAATATTTAATTGTTAATATAATGCTTAATTATTTTGCTAAGCATTAACACAAAAAATAGACAAAAGCAAGCAAAAATCGGCATATAAATCAAAAAATAAGGCAAAACCGAAGAGATTTTGCCTTAAACAGAAGATTGATGAAATTTAGAAGAAGACCGTCGCTCTGAGCGTGTAGACACTGGCATAATCAGATTTGGTGTTGAGCGCCGGATTGATGTAGAATTGAACATCAGGAGTAAGCGTCATCCATTTGGAGATACCCCAAGCCCAGTAGGCCTCTAGCACGGTTTCATAATCATGAGCAGTATTGATGCCAACGGCCTTTTTATTAATTTTGTTGTAGGCCGCCGCCAAGCCGATTTGATCTAAGGGATTGCGATCAAACGGGTCGTTATATACTCCGCCAAAAACGTAAGAGTTCTTAAAATCGGAAACATCGCCGCTCACGCCGTTAATCCGCGCAAACAAAGAGAGCTTGTCGCCAATGTCTTGCGAAAGGTTCAAAGACCAGCCGTTAGTTGTTTGTGGTTGGTCTTTGACCCAGGGTTGATTATAGACGAGCAAAGAATATTCGCCGTCGCCCAAACCTTTAATGGTCGGGGAGTAGGTGATAGAGCCAAAAGTGGCATAGTGTTCTTCACTAAGGTCATTAAGCCGGATGCTTTCGCCCTCAATGTCGGTGGCATCTTGTCCGCCGAAAGCCAATGTCCATTCGCTGTTTGGCGCAATCTGGAGATAAGTACCCACACCGGCTGTAGAGTAGGTCGAGGTCAAATTTTGCGATAAAGCTTCGTTGACAAAGTTAACTTGCTGGTTGGAATCATAGTTGGTGCCGTCAAAATTATAGAAAGGAAATTGCCCGAGCCCAATGGTCAGCCAATCCCATCTACCGCCCAGTTGATAGGTGTAAAGGAGTTCATCAAAAGAGGTCGATTTAGAGGTGTAGTCGTTGATACCGCTGAGTGTCCCGATGTTATTGTCGATTCGCGCCGCCGAAGATCCGCCGTAGCGAACAATGTTGTAAGCCATGCTTAGCGTTCCGGTTCCATATTCGTTTTGAAAAGTCTGCCAAGTGAGAGAAGGAGAAATGATAGTCTGGAAAGCCGATTTTTTGCCAGCCGGAGCCCCGCGCTGAGCCATGTAGCTAATATCAATTGAGTAGTCAATGTTATACTTGTTGCTAAGATAGTTCTTAAAATCGGTGTACTTCTGCCCAAAATCAGAAAAAGTTTTGTTGCGACGCACTTTACTTGCGGCCACTCTTTGGGTTGCGCTGCGAGTCTTTTTGAGATAATCGCTATTATTGGTTGGTTCGCTCATTATTTCATTTTGAGTGCTTGCAGCCTGAGCGTATATATCGCTACCTAAAACCGCAGCGGAGACAATTACACTAAATAATAAAAAATTTTGTTTTTTCATACTATTACCCTCATTCAGATAACTTAAT
This sequence comes from uncultured Alphaproteobacteria bacterium, assembly GCA_944391475.1. Taxonomy (GTDB): domain Bacteria; phylum Pseudomonadota; class Alphaproteobacteria; order RF32; family CAG-239; genus MGBC133411. The sequence continues at coordinate 39,849 of CALXTR010000002.1, read as the reverse complement.
GTTTAAGTTTTGTGCTTTGGATATAATCAGTATTAGAGCAAATTAAAGAAGAAAATTGCTAGACAAAATAAAATAATTGTTGACTTTTGTCCAAATGAGGTGTACATACAATGAAAAATTTATTTATTTACCTTATAATTTTTTTTTTATTATGAACAAAAAAGTTTTTTCAAATGTTAAGCGTTGTGTGATAAATGGTTCCTCAAAGATTGAAAAATATCTTGAGTTTATGGAAAGAATGCCGGCCTTGCTGCTGGATTATATCACGCACTGTAATATGCCGAGCCGGATAAAACAAGTAATTGCCATGCACTTGGCGTGTGGTGATGATGTATCCTGCCTCGTCAAAATGAAAGAACGTATCCGTCATGGCTATCAGATTATTGGAGCTGCCAGTGGAGCGGAACTATGGGTAATGCCGATTCAGGTTGAGGGTAAGTCATTGTTGGTTATCCATAATGTCGATACCGACAAGATGTATATCCAAGACACTCCGTTGCAATTTGCAGAAATAGCTTAAAGCAATCAATCCTCATAAACCTTTTTTTAGTATCATAAACACATTTTTAATTTATGAGGGATGTCCCTGCAGCGATGTCCGGACATTCGACAGGTAATTTAAGTGTTGAAATAAAAAAGCCCTTCGCAGTGATGCGCAGGGCTTTTGCTTTAAGTAAAAAGGTTTATATATCTGTCCTTCTAGATGGTCCAAAGGGCATATATTGACCGACCCCGCCAAAATATTTCTCAAAAAATCCTGGTTGTTGTCCAAGGGTAGGGGTCTCATCTTGGCTGACTATAATTTCACGTCCGTTTTCTTTTTTAAGCCGAGTAATGTCTTGGACTTTGTCATCTTTATTGAACTTGATTGTCAGCACATCACGGCTGATTTCTTCAGGCTTAAAAAAAGCTACTCTTTTTATGTCAGAAGACATATAAATCCAAGTGTTCTGATCCAAAGATACCACAGAAGAAGGGGAACCAAGCAAGCTTATAACTTCTTGTTTGCTTTGTCCGACATTAAGTTGAGAGATTCGTTCATTTGTCGGCATATTCCCATTATGGGTCACAAACCACTCACTGGCGCACCCTGAAAGCGATAGAGCCATGAGTGAAGTAAAAAACAATTTGTTTATTGACATTCAAAAACCCTTGACGTTAATATCGTTACAATTCTCACGTTAATTTATAGCATAAGGAAACAATTTATGCAAAAACTTTTTTCTTATCCCATAGTTGTTGACGATTTGAGTGCGGCCAAAAGAGAATATAAACTCTCGGCCAGCCCTAAAGATTTAGTTTATATAGCAGAAGTTTTAAAGGTTCCGGAGGTAAAATCTTGTCAAAGCAAGATACAGCTGCATTTTGACCGCAAGAATCATCACTTAGATGTAAGTGGAAGTGTTAAGGCTGTTTTGGTGCAAGAGAGCGTAATCAGCTTAGAGCTTTTTGATAAAACATATCAGGGGGAGTTTTCCTTGTTTTTTGATACCAAGGCGACATATAAGGATATCAGGGAGTTAGACGAGGAGTTAGGAGATGAGATTCCAGACCTTGTTGTTGATGGGAAAATCGATTTGGGTGATATCACAATAGAGCAAGTAGCCCTCCTAATTGACGATTATCCACGCCAAGAAGGAGAGGTATTTAACTTTGTTTCTGAGTTTGATGAAGAAACCACCAATCAGGCCAATCCATTTAATATCCTAAAAAAATTAAAAAAATAGCATTTTGTACTTGCCAAACGAGAAAATATTAGCTAAAAGAACTCTCAGAATTTATAAACCCGATTAATTTAGTTGCATTTAAAAACTAAATGGTTTATTAATGGCTAAAGCAAAATAAAGTGAATAACAATTAATTAGAGTATAGAAAAATGGCTACACCTAAAAAGAAAACATCAAAATCACGTCGCGATATGCGTCGTTCTCACTTGGCTTTGGAAGGCAATTCTTATCAAGAATGCCCCAACTGCGGTGAGCTCAAAAGACCTCACTCTGTTTGCCCGTCTTGCGGACAATATGATGGTCGTGAAGTTGTTGCAAAGAAAGCAACTGCTGAATAATTAAAATCTTTTTATATTATATATGGAGCAGATATTGTCTGAAACGAATAATCTGGTCATATCTATCGATGCAATGGGGGGAGATGATTCCCCCAGAGTCGTTATTGAGGGCTTGGCATTGGCCGCCAAAAAACATCCTGACGCAAAATTTTTGCTATACGGAGATGAACCAAAAGTATTGGAACACCTCAATAATTATCCCGAACTCAAGAAGGTTTGTGAAGTGAGGCATACCACAGAGGTCGTCCGCAATGATGACAAACCCTCTCAGGTGATTCGTAATCGCAACACTAGTATGTACATGGCAATTGATGCAGTTCGTCGCGGCGAAGCTAAAGCGATTGTTTCAGCTGGTAATACCGGTGCTCTGATGGCAATTTCTAAATTGGTCTTAAAGACCTTGCCAAGGATTCATCGTCCGGCAATTGTTAGTATTATGCCGCATCAAAACGGCAGATATGTTATGCTTGATTTGGGCGCTAATACAGAGTGCGATGCAATCAACTTGACCGAATTTGCTGTCATGGGCGATATCTTGGCTCGCCACGCTTTGGGAATTGAGCATCCGCGCATTGCTTTGCTCAATATCGGAGCAGAGGAGATGAAGGGCCGTGAAGAGATTCGTCAGGCTGCTCAAATGATAAAAAGTTCACATTTGAATATTAATTTCCATGGCTATATCGAACCACACGAAATTCCCGAAGGGGTGGCTGATGTTGTTGTGGCCGATGGCTTTACCGGTAATATTGCCTTAAAGTCGATTGAAGGAACAGCAAGATTAGTCATGAGATTAATCAAAAAATCAGTAAAACAATCATGGCTGGCCATGCTTGGTATTCCGTTTATGCTGGGCGCAAGACTAAAACTGAAAAAGACTCTTGACCCGAGATTATATAACGGTGCTATGTTTGTTGGCTTAAACGGTCTTTCCGTTAAGAGCCATGGCGGAACAGATGCTTTAGGATATTCGGTTGCCGTTGGTAATGCCATAACGCTGGTTCGACAAGATTTTGTTGCTACTATTCGTAACGAAGTCGAAAAAATAGATTTGGATGAACTCTCTCAGGAAATTCTGTATGACTCTTATTAGAAGTGAAATAATCGGCCACGGGCATTTTGTGCCTGCAAAGGTCTTAACCAATGATGACTTGTCAAAAATTGTAGATACAAACGATGAATGGATTAGTACTCGTACCGGCATTCGTAAACGTAATGTGGTTGTTGATGAGCTGACCTCAGACTTGGCTTTCAATGCTGCACGTATGGCTCTTCGCACCGCAGATATCGGCGCTGAAGAAATCGATTTGATTGTGTTGGCAACCGTAACTCCGGATAATACCACTCCGGCAACCGCAGCCAAAGTAGCAAATCGTTTGGGCGTAAAAGTCGGCACCCCGACTTTTGATATGTCCGCCGCTTGTTCTGGCTTTGTATATGCTTTGACTATGGCTGATAATATGATTCGCTTGGGTCAGATTAAGACTGCCTTAGTTATTGGTGCAGAAAGCTTATCTCGCATTACCGATTGGAACGACCGCAATACTTGCGTTTTGTTTGGTGATGGTGCCGGAGCAGTTGTTTTGCGTGCCAAAGAGTGCAGTGGAGATATTTCTGAAAGCGGAATTTTTGCCACCAAACTTTATTCTGATGGTTCTCAGTGGGATAAATTATATACCAATGGCGGTGTTTCAAGCACTAAAAATGCCGGATTTATCTGGATGGATGGTAAGGAAGTGTTCAAGTATGCAATTAATAGTTTGAGCCAAGCTGCTGAAACTGTTATGGAAATGGGCGGGGTTACCACATCTGATATCGATTGGTTGTTGCCACACCAAGCCAACGTACGTATCATTCATGGTGTTGGTCAAAAGCTTGAACTTCCGGAAGAAAAAGTAATTGTCAACTTGCAAAACCATGGTAACACCTCAGCAGCCTCAATACCTTTGGCATTGTCTGAGTGCATGGAAAGCGGTCAAATCAAAAAAGGCGACTTAGTTGTATTGACAGCTATGGGCGCAGGCTTTACCTGGGGCGGAGCTTTGGTGCGTATTTAAGCAAAAAATAATTTGTTTAATAATCAGAGAAGATGCTTGCCTTAGGAAAAAAATTGATATATTCAATGATACAGATTAAGTAAAATTAAGAATAAATAAGGAATTAGACATGAAAACTATTACACGTGCAGATGTTGCGGAAGCAATTTATGAAGAGATTGGTTTATCTCGTAAAGATTCTAATGACATTTTAGATATGGTTATTGATGAAATCATTCAAGAATTGGCCAGAGGTAATGATGTCAAGTTGTCTTCATTTGGGACATTTTCTCTGCGTGACAAACGTGCACGTTCCGGCCGCAATCCAAAGACCGGTGTTGAGGCTTTGATTAGTTCTCGTCGTGTCATTTCGTTCAAGCCTTCACAAACCATGCGCAAAACCATTAATGCCTAATTAGAAACAAAGGAAAAGATATGGTCGTCAACAAGAGTAAAGCTGCTTTCCGAACCATTGCCGAGGTAGCCGATGAACTAGGTGTGGCGACCCATGTCTTGCGCTTTTGGGAAACCAAATTTCCCCAAATAAAACCAATGAAACGCAGCGGCGGAAGACGCTATTATCGTCCTGACGATGTTGAGTTGGTAAAAACAATTAAAGATTTTTTATATGAAAAACGCTACACCATAGAAGGTGTACAAAAAGTATTAAAAGAAAAGGGCGTAAAAAATCTGGTAGGAGAAGAAATCCAGAAAGATTTTTTTGCCACTCCTGAAAAAATTGATGATTCTAGCCGTGAGCTAATTTCCGGCATTTTAGAAGAACTAAAAGCCCTCAAAAATGACTTATCTCTAAGTCTTGAGAGAATTTCCAAGTAAAACCAGTATTTAAAATAATGCTATAATTTGAGTGCATATTGCATTAGCACATCAATAGCTGATATAGTATTTACCACCTAGAACTCATCAAAAAAATATATTTTCCTGTGGGTGAATTTTACGAAGAATGCTTTACGTCAAATTTAACAAATGAGACAAATTTTTGTATATTTTAGTGTAAAATAATATTAATTTTTATGCTAATTATATTCTAAATCTATGATATATGGTTGATTATGCGTAATAAAATCTCAAATTAGTAATAATGTTACAAAAATATTACATTTTTGATGAATTTTGTCTTTTTTGTTTACACGGGGCTGAAAATATAGCATAATGTCCTCCATAAAATAGGCAGATATAATATATGGAGGATTTTATGTCGATAGACATCAATATGAAACAAGTCTTGAAATTCAATCGCTCCTCTATGGCAAAACAACACTATTCTAAGAGCGATTTGGAGCAAATTGCCATCGTCTATCAGATGTGCAAGCAGTCCCACCATGAACCGCAAAAACGCGACGTGTATAATTCGCGTTTTGCGATGATAGTGGAAGAAGCCAGCAAAATGATTAAATCTTTTTCTGACGGTAAAATTAGTGTCTCTGCCGATGCATTAGACTTGATGCAAGATTTTGTTGAAGAATTTGGTAGAGAATATGTTCGATACGGCAAAGAAATGCGCTATGAGCCCACACAAGATGCAATTTGCGCTAAATTAATGATACAAAAGCTTCGTCATCAACACGAAACAGCTTCAAAACCAGAAGCTAAAGTGATTACTCATCCGGCAACGGAGCAAAAACGTGCGTATGAGTTGCATAAAAAACAAGTCAAATCAGCAGGTTTGATGAGCAAGCTCATTTCGGCATTAAGCTTCAAAAAACGCAGCAAAAAAACGACATATGCTCGTAAATCAATGCAGCCTCAAACAGCTAAACGCAAAAAGTATAATCACAAATCATTTAAGTTTCAAAACACCGTGCAACTGCGTAAAAAATTCTTTATTGGTGTCAAAAATTCTACCCAAGCCACAATGGTTAGCCTTAAAAATGATATCAGTGGAAAAGTTCGTCGCTATGGCATGGCTGCTATAGCATTGTGGGGCGTGGCCGGAAATATTGGGTTTAGCAATGCCGATGCGCATGTTGATAAATATCAGAAATCTCAAGTTTATGTAAGAGACTTATCTAAATTTGAGATGCCCGATGAAGCAGCTGCCGCAATTGCTCAAATGCGTCCAGCCAAAGATACGTTGGATTTGACAGCAGCCTTTACTAATCAAACAAATTTCCCTGATTTTGAAGATTTTCAGTCTAACTTGGATTTGAGCTTACCTTGGCTAAATTATGAAAACAGCCAAGCAGAGGAAGAAGAAAAACCGGCCACCATTGCCGACATCAGCTATGCCGATTATTATTTCTCCGGAGATGAATTAGCCGCAATGGGTGAAAGTAAAATAGGGGAGAAATTGACCAAACAGGCTGCCAAGGTAGCACTTAATATGAATTGTGAAGGTTATTGCTATCGCGGCGTTAAAAGAATGTTTAACCGTATTAATTTGGGAGTTATGGAAGGACGTAGTGCTTACATGGCAAAGTCCTATATGGATGCCAATCAAAACTTCAAACAAATCCGCTGTGATTTTGATGACTTGGATAAACTTCCTAATGGTTCGGTTGTAATTTTTGATCGAGGCCGCAAAAGCCATGTGCATGGTCACATCTTTGTGGTTGGTCGTGATAAGCAGGGTAAAGCAAGAGATTTTTCTAGCAAAATCCGCAATGTTCGTCGCAATCTTAATGGCTATGGTGGGTATTACGTCTATGTTCCGGCAGATACTCCGGTTCCAGAAACTGTTCAAGAGAAGATTGCAAGCATCATGGTCTTAAATCACCCCACTGAAGAGGCTAAAACCACTAAAGACAATCAGTGGATGATACCAATGGATATATTTGCTAATAGCGGCCGCTCAGCAATTTAATTAACCAACCCAACTTAAGAAGATGATATAAAATGTTACACCCATGGCATGGCGTCAACAAAGGAGAAAATGCTCCCGATATTGTCACAGCAGTCATTGAAGTTCCCAAAGGCTCAAACCTAAAATATGAGCTAGATAAACCAAGCGGAATGTTAAAGGTTGATAGAGTTCTATATAGTGCAGTCCATTATCCGGCAAATTATGGATTTATTCCCCAAAGTTATTGTGAAGATAACGACCCGCTGGATATTTTGGTGTTGTGTCAGGAATCTGTTGTTCCGCTATCATTACTGCGCGCCAAACCCATTGGGGTTATGAAAATGATTGATCAGGGCGAGAAAGACGATAAGATAGTTGCTGTTCATGTTGATGATCCTGAGTTTATGTTTTATAAGCACATCGACGAACTTCCTCCACATTGCCTTAAAACATTAAGAAGATTTTTTGAGGACTATAAGGTTCTAGAGAATAAGGAAGTAATTATTGAAAAATTCCTAGGCCCGGAAGAGGCACGTAAGATTATTGAAGACGCCTTTGCATTGTATGAAAAAAATAAGACACATCTTCTAGGTTATGAAGGAGAATAATAACCTAAGATAAAGTGAGATAATCCTCTCCAAAGAGAAAAGCCGCTTTAAAGAAGCGGCTTTTATATTTGGTCGGGACGAGAGGATTTGAACCTCCGACATCTTGCACCCCATGCAAGCGCTCTACCAGGCTGAACTACGTCCCGAATGTCTGATAGCAAAAACCTTTATAGAGTTTTTATCATATAATTTCAAGAAAAAAATGCATTTAATATTCCGATTTTAAAAATTAATTTTTCCAAAATAGCATGTTGCTGATTTTACTATACAAAATTTTGTAACTTTTAACTGTTAAGGTATATATGTGCGAGATATTGTTGACATAGATAACTCCAGGGCATAAAGTAACATCAAAATTATAGAACTATGCATATTATTAAACTAAATTATATATGAAAACACTAGTATTTACAGCTAAAAAATTGTTGGATGTTCTTTCAGAACTTGAAAGAATTGAAGATGGAGAAATGTTTCGTCGTTATGTGTTTAAAATCATTCACAGCGAAGTCATGAAAGCATCTTATCTCAATGTTAGACATCTGGAAACAGACACCTATGATGGCAACAATATTTTAGTGTCTGATTTGGTCTTAGCGGGTCAGCAGTCACAAGACCAAATGTTGATATTTTGTTGCGGATTAGATGACAGTGGTGAAGTTGCACATCGCTTGATGAGGGAAATCCAAGCCACTCGTATCACGTTAGAAGCACTTCAACAACAAAAACACGAGCTTAGCTACTGGAGAGCATCAGATTATCGACAGCGTTACGAACTACACAAACAAGAAAAGAGTTTGCTGCAGAAAACTTATTTGTTTGTAGACATTGGTAACGTGTTTTTATTTATGTTTAAGCAACGTTCCTTGGGAACAATAGTTGACTTTAAGCGTGAACTGATGAGATATTCTCGCCACAGAGTTAAAGGTCCTGTTGTAAAACCACTATCTGTCTGGAGCCTCACTTCTTCACTCAGAAAATAAGTAGCTCCACTTGTATTCACTAAAGCCTCCGGTTATGTTATAACCCGAGGCTTTTTGTTTGACAAATGCGCTGATGTTGCTACTCTTAACACAATCAAGACATAAAGGAAACCGCATTATGAAACTAACAGATAAGATAAAAGCTTGGGAACAGGCAAAAATAATTTCAGCTTATCAAGGGCAGGCGATATTAGAATATGAAAGACGTATTGGGCATCCCAAGTTTTTTCTTTCTGTGGTAATGTTGAGTATATTTAGTATTAGTATTGGGATTATAGCCATACTCACGGCTAATTGGGATAGCATTCCGACAATGGTTAAGTTATCGGCAGATATGTTGCTGCTAATAGGCTTAGCCATAGGTATAATCTATGGTCAAGCCACCCATCGCAAGGTGCTGACAGAAGGTCTGATTTGGGGCTATTCTTTGATGATTATGGCTAGCATTGGTCTGATTGGACAGATATACCAACTTCAAGGAGATATTTATAGTGCCCTATCTTTTTGGGGCGTGTTGAGCATTCCTTTAGTGTTGATGAGTAGTCAGGTTTGGTTTGGTGTGTTTTGGGGCTTGTTGAGTATTAATGCTTGGTTTGAGTTTTTAAGAGCTCATACTAACTGGTTTGGCGCACTGATAAATTTTTGGGATAAAAACTATCCTATTGGTGGTTGGTTATTGTTATTTGTATCAATACTAGGAATAGCTAAGTTGCTGATAAATAGGCAAGAACGATTGTCAAAATCGCTCAAAATATTGGTTTATGTTTATTTTATCTTTGTGCTAATCAATTGCGATTTTGGGTGGTTTTTTAGAACATCTGGTTTGCAGGCAAGTGCTTTGATTTATGGTCTAATGGCAATGTTTATGCTTGTACTGATAGGATTTTATCGCTGGTGTAAAAATAATAAAGCAGATATATTTATGTCGCAATGCCTACTCATATTGTGGGGATATGGAGCAATCAGGGAGTTAGTACCAAGTGATTTGTTGAGCCATGAAGTATTAGGATTTATGCTGACGGCACTTATCCTCGGGCAGGGGATATATCATTGTTTACACCATCAGCTGTTGCGTCCTACCAATTTGTTGATTTTGCTGTTGGCTCTTAGGATATTTGTAGGCTTTTTGCAAGTGTTTGGTAATTTGATAAATACCGGCATTGGCTTAATTGGTGCCGGCATAATGTTTTTGTTGTTAGGTTATATGGCAAAAAAATTTATGGTTTATAATTCTCCTCGAGGTGAACATGAGTAAGTTAAAAAAGCAAATTTTCATAGTGGGGTTATTTTTTCCGGTGGTTGTCTTGTTATCTACAATTTGTTGGCACGAATATCATCTTTCCTGCCCCGAGCTTGTACGTTTGCGTGCCGTGGGCTATGACCCGCGCAGTCTTATTTCCGGACATTACTTACAGTTGGAAATTGATTGGGATAAAAGCGATTGCCGTCAATTTAACGACCGTCAATGCCCCAAAGACCAGTTTAAGAAACACTACCGTTATTATGTTCCGGAAACATCAGCAATGGCGCTGGAGGAGAAAATAAGATCCGGCAAATATGTTGTGGAATTGGAGTTTGCCTATTCTAAGTCTAAAGACCCAAGGTTGATAAATTTATTGTTTGACGGCAAAAAGTGGTCGGATGAACAAAATAATGATTGACAAATCGACATAAGAAAATTAAGTTTTAAGACATGTAAGATATTTTAATTTATATTATTAACTTAAATTTTTGTAATTATGGAAACAACATCAAAGTATTGGTACCTTGTAGGCCGCCCATGCGGTATGCAAAAAAAGATTTTATCTTTTTTAGAGGAAAGTGAACAGAATTGTACATTGGTTACACCTAACGAAAATGGCGAATACATTCCGCTAGCTCAAGAACTTGTAGATTTCATTAGAAGTGGTTACACTCCGGTATGTGTTTTGACCGATGGTCCAAGTGACTACTATGGGGAATGCATCTGGATTAAAGAAAGTCCGATAGTTCAGGTTAAAGAGCTTATCGGTGTTAATCCCAGCAAAATGGATAATGCAATTGAAACATACGAGACAATTGAAGATAGTATGATAGGATTGCACATTTTGGTAAGAGCAGGCTATAGCAAAGCTTCGCTTGAAGAAATGACCAGATTCTGTCGTGAGGCTCAAGGCATCACCCAAGAGCAAGAAAATTTGGCAGAGCTAGCCATTCGTAAATCTGAGAGTACTCATGGTTTATATATTGTCTATCTGCCGCATAATGAAATCGCTACCGTAACCGATAGACTATTCTGGCAACAGCAATTTCCAAGTCAGCTGATTGTCACTCCGCAAAAGATATTTTATTGTGGTTTTGATGATACAATCAATGACATTATAGAGTTTTTGCAAGATGACTTGAAGAAGGATGTAGATGCCATCTCCAAGAGATCTCTAGAAACCTATAATCTGATTATCAACCGAGATGGTTTAACCACTGAAGAACTCAATCTTGTGGTTAAACAGTTCAAACGATTAGCACGTGATAAGTTCGGAGACTTGATGTAAAAAAAATTCCAGATTAATCAAACACCGGTAGTTGCAGCTACCGGTGTTTGTTGTTTTTGTTTTAATCAGTTAAAGAGTGCCCGATAAGTTGGCGTAGCGTTGAGCAATAGTCTTTACGACTGTGTCCGGCAGAAAGATGACCTGTTTCGGTTGCCGCATTACGAAAATAAGATAAAATAAACAATCTGGCGGAATAAGTAAGCCCCAAACGATGATTTTTATATTCCTCAATCAGTCCCAATAAATCGTTTCTTGAGATTTTTTCACGTTCGCAAACCTCTTCAAAAGCACTCCATTCTTGTTGGCACATCCGCATACTAGTTCTGCGTCCGTTTACACATACAACTTTATTTTTTAACTTTGGCATTCTATTCTTGAGACCTCTACAACTATTATCAGTCATATAATATATTAATAATATTTAAAATACAATTCAAAAAAGATAAAAGTCAGAAACTAAAAAAAAAGTTGTGAATTAAGAAATTTATAGTTGTATTTGTGTTAATATATGGTTGAAAAAATGTAATAATTTTGAATAAGAAAATAAACTAAGAATTGATAACAGAGATATAGCTTGTTGATAAGTTATTAAAAAATAATTTTGAGTAAATAAAAAAGTAAGGTATAAAAATTGCCACCTTTGCTTAATCAAATTTTATATGTGTGGATGCATTTTTTTTATCTGTCAAAGCATAAAAGCTGTTGATTTTTATGCGAAAATTTTCATTTATGATATTTTGAGACATAATATCCGTAATATGTTTATTTAGATAAGTACAAGTGCCGTACAAATAGCGCCGATATACTTACCGGCGCTTTTGAGGTGAATAAATGTGCAAGAATTAGTTTTTCTTAGCTTTTTTAATGCTTACTTTTTTAACTTTTTCTTGCGCGCTAGAAGATTTAGGAATAGCAATTTTTAGCAAGCCGTTATCAAAGTTAGCGGTAGTTTTGGCATAATCCAAATCCCATGGTAGGGGAATTGTCCGTCGAAACATACCATAAGAAATTTCCGAAAAACAATTATTATTTTCTTCGCTGGTAGTTTCCTGATGCTTTTCTGCACAAATAGTCAGATATCCATCAGCTGAAACCTGAACATCAATATCATTTTCAGCCACTCCGGGGAGTTCAGCCGAAACAGTAACTTGTTTTTTATTTTCTGCAATTTCGAGTTTGGGTTGGGTTTCTGCAAAATCACCATGGCGAGGAAAATCCATCATGTGCCAGAAATGGTGCATAAAATTTTTAATTTCACTATTATGATATGAGTGAACAGGTATGTCAGAGTAATTGCTGTCACTGTTTGTTAGAAAGTTACGCATACGCTTCTCCTTGGTGATTAAAACTATCAAAAGGCGGGAGCAAGGTCGATTAGACAGATTATAAGGACAAATGATAGGCAAGATGCGCACTCTGGTATCAAATCAGAAAGACAAGTTGTTGAAGAGCCAAGATGGAAAATCCGACCTCAACTTGAAGCCTAGCACCACAAACGGTCTTTTTGCTTAAAGTTTTCGGTCGGCAGTTGATAACCAGAACGCTGTGGTTCCACCTTATATTTGTTTTTATTGTCTGCCATAGGCCTCACTCCCAATGTTTACCCCAAAGAGATATGGTCAAAAATGCCAGATTAAAGCTGACAAAATGTCTATAAATACAAAAGCGAGGAGATTGACTTTAAGGTTATTATAAAAAGTTTATAATCTGACTGCCGAACCTTCCGATATTACCGGAAGGCCGACAGCAGTTGGCCTTGCCTGCTGCTAAAATTTGGAACAAGAAAATTTTCAAGCCAAACTTTAGCTGCTCCCGAATAAGGCTGATTAGTAAAATTTATTTTCAAGGAGTCAAAAACTCAAGCAAGTCCAATTGGAAGTGGCTGTCCTTATATTATAGAGCGCAAAACAGCACACTCCAAACTCATAAAAATTGTGTGAAGGCAATATATCGATTCTATTTACAAACTGCAAGCCATTTTATCATTGAACCGAAAAATATTTTAAATATATAGCAAAAACAATCAAATGGAGAAATTAACAAATCATAATTTCAACCATACAATTTTTCCAGATGAGGAGCAAAATATCATTAAATATTTTTGCTTAGGACTATTTAGTTTCGGATTTTTCTACCTTTTCTGCGGCTTTGGCGTCCTTAGCCTCTTCAGCCTTTGCGATTCGCACCAAAAGTTGATAGTGACGGATGCTTAAAGTCGTAAAATAGTCCTTTTCATTAATTTTTCCATCTTTATCAGTATCAAAATCACTAAATTTAAGATTGTTTTGAAGGTTTATTTGTGCAAATTCTGACTGGTTATACTCTTCTTTAGTGACAATGCCATCTTTGTTGGTATCAATCGCAGCCATACGCTCTTTAGCCACTCCGCGGAGTTGGTCTTGCATATTATTAAAAGCTTCAGCCACATTAATTTTTTCGGCATGAGCCTGCCAAGCGACAGCAGACCCAAACATAATCAAACTTGCCAATATAATTTTGTTCATAAGACACTCCTTTTAGTGAATACGTTTCAATGCTGTTTTTGCTTGTTTTAAAATTTCGTCTTCATCATTCAGACGATGATTTTGCATAATAATTTTACCATTACAAATTAGCGTATCCACAATTGAGCTATCAGCGGCATAGACCAGATTTGAAATGAGGTTGTGAGCAGGAAACATGAGTGGATTATCAAGGCTAACCAGCATACAGTCAGCTAGTTGTCCCTCTTTGATATCACCGGCATCAATCCCCATAATTTGAGCACCATTGGAAGTGGCGACCGCAAAAACATCTTCAACTTTTCCGGCTGTTGGGTCATTGGCTTGGATTTTGGCAGAAAGAGCACAAAGTTTCATCTCATCAAACATGCTAAGACTATTGTTGGAGGCGCTGCCATCTGTGCCAAGCCCGATGAGGCAATTAGCTTTGCTTAGTTTGTCAAATTGGAACATTCCCGAATTAAGTTTAAAATTAGAGCTTGGGTTAGTAACTAATTTGACTTGGTTTTTCTTAATGATGTCGATATCATTATCATCAAGCCACACCGCGTGAGCTAAGATGGTACGAGGGCAGAGTGCACCGAGTTTTTCTAGATATGCAATCGGCGAACATCCGTGTTCTTTTTTGCAGTCTTCCACTTCTTTTTTTGTTTCGGAGGCATGGATATGAAGCAACATATTGTTGTCATGAGCGGTTTTAGCAATATGTTCGATAAGAGGGGCAGAAACGGTATAGACCGAGTGAATGGACAAAGTCTTTTGGATTAAATCGGGAGCCGGATTGTATAAATCCAGAAACTCTTTGATAGCATCTATTTTCTGAGTCGTTTGTTTAGGATCAAACATATCAAATCCAACGATAGATACGGCGGCTTTAAGCCCGATTTCCGCCACAGCCTTCATAATTGCGGCTTGTTCAAAATACATATCAGAGAAGAATACGGTACCCGATTTTGCCATTTCCAGCATTGCGAGTTTTGTGCCGGCATAGATTATATCGGCATCAAATTTTGCCTCACGCGGCCAAATATCTTGAGAGAGCCAAGAGAAAAGTTCCTTGTCATCGCCCACACCTTTAAGCAGGCTCATTGCTGCGTGGGTGTGCAGGTTATAAAAGGCCGGAAAGATAGCCTTTCCGCTAGCATCAATGACATCATCATTGGGGGTAGGGGTAATATTAGGCGCAATCTGAGCAAAGCGACCTTTTTCAATTTTTATGTCGCAAAGCTTTTGGTTGAGGGTAACATTTTTCAAAATCATATTCATAATGTTAGTATACTCGAATAAAATTAAAATAAACAGCAATTTTTTTGAATAAGTTCAACAAAAGAGCAAAAAAATACCGTTGTCAGCAACGGTATTAACAAAGAGCAATTTATTGAGCGTTTTGGTGCTGTTGTTTTTTGATAGCATCTTGAATTTTAGCGGTAAATCTATTCATAAAGCCGTTATATTCGTCTTTGCTGATTTTCCCATCATTATCTTTATCAAATTGCGCAAAAGATTTTTCGCTTCCTTCAAGAGTTTGTTTGACAATATAGTCCTGATATTCGGAAAGAGAAATTGTGCCATCATTATTGGTATCAATTTTAAGAAACTCTTGATTAGTCATTTCTTCAAATTTTTTCTGAATTTCATTAAAGTCGATTTGGGGAGTTTCCTGAGCAGATACGTTAGCAGCATAAAAAGCGGCGGATAAAGCCAGAGCAGCAAGGGATAAATATTTCATCATCAATCCTTTCAAGTTGAGAATATATAATTGTAAATAGGATAGATGAAAGTTCTTAATTTTTACTAAACGGACATTAAAATCGCTTGCAAATTTTGTGAGATAAGATAAGCTTAAATTGCACTCGGGAGAGCCGAGTGTGGAGTGTAGTAACTCCTCCAATAGAAAATAGCTCCTTGAATGGGGAGCGGCCGGAATAAGTATGCCTTGTGCATAACGAAGAAGGTCGACTGTTCTATTGGCAGTTACTAACTCCCCGCCTTAGGAATGCTAGGGCGGTTTCTTTTTAACTGGAAACCTAAAGGGAGTTTAGAGCTATGGGACATCATCGTAACCGTATTAAATCTTGGCGGGAATGCCGCAAAGAAATTGGCGAACAAATCCGCAATATGCGATTGGAGTTGGATTTATCACCCGAAACCGCCGCAGAAATGCTGCATATCGGCACCAATCATTTGCTTTGCTTAGAAGCAGGGGATATCCGCCAAATGGAAATCGCCTTCCTCCACGCACTTGCTTATAAATATCACTATAAGTTAAAGATAAGCTTTGAGAAAAGATAAAAAAAACCGGCTCGTTTGAGCCGGTTCTATATAATGAGCCATAAGCTTATTAATTAGTAGGAGCGGGCATAAATCACTTCCATAACCGCAGGCTTACCGGTCAGAAGGCAAGTCTTGCCGCTCATATCCGAAGGTTGGTCAAACGGAATGGCGCGGATAGTGATTTTCATCTCTTTGAGCAAAGCCTCACTGTCGGGGTCGTTGCTCCATCCGCCACGAACAAATGCCACTTTACCGACTTTGCCATCGGCAATCCACTCGTTGGCATTGGCAAAATAAGCCTTAAATTCGTCTTGAGTGGTGATATCAGTACGAATATTAGCCTCTAAGCGAGCTTTGGCTGCCTCAAACATTTGTTTTTGTATGTTTTCAATTCTGGTCTCAATTGAGTTAACAAACTCATCGCGATCAACAATTTGTTTACCCTCAGGGGTGTTGATTTTGATGCGTTCTTTAACCATAATTTTGTTGCCGTCCACATCGCGCTTGCCAATCTCGCAAATAACCGGAGCACCTTTGCGGGTCCACTCCCAGAATTTATCCACGCTGGCACGGTCACGCTTGTCGAGTTTGATACGGATTTTTTCGCCAAACGGAGCTTTGCGGAGCAAATCTTGACGGATTTTTTCAATATAAGCCATCACTTCGGCTTCGTCTTCTGGCTTTTTGATAACCGGAACCAGCACCACTTGGTAAGGCGCAATCCGCGGCGGCACGACCATGCCTTCATCATCGGCATGGGTCATAATCACACCGCCGATAAGTCGGGTCGAAACACCCCAAGAGGTGGTGTAGGCATATTCGGGCTGATTTTGTTTGTTCACAAAAGTAATATTGGCCGATTTCGCAAAATTTTGCCCCAAGAAGTGAGAAGTTCCGGCCTGCAAAGCTTTGCCGTCTTGCATCATTGCCTCAATGCAATAGGTGTCAATCGCACCGGGGAATTTCTCATGTTCGGGCTTGCGACCGGGGATAACCGGCATCGCCAAAGCGTTTTCACATACATCTTGATAAACATGCAGCATCTGAATGGTTTCTTTTTCAGCTTCATCAGCACTAGCATGAGCAGTGTGACCTTCCTGCCAGAGAAACTCGCGAGTTCTCAAAAACAGGCGCGGGCGCATTTCCCAACGTACCACATTGGCCCATTGGTTAATCAGTACCGGCAAATCGCGGTAAGATTTTACCCATTTTGAGAAAGAATCAGCAATAATTGCCTCCGAAGTCGGGCGCACGATTAACGGTTCGTCCAAAGCCGAATCTGGTACCAGTTTGCCATCTTTCATCGACAAGCGAGAATGGGTAACCACAGCCATTTCTTTGGCAAAACCATCAACGTGTTCAGCCTCTTTTTGGAAGAAAGAAAGCGGAATAAACATTGGAAAATAGCAGTTTTCGTGTCCTGTTTCCTTAATTTTCTCGTCCATCACATCGCGGATACGTTCCCAAATACCATATCCCCACGGTTTGATAACCATGCACCCCGGAGAAGAAGAGTTTTCGGCCATTTCGGCTTCCGCCACAATATTTTGATACCACTCGGGATAGTTATCTTGTCTTTTATTTTTAAGAGCCATAAGTTTATTCCTTTTCTTGTTTTAATATCGCAATTAAAAGCCCGCCGCCCCAGTGCCGCAGGCTGAATTTTTTAGACCTCAGCCTAAAAAACACCTCAAAGTAACAGAGATAAAACCAAAAGTGAATAGTTTTCTTTGAAAAAAAGCCAATTTTGTGCTATAATCAAACTGTTTAGAGAATTTTTGTGGATGATTATTGTATGGTTGTTTAGTTCTCTAAAGAGAAAAACTGATTATTAACACTAAAAATAAAGCAAAATGGAAACAAAATTTTTATTAATTTTAGTTCTTTGGGGAGTATATATACTAAATTTATTTGGTATTTCCAAAGAAGTTGCAGACGCCGTTTATCGTGGGACCGGTAAGGTCTTTGGCGGTGTCCTTATAGGAATTGGTCTCGGTATTTGGGCAATCTGGAAAATGGATATTGTTTTTCTGTTCAAAGACCGACTCGATACAGCCATATTTTGGGCAATAATCCTAACCTTGGGTTGGACGCTCATCTCTTGGTTGTATTGCCGGAGACGTAACGCCTAAAAAAAGCCTGTTTAACTTCGGTTAAGCAGGCTTTTCTGTTTTTATGACCATATTTTGACGAAAAAACGGTGAAAAAACTAATTTTTTGTTGACGAAAATTGCTCCGCAAGCTACATTACCGCTATCTACAAATTTTTATATTCCATCATTAGCACATTATTCACATAAATCCATATATTATGAACCGTAGAGAATTTAAAAAAAGACGCGTTAAATTGTATCAGACCCCGGAAATTGTTCAGCATTTCCTGGCTCTGCAGTTTAAGGATTTCGGGATTGATTTTACCGCGGTAAACTCTCGTCCCGTGTTAGGTCAGATTCGCGAACGTGATTATGATGAACTGGCATGGATCTGGCGCGTGAGTGAAGACACTTTCCTTTTGTGCTACCCAGGTCAGAAGGAGAAGTTTTCGTTCATTCGTGGCAATGCTGGTTTCAATCTAGCCATTAGCGGCAAAATCTTTTGCCAGCGTCGCGAAGATGATATATCTGAATTTTGGGCCCATGGTGAGGTTAAAAGAGCGAAAGATTTGAGCTTTTACATTGAAGTCGATTACTATGGGCTGGATTTCAAAAAGAGTCCCTTATGGACCACGGTTCGACCGGGAGAAACCGAAGGCAAAAAGGTTGTTATGCCAATTTTACTTTCGCGTCTTCCGCTCAAAAAACGCAACCGTCATCGCTTTGATGAGAAACAAATTGAAGCCATGGTATAATCGCGTTAAAAAAACGCCCCCGAATTTGTAAAAATTCCGGGGCGTTTTGTCGGAAAAGAATAATGTCTAATTAATGTCGCCAATCTCCTCAATTGCTTTACGGTTTTCTTTTGCTTCGGCAATTTCCTCTGCCATAGCATCTTGAGCAGCTTTTTGTTTTGTGCGCAACTCGTTGAGCTCATTTGCGTGTTTAATGGCTAAATCTTTGTTGTCCTGAGCCTGCCGGCGTAAAATCTCTTTGTTCTTATCCGAAAAAGAAGACTTATCAATTTTTTCTATTGCTTTATCATAATCTTTTTCAATATCATCTACTTCATTTTTAAGCCAGTCATGATGTTTTTTATCTTTATGCTTCTTATCTTTATGATGTTTTTTCATCTCTTTATCTTTTTTGTGCTTTTTCTTGAGCATTTTTTTGCAGTCACAATCCATATCATCAATTGCGCAGTTGCAGTTTGCATTTACCGAGTCTTGATTTTGTGAAATTTCCACATCTGCCTTGGTATGATTTTTGCGCTGTGCCTGAGCGTTATCAATGCTTAAGAGGCAAGAAAAGGAGCATACAGCCAGCGTAAAATATAACAGTTTTTTCATCTTAAAATCCTTACAAAATTAAACCTAACCACACAGATATAGTTAACAAAAAGTAAAATACAATGCGAATTTATTTAAATAAAAATCTTGCAATGTAAAAAAGATAGTTTAACCTAAAAGAGATAACTAGGTTGGGTGTGCTAAGAATATTTTTTAGAAATTGTTTAATACCAAAGCATATTATATCTCTGGCAATAACAGTTTACCACAACCTTAAAAGTTATAGTGGATTAACCTGTTATTTTGAGGATAAGAGTTATGGCAACAGGAACAGTTAAATGGTTTAACAACAAAAAAGGCTTTGGTTTCATTATTCCCGATGCCGGCGGACAAGATGTGTTTGTACATGTTTCTGCCGTTCAAAAAGCCGGAATGCGTACCTTAGATGAAGGCGCAAAAATCAGCTATGAACTGATGAGCGAAAGAGGCAAAACTGTTGCCGGAGATTTGAAACTTCTGTAATCGGCAATATTGTTGTTTAAGAAAAACCCCGACATTGCTCGGGGTTTTTTGTGGTTATAAAAAAGCCTCCCGAAGGAGGCTTTAGTAATGTTTAGTCAATTATGGTTTTGACGTGTTCTTTGAGGCGTTCTACCACATCAGATTTCGGGGTATATTTTTCCTCAAACGGCGGAATGGTTTCCCAGCCGAGTTCTTCATAAATTTTCTGAATTTGGTTTACTACACCCGGTTTCCAACCATAAGAGCCAAAAGCAAAAGCTTTTTTGTTTTTAGGTTTGAGCCCTTTCATATAGGTTAGAAAACCAGCCACCCGTGGAAAGATTTCATTGTTAAGGGTAGGGGTGCCGATAGCTACATATTTAGCATCAATAAAATCTGGAATGATTTCAGAAATATGAGTGTGAGTGAGGCAGCGTTTTACAACCGGAATTCCGGCATCTTGGAACACCTCCATAACCGCATTGGCTAAGGTAGCGGTTGCTCCCCACATTGTGTCATATACAATCACGGCTTTACCTTTATTTTCACCGCTAGCCCAATAATTATAGAGGTTCACAATAGTTTCGACCTCTTCTTTGCCGCTCCAAATGCAGCCATGTCCGGGGGCAATCATCTCAATTTCGAGTCCGCCAAGTCCATCAACGGCTTTTTCTGCCTGCATACCATAGGGGAAGAGAATATTGGCATAATATTTTTTAGCCTCTTCGCAAACCACAGCCAAGTCTAAATCTTTGACAAAGATACTATCTGCGGCATAGTGCTGACCAAACCCGTCATTAGAGAGCAAGAGCTTGTCTTCCTTGACATAAGTTACCATTGAATCGGGCCAATGCAGCATAGGAGTGGTTACAAAAGTCAGTGTGCGTTTGCCGATAGAAACGCTGTCGCCGCTTTTCACGATTTGAAATTTCCAACCTTCGGTATCATAATGTTCCGAAAGAGCTTTTTGCCCTGCGGCATTTGTCAAAATGGTAGCTTGAGGAGCCAACTTCATAATCACGGGCATATTTCCAGAGTGATCCATTTCAACGTGGTTAACCACTACGTAGTCAATTTTTGAGAAATCCACTACAGATTTGACGCGAGCGACCATCTCATCGGAGAGATAGTGCTTTGCTCCATCGACTAGGGTAATTTTTTCATCCATAATCAGATAAGAATTGTATGTTGAGCCGCGCGGGGTCAAATACCCATGAAACTCAACCAAATTCCAGTCTTTTACGCCAGTCCAATAAATATCTTTTTTAATTTCCACTGCTTTCATAACAATCTCCTATGTAATAGTTGTTGATATATAAATAATACGTAATAATCGACTTGACAATCGAAAAAAAACACTATAAACAATAATAGTAATCATTACTACTTTTGAAAAAACATGAAATACTCAAAACAACGCGAACTGATATTAAAAACCTTGCAGGAAAATCCCATCCACCCCACGGCCGATGAGATATATCAACTTTTGCGTCATGAGCTGCCCAACATCAGCTTAGGCACGGTTTATCGCAACTTAAATCAGCTAAGCGAAAGCGGCGAGGTAATGAAAATCACCGGTCTTGATGGCTCTGTCCATTTTGATCACAATACCCACAAACATTATCATTTTATTTGCAATAAATGTAATAAGGTATACGATATACCCGCTAAGGACGTTCCTGATATTGAACACAGTGTTAGCGAACATACCGGATTATACATTAGCGAATGTGAACTGGTGCTTAAAGGGCTATGTCGCGATTGTCAAAAACTTAATTAATCAATGGAGATAAACATGGAATTAAAAGGATCAAAAACCGAAAAGAACCTCATGGAAGCATTTGCCGGCGAGTCTATGGCTCGTAACAAATACACCTACTATGCATCTAAAGCTAAAAAAGAAGGCTACAATATCATTGCTGATAAATTTGAGCAAACTGCCAACAATGAAAAAGAGCATGCTAAAATTTGGTTCAAGTTGTTGCACGGTGGTGCGGTAGCGGACACTATGACCAACTTGAAAGATGCTGCATCTGGAGAGAACTACGAGTGGACTGATATGTATGCTCGCATGGCTAGAGAAGCTCGCGAAGAAGGTTTTGAAAAGATTGCCTTTTTGTTTGAATCTGTTGCAAAGATTGAAAAAGGCCACGAGGAAAGATATCAAGCATTGCTCGATTCTTTGTGCGAAGGCAAAATTTTTGAACGCCCGACCAAAGTTATTTGGGAATGCGGCAACTGCGGTCATCGTGTAGAATCTCCGAAAGCTCCGGAAAAATGCCCGGTATGCGATCACCCGCAAGCATACTTCTTTGAACTTCAAGAAACTTTCTAAGTTTAAGAGAATAGAAAAAAAGCGGCTGGTTGGCCGCTTTTTTTTGTATCTGCTTTTAGCATTTTGTGTCTGATTTTAGTAAACACCTTCGCGTTTATCTCGACGAGTTAAGTAGATAAAACGACCACCGTTTAGCAGGAAAGATGTAATTCCTCCAACAGCCAAACCAAGCATCAAACCTTTCAGTCCTAAGTTCAAACCAAATCCCAAAATATAACAAGCTGAAATTCGTACCCCCAAAAAGGCAATTGCTTGAAACATCGTGGGAATTTTTACATCTCCGCGTCCGTTCAGCGGTCCCATGATTCCCAAAGGCAGGGTGTCAAATACAATTTCCATCATCAGATAGATAACCAACCCCGAAAGAATGCCAATTACTTGAGTGTCTTTTGTAAAAATACCAAAAATTGGAGTATGGAAATGGTAGATAAGTCCGCATAAAATGACCACGGCCCCGCTCATAATAATTGCTCCGGCTTTTGCCGAACGCAAAATTTCTTTAGCATTTCTGCGTCCAAAAGCAGAAGCCGATACAATTGAAATAGCTTGCGAGAGTGAAAAGCATACCATAAACGTAATCATACTAAGATTAGATAAGATTACAAAAGAGGCCATCATTTCTTCTCCGAGCCAACCGGCAAAGTTGCTGACAATTGAGTAGGAGCCATTGGTTGCAACTGTGGTAATGGCGACCCCATATCCAATTTGGCGCGTTGTTTTGCTATCAGACCACCAAGTTTTATATTTCCTATCCAATCCAAACCTTTTGTTTAGTTTGGGATTTTTTCTCATCTTGTGGAGATAAAGAAAGATATATACCACCAAGAAAATCCGAACAATCAGTGTTGAAGTGGCCGAACCTCTGGCCCCGAGCTCCGGAAAGCCAAGCAAGCCATAGACCAATACCGGATTAATCATAATATTGATTAGGTTTGCGGTCACCACACCATACATTGCAATATGGGGGCGGCGGATGGATTGCAAGAAGAAACTGGCATTAACAAACATGAGAATAAAAGGGATAGAAGCAGAAAATATCAGCAGAATTACACCACTGTGTTCCACCATATCCTCATTTTGCCCAAGCAAGCGCAGGAGTGTTTTGCCATTGATTCCGATAAATGTAAAAATGATGGAAAGAAAGACCAGATAACTCTTACCTTCGTTGTATATTTTGCCGCAAGAAGCAAACTTATGGGCGCCAAACTTTTGTGACGATTTGATAAGCACACCTTGCAACAACCCGATAGGAATGGTAAACAATACAGAAAATATGGCATTAGCCAACCCGATATAAGCCAGTTGGTCGGTGTTGTAATGCCCCACGATGATAGTGTCGATAATTCCCATTATACCCATTGCCACAAAAGAAGTGGTGATCGGCAAAGAGAGCTTAAAAATCTCAATAGTTTTCTGTCTTAACTTGGTCGAAAAAATCATTTTACTATAATGTAGATTTGTTAATTGGATTTGGCTCTAATTTCCGCTGTTTTTTTATTTTTTTCAAGGATTTTTTCTAAACTATCCCCCTAAAGTGATACTAAAATTCGGTTAATAAGTTGTCAGGGACTTGACAGCAAAAAGAAAAGTAGTATTCCTAATCCGGTTTTAAAAAGAATTTCCAAAATTAGAATTGAGTAAGAAGAAATGTTAAAGAAGTATCTGCATAGTCTGCTAGTTGCCTATGGGCGCAATTTTACACCAAAATTATTTGAAGTATTAAAGCACGGATATAATATGAACTATTTCCGTCGCGATTGCATTGCCGGTTTAACCGTTGCGGTAATTTCCATTCCATTGGCTATGGCCTTGGCCATTGCTTCCGGCGTGAGCCCGGCGCAAGGTTTATATACGGCAATTGTGGCCGGATTTTTCATTGCATTACTGGGAGGTAGTCGTTATCAAATCGGTGGGCCGACCGGTGCATTTGTGGTGGTGATTTTCAGTGTTATCCAAAGCCATGGTTATGAGGGCTTAGTTGTGGTTATGGTCTTGGCCGGCCTTATCTTGATTTTGGCCGGATTGCTAAGATTGGGCACATATATTAAGTATATTCCATATCCTGTCGTAATTGGTTTTACAGCCGGAATTGGTTTGCTGTTAATCTCCACCCAAATCAAAGATTTGTTAGGCTTAAAGATAGATTCTGTACCTACAGACTTTTTGCAGAAATGGAAGGTATATTTAACCAACCTCAACAAGTTTACATTTGTTTCCGTATTGGTCTCAATTTTTGCATTTGTCGCCATTTTTGTAGTCAAATGGAAAAAGCCCAAATATCCGGCATATCTTATAAGTGTGGTTGGCTCAACCTTATTTGTTGCAATATTTATGATGTTTGGAGTTGAGATTGATACAATTGGGAATAAGTTTGGGGGTGTGCCGCACTTTTTGCCCATGCCAGAGTGGCCAAGCTTTGATATTCACCTTGCCTTAGAGGTGTTGCCAAGTGCTTTGACCATTGCCTTTTTGGCCGGAGTTGAATCGCTGTTGAGTGCCACCGTTGTCGATGGTATGAGCGGTGATAACCACAATTCCAATGCGGAGCTGATTGGGGAAGGGGTGGCAAATATTGCTTCTGCTTTGTTTATGGGTGTTCCTGCTACCGGAGCGATTGCAAGAACCGCAACCAACTTCAAAGCTAATGCTCATTCTCCTATGGCAGGTATTATGCAAAGTGTATTCTTAATATTGTTCATGCTGTTGCTTTCTCCTGCTGCTAAATATATTCCGTTGGCATGCCTTTCGGTCGTGTTGTTGATTATCGGTTGGAATATGTTGAACTTAGAAAAGATATATAAACTAATGAAAGGTCCGCGTGGTGACCGCTATACACTGCTTGCAACATTGTTGCTTACGGTATTGGTAGACTTAAACACCGCCATCAGCGTAGGTTTCATTATGGCTAGTATTATCTTTATGCACCGCATGAGCCGAGAAATTGAAATTGCCAACGATGATACCGTGCTAGATGACAACGGCGGCGGTCGTGATTTGACACAAGTGTTGCACGAAAGAGGTGTCATGTCTTTAAGAATGTCTGGACCGTTGTTTTTTGGCGGCGCCTCACAGGTATCAAGCTTTTTAAAAAAGATTGATAAACAACCCAAAGTGCTAATCTTGCGTATGGGTTATGTTCCGGTGGTTGATGCCACGGGAGCCAATATCATTACCGAATTTGTCAAAAAGCTGAGCCAGTCAGATACAAAAATTATTTTCTCCAACTTAAAAACGCAGCCCCGAAGAGTGTTGCATGAGGCCTTAAATCAAGATGGTATAACTCATGAGAACATCTCAACAGCGAGCACATTTGAAAATGCGCTGAAAATGGCTCGACGCTACCTCAAAAAATTGGAGGATAATAATTCGGAAAATTCGGTTGATTTAAACTCTTGATATAATAAGATGATAAAAAATAATTTTAACCGAAGGGATTAGAATATGAGTATAATTTTGGCTATGGTAGTGATGTTAGGGCTAAGCAGCAATGCATGGGCCAATCCGGCTTGTGCGGTTTGCACCATTGCTGTTGGCGCTTCTCTGGAAATTGCCCGCACTTTGGGTGTAGATGATAGTATTGTCGGCGTTTGGGCCGGAGCACTGCTGGTAATGATTGGCTTTTGGACCATTCGCTGGTTTGATAAAAAAGGCTGGAACTTCAAAGGCCGCGATTTCTGGATTATCATCGTGAGTGTGTCCATGATTGGCTTTATGTATGTTAGCGAGCTGACTTATTCGCCTGAGGCGATTCTGGTTTTCTACATTGACCCGTTCTTGTTCAGCACCTTGCTGGGAGCTTTAGTGATGTACTATTCATCGGAGTTTTATCAGTGGATGAAGGCAAAAAACGGTGGCCACGCTCATTTCCCGTTTGAAAAAGTTGTAGTTCCGGTAGTGGCACTCTTGTTGGTTAGTGTGTACTTAAATTATTTTCCGATTTGTGAACACGCTGCCACTGGTGCGGAATTATATAGCTTTTAACATAAAAATCCTGAAAAATCCCCCATTTAGGGGGATTTTTTTGTGCGCAATTTAGGAAAATGTTATGTGAATGACAAAATTTTGTCAAAATAATACTTGACCCGTTTGACAAAAGGTGCTAAAAAGACTTCAAATTCCTAATTATTTATTAACAATTAAAATTTTTTTCATATGTTTAATAAAATTATTTTTCCTGCGTATCTTTCAGATGTATTGGTTCGTTTTACACCTTCCAACCCCAAGCGGATTCCAAAGAGTGTAAAAAGTAAGGTTGATGTTGGTTGGCTTGATTCTTATTTGGTCCATTCTTTTCTCTCACCTTATATGGCAGGTAGGTGGATTGAACCATTGGAACTCATGAAATTCGGTACAGTTACCTTAACTCCTAAAACGACAAAGGTAAATGTCTTAGATAACCGGTTAGAAGCGAACAAAACATATTACTGTTGGAAGTTATACTGCAAACAGGACGGTACAGCTCTAAATTTGTTAGTTATTTTAGATGATTTAACTCAGGCTATGAATGACTATCAAAGAGTGTATGCATAAAAAGCAACAACTGACTTTTCATAGACTTATAACTACTCCGTTGTGAAATGCAGTAGATAGAAAAAAACCCGCAAGTTTCTTGCGGGGTTTTGTTTTTGTTTTAGATTAAATTTTTTCTTCAAAATAAGGGTAGGTTCCCTTTGGCTTTCTCAATTTATAGGTTACTGTTTTGAAAACAATTTTGTCTTTGATTTCTTCACAATAACTAACATCGGATAAATTAATCATTTCGTAATGAACATCTTCTCCATCATGGATTTTATAGAAGATATTTTTTTCATAACCGGTTTCATTACCTTTCTGAACTACTCCCACCAGATGCCATACATAATAGAGCATACCTTTCTTAAAGTTAGGGTAGTCTTTTTTCAACCGGATAGCTAAAGGGAAAATATCCATCACACCTAATGATAAATTCATCTTTTGAGTAACTGGTTTTAGAGTTTTAACCACTTCTGAAGATAATAAATGCTTTTTAATAATTTTTGGTACCATAATTTAAAAATTTAAAATTATACATAATCTGTAATTATAAAAGCACAATTTTTCCTTAAATGCAAGTGTTTTGTTGAAAATTTGACAAAAGAAAAAAAGTCCCCGAAAAATTTCGAGGACTTTGGAGTAGCTAAGAGATTACAAAGCTTTGCGAATGGCAGCAATTGCATCGCCGATTTTGCTGCCGTCAGGACCACCTGCTTGCGCCATATCCGGACGACCGCCACCGCCATTACCGCCCACAGCCGTAGAGCCGATTTTAACCAAATCAATTGCGGAGTATTTGTTCACCAGATCTTTGGTCACCCCGACAACAATAGAGGCTTTGTCATCTTTGTTGGTGGCTAAGACTACAACACCTGAGCCAATTGTTTGGTTGATTTCATCAATAAAGGCTTTGAGCTCTTTGGGGTGAATATTAGGAATTTCTTTTCCAATGAATTTAACCCCGTTTACGGTCTCAATTTTATCTTGGTTATCCGCAGCTTTGTTGCTGACAAAAGACTTTTTGAGATTAAAGATATCAGCCTCAAGCTTTTTCTTCTCCTCAAGCAGGGCGTGAATTCTGGCTTCAATGTCATTGAAGTTAGATTTCAAAGCTTGAGCTACATGGTGCATTTTGTCCTCAATCTCTTGTACGTAGTTCTCAGCCCCCGGACCGGTAACACATTCCAAACGACGAACACCGGCCGCAATTGCCGATTCGGATACAATGTTGAAATACCCGATATCACCTGTGCGATGAACGTGAGTACCGCCACAAAGTTCAATAGAGAAGGGGGTATCTTTTTCACCCATCATCACCACGCGCACTTCATCGGCGTACTTTTCACCAAACAGCGCCATCGCACCGAGTTCAACAGCTTCGTCTTTGCTCATCAATACGGTGTTAACCGGAGCATTGGCTCGAATAAGTGCGTTTACCTTGCTTTCAATATCACGGAGCTCTTCTTCGCTGATTTGCTTGTTGTAGGCAATATCAAAGCGCATTTTATCATGAGCAACCATTGAACCTTTCTGGGTTACTTGTTTGCCGTATTTTTCTTGCAATACGTGATGCAACAGGTGAGTAACCGAGTGGTTAGCAGCAGTTGCTGCGCGATATTCTTTATCCACTTCAAAGCTTGCGGTTTCATTGGGTTTGGCTTCACCGCTGATGAGTGTGCAGTAGTGAACAAACATACCATCAAGCTTTTTCTTCACATCGGTAACTTTGGCCTTAAATGAGGCATTAGAAATAATACCGGTGTCACCAAGCTGACCACCGGATTCACCATAAAAAGGTGTCTGGTTGGCAATGAGCTGGAAGTCGCCTTTAGTAACGGAAGATGTTTCTTTGCTATCTTGTACCAAAGCCATAATCATACCGTCGCTTTTAAGGGTGTTGTAACCCAAAAATTCAGTCGCACCGAGTTTATCTTTGAGCTCAAACCAAATTTTTTCGGTTCCGGCATCTCCGGACCCGGCCCAGTTTTTGCGAGCTTCGGCTCTTTGACGTTCCATTGCGGCATTAAAACCATCAACATCAACCTCAATATTTTTATTTTTGAGTGCGTCTTGGGTCAAATCAAGCGGAAAACCGTAAGTGTCATAGAGCTTAAATGCGGTTTCGCCAGAGAATTTATCGCCCGATGTAAGGTTTTCGGTTTCAGCATCAAGCATACTCAAGCCTTTGGAAAGGGTCTTGCCAAAACGAGTTTCTTCCATTTTGAGGGTTTCGGTAATCAGACCTTCGGCACGATAGAGCTCCGGATAAGCTTCGCCCATTTGTTCTTGTAGTGCCGGTACCAGTTTGTACATCATTGGCTCATTAACACCGAGCATATGAACATGACGCATTGCTCTGCGCATAATACGGCGCAATACGTATCCGCGTCCCTCATTAGATGGCAAAACTCCGTCTGCAATCAAGAAACAGCTGGAACGCAAGTGGTCAGCAATTACATTGTGAGAAGCTTGTAGCGGACCATTGGGGTCAGAATTTGCAAGATCAGCAATAGCTTTGATAAGTTTTTGGAAAATATCAATTTCAAAATTGGAGTGTACACCTTGCAAAATTGCGGTCATACGTTCCAAACCCATACCGGTATCAATTGATGGGCGTTTGAGCGGAATGCGTGAGCCGTCGGGTAAATCCTCAAATTGGTCAAACACGAGGTTCCAAATCTCAATCCAGCGATCGCCATCTTCTTCAGGAGTTCCGGGCAGACCACCCCAAACTTCCGGACCATGGTCGTAAAAAATCTCGGAGCAGGGGCCGCAAGGACCGGTATCACCCATTTGCCAAAAGTTATCTTTGGTGGCAATACGAATAATACGGTCATCTGGCAAACCGGAAACTTTTTTCCAAATATTGTAAGCTTCGTCATCGTTGTGATAAATGGTCACCGCCATGCGTTCTTTAGGAATGTCAAATTCTTTGGTCAAGAGTTCCCAAGCCCAAGCAATGGCATCATCTTTGAAATAATCACCAAAAGAGAAGTTTCCGAGCATTTCAAAGAAGGTGTGGTGGCGCACATCATAACCAACACTATCAAGGTCATTGTGTTTTCCGCCGGCTCGAACAGATTTTTGGGAAGTTGTCGCTCGAGTATAATCGCGGGTTTCGTTACCGGCCAAAATATTCTTAAATTGCACCATGCCCGAGTTAGTAAACATCAACGTCGGGTCGTTATCCGGAACCAAAGAACTTGAAGGCACAATCTTATGCCCGTTCTTAGCAAAAAAGTTCAAATACGTACTTCTGATTTCTTTTAATGTAACAGTCATTTTTACTTCCCAAAAATAAAAAAATTACTAACCTTGATAAAATAAAGCAAAGCTCTGCGGTTGTCTATAATTTTTTTATCAAAAATTACTGTTTTTCTCACAGATTAGACCTAGAAGATGAATCCGAGGTTTAAATAAGTTGCAAACAGCAGCCAAACAAAATATGGATACATCAGCCGCGCCGAGATAATATCAGAATTTTGCAAGCGCAAAATGAGCATAAGCACCGTCAAATCAAGCATTAAAAGTACAATTAGTCCCATTAGATAATTTTGCATTCCAAAAAAGACCATACACCACAGCACTTGTAAGGTTAGCTGAATAATAAATAATACGGTGCTAGAAGTCCCCAAACGATAATAAAAAATTCGATAAGCTGTTAAGATGAGCATTGCATAAATAATACTCCAAGCAATCGGAAAAACATAATCTGGTGGAGTAAACATTGGTTTTTGTGCCATCGGATACCATGAGCTCATACCAACTTCAGTAAAAATTTTGCATCCAACTAAAGTTAAGCCAACAATCAACACGCTCAAAAATGCATAAGAAATTTTCTTTATCATGGTTTTCTCCTTTCAATGAGACAATACTATATAAATAATAAGTGTAAGGAGTATTGCAATATTATTTTAATGATGTAAAAATACAAAACAATAAAAAGTAGTGTTACTGAAAGAGGAAAAATTGTCACACAAAAGAAAAGACGGCATCACCATTTATGAGCCGGAAGATTTTGAAGGAATGCGCAAAGCTGGCAAACTCGCGGCTGAGTGCTTAGATTATCTGACCCCTTATGTCAAAGTCGGCGTTTCCACCGGAGAGCTGGACGACCTGGCAAGAGAATTTATCTTGTCCCATGGCGCGATTCCATCATGCCTTGGCTACCGTGGCTATCCCAAAACCTTGTGTATTTCCATTAACCATGTGATTTGCCATGGAATCCCGAGCTACGAACGCAAGTTGGCAGATGGCGATATCTTAAATATTGATGTTACAGTAACATTAGATGGTTGGTTTGGTGATACGAGCCGCATGTATTATGCCGGCAAACCTAAAATTAAAGCCACCAGACTTTGCGATGTTACCTACGAGTGCTTAATGCGCGGTATAGATGTGGTCAAACCCGGAGCTCGCATGGGAGATATTGGTGCTGTCATTGAGGAATATGCTCATAAATATGGCTATTCGGTGGTTGATATGTTCTGCGGTCATGGTTTGGGACGAGTTTTCCACGATGCCCCAAATGTCATGCACTGCGGGCGCAAAGGTACCGGCCCGCTGATAGAGGAGGGTATGTTTTTCACCATTGAACCAATGATTAATATTGGTAAAAAAGATGCCATTATTTTGGCAGATGGCTGGACCTCCACGACAAGAGACAAATCGCTCTCAGCTCAGTTTGAACACTCATTGGGTGTAACCAAAGATGGTTGTGAGGTGTTTACCTATTCGCTCAAAGGCTATGATAAGCCGCCCTATAAGGTAGAGTAGCTATGAGCAGGACTACTCAAACCAAGAAAGAAGAGCAGCCAGACTACCTTGGTCATCGCCAAAGGTTAAGAACTCGCTTTTTGATTAGCGAGGGAAAAGATATGGCCGACTATGAGTTTTTAGAATTTTTGCTCACTATGTCTATCCCCAGACGCGATGTCAAACCTTTAGCAAAACAGTTGGTTAAAAGGTTTGGCTCTTTTGCCGGCGTGATTAATGCCGATAATCATGAGTTGCTTTCTTTTCCTGGTTTTAAGGAAAGTAGTCTTGCCCTTTTAAAAGCCGTAAAAGAGGCCGCCTTGCGTTTGCAGTGGCAAAATCTTAATGCGGCCGATGTTCCGGTGCTTAACAACTGGGATTTAGTGGTAGACTATTGCCGCTCTAAAATCGGCTATAGTACGGTTGAGCAGTTCATGGTGGTTTATCTTAACTCCAAATTAAGATTAATCGGAGAAGATATTGAGCAACGAGGCAGTCTCAACCAAGTTTCGATTCATCCTCGCGAGGTTATCAAAGCAGCCATTGACCGTGGCGCCGGAGCAATTGTTCTGGTACACAATCACCCCTCAGGTGTGGTTAAACCTTCAGGACAAGATATTGCCCTAACTCAAATGATTTGTGAAGCTGGTCGCTTGGTCGATGTTGATGTCATTGACCACTTGATAGTCAGTAAGGATAACGTGTATAGTTTTGCTAAAGAAGGTCTGATACCTAGAGTAAAAAGATGATAAAAATAAAAGAAATAAAAATCAATAAGGCCATGATATTCGGATTTGTAATGACTGCCGTTTTTTTAGGCTTGGTATTATTTTACCGCCCCGAACCATGGTGGCAGGCTGACCGTAGTTCGGCCGGAATTGCCCCACTGCCAGATGTTGAGAAAAGAGCGGTTGTGCAAGTATATGCTGCGCGCACCTATAGCTGGCGCGGTTGGTTTGCGGTGCATAGTTGGATAGCCGTAAAGCCTGAAAATGCTAAGCAATATACCACTTATCAGGTCTTGGGATATCGCCTTCCGCGCACCGGACACAGTGTGACAGTTGAACAAGATATTCCTGACCGCAAATGGTATGGCTCAACTCCGGAATTAATTGAGGAATTGCGGGGAGAAAAAGCTAAAACCGCCATTACCAAGATTGAAGAATTGGTCAAAAACTACGCTTATGATGATACCTATGTGCTTTGGCCAGGTCCCAACAGCAACACCTTTATATCATACATAATTAGGAATGTCCCCGAGTTAAGCGTGGAATTGCCTCCGCATGCCATTGGTAGAGATTGGCTCTATGGCGGCAATTTTTGGTCAGTAAGTGAAAGCAAAACCGGTTGGCAGTTTTCACTGTATGGATTGTTAGGGTTCACCATTGGAGAAGGTGAAGGAATCGAGGTTAATATTTTGGGGCTCGACTTTGGAGTTGATATATTGCGCCCAGCGGTTAAGCTGCCTTTTGTGGGAAGAGTAGGAATGCCAGACCGCCCGCTGAAAGACGATTAACCCCATGCCCTTGCAGGTCGAGATTAATCCGGAATTTCAAAAAGCCTTAGATTTGCTGGAAAACACCCAGCAACATCTGTTTATTACCGGTAAAGCCGGTACCGGAAAATCTACCTTACTAAATTACGCCTATGAGCATAGCGCTAAAAGAATAGTGCTGCTGGCGCCAACTGGAGTGGCGGCCTTAAATATCAAAGGGCAGACTATTCACCGTTTTTTTGGTTTTCCGATTAATATTAGCGCTCCACAAATTACAAGTGGCGAGTTTAAGCCTCGTGCCGTAAGAATATATAAGCATTTAGAAACGCTGATAATTGACGAAGCCTCTATGCTAAGAGCGGATTTATTGGATTGCATTGATGCATTTTTGCGCCGTTATGGTCCTAAAGAAGACCAAGTTTTTGGAGGTGTCCAAATTGTACTGGTTGGGGATTTATACCAACTTCCGCCGGTAGTAGGAAACCAAGAAAAAGAGATATTTGCCGAGCACTATGCCACACCATATTTTTTTAGCGCCGATGTCATGCGCCAAATTTCTCTTCAGGTTATTGAACTCAAGAAGATATACCGCCAAAAAGACGGTGATTTCATTCGGTTGTTAAATAATATCCGGAACAATCAGGCCACTTTGGCGGATATCCGCGAACTCAACTCGCGGGTCGGAGTTGATGTCAGCGCCAAAGGAGCAGAAGATTTTAAGATAACTCTTACCACCACCAACCAAACCGCCGATAAAATAAATCAGGAGCGTCTAGAGGCGTTAGAGGGGATAAGTTATATTTCCGATGCTGAGATACAAGGAGATTTCAGCAAAGAATATTACCCCACAGCTGAGCATTTGGAGTTTAAGATTGGTGCTCAGATAATGTTTTTAAACAATGATTCTAAAAACCGTTGGGTAAATGGCAGTGTCGGACACATTGAGGGCATAAAGTTTCGTGATGACCGCTTAAGTCAGGTCAATGTAAGATTACAGGCCGGACAAAGACTGGTGGCAGTCTTCCCGTTTGAGTGGGAGGTTTGTAAATATAAGCTTGAGGGTAAGGAAATAATATCGGAAGTAGTGGGTAGTTTTGTGCAGTTTCCGTTTCGAATGTCTTGGGCAGTTACGATACACAAAAGCCAAGGTAAAACATTTGATAAAGTAGAGATAGATATCGGACGAGGGACCTTTGCCGCCGGACAATTATACGTTGCCTTGAGCCGTTGTACTTCGTTTGAAGGCTTGAGCTTGACGCGTGCGGTTTCGCTAAAAAGTGTGATGGTAGACGAGCGGATTAATGACTTTTTGTGTAATTATTGTGAAGACACAGCCATGCCGACAATACGCAAGATGCAAACTTTACAAAAAGCAATCAGAGATAATCAAACGCTGAGGCTAGTCTATTGTAAAACAGATGGTAAATGCTATAAAAGAGAGGTAATCCCCCAAGATATAAAGCGAGATTTTTTGGTCGCCGAGTGCCAAGAAAGAAAATCTCTGCGCAGTTTTGAAATTAGACGTATAGTCAATATACTTTAGTCGTAATGGTGTCATTATTTCTCAAAAAAATTGTATATAACTAAAAATAGATATATTAAAATTTGTATACATCTATATCATAAATCCATAATTGCTTATTAAGTATAATATAAACCAAAGGATTAAATGATGTCATACAAAATCTCCATTATTACAGTTGTATTCAACCTGCTAAAAACGCAACGAGAGAAACAGTTTCGTCAATGTGTTGAAAGCATACATCAAGAAAACAAAGGGCAAATAGAACACTTAGTTATCGATGGCGGTTCAACAGATGGTAGTGTAAAAATTTTGGACGAATACGCAAAAAAAGGTTGGCTCAAATATATTTCTGAGGCGGATAACGGTATTTATGATGCTATGAACAAGGGGATACACTTGGCGCAAGGCGAATATATTTGGCTTATCAATTCAGACGATTATATATTGAATGGCTCAGTCAATGCCATTTTGGAACAAGCAGATTTCGGTAAAGTCGATGCCTATATCTGTGGTGTCAACGAATATGACGCCAAAGACAAAAGAGTTTCGTGTCGCATTCCTTATGAACTCGACGATAAAATGTATTTTAGTTTTATGGTCAGCCATCAAGGAATTATATATAAAAAAGATTTGCACCGGAGGTTAGGCGACTATAACACTCATTATAAAATTGCCGCAGATTGGGATTTTTTCTTGCGGGTTTATGAAGACAAATCTTGTTATGTAAAAAATCTGTATCGTGCAGTAGCAGGAGTTAGATTGGGCGGCTTAAGCGGCAGTAAGGATAAAAAGATAACTTCAGTTCACTTAGCCGAGAGGGCTGAGATAATTTCACACCATTTTCCAGAGCTTTCAAACACTGATTGCGAATTTTTAAGCCGTGCTATTTGGAAAAGCAACGATGAGATATACCGCTATTTTTCAGAGCAAAAATCAGACACTTATAGCCCAAAGTTCATCAAAGCCTTAAAAATTTTATGCCAGCGCAATCCATTAGATAAAGTGGAGCGCATTCCCTCTGCATATACGAAAGAAGATATGATAAACAAGCTTTCTGATTTGCCGATTATTGAGCCTCCTTACAATCAAAAAGAAAATAAGGTTGTGCTTTGCTTGGCTAGCGATGCCAATTATGAACCGCATTTATATGTGGCAATTAAATCTGCTTTGAGCAAAATCTCGCCTGATGTCACTGCCTATATATACATTTTAGACGGGGGTATTGTTCAAAAAGAAAATTTCTACCAATTGGAAAACCAGAAAGTCAAAATCAGTTTTATTGATATGCGAGATCAGTTTATTAGCGCTTCAGAAACTCGCCATCTGACCCGAGCAGCATATTATCGGCTTGGAATTTTCTGGTTGTTTCGCAAATTTGACCGCGTGTTGTATATCGATGCCGACAGCTTATTATTAGATGATGTTTCTAAGCTATATCAAATGGATATTGGTGATAAATCCATTGCTGGAGCTCTTGATTCATGTGTATGGCAAAAAAGTTTGTATTCTAAAAATATAACTTGGTGTGGATTTTCTGGTACATACCATGATTATTGTAGAAATTATCTGAATATGAGTGAAATCCGCAGCCAAAACTATTTTAGCAGTGGGGTTCTAATTTTAGATTTAGAAAAGATGAACTTAGAAGAAAAACGCTGCAAGCTAACTAAGCTTTTAGAAAAAGATTATTATAGCCACGACCAAGATGTTCTAAACTGTTTATTTAGCGAAAATGAGTTGTTTGTTTTGCCGCGGAATTGGAATTATTTTAATGTTACCAATACCTTAAAAGAAAGTGACTATTTGCGAGATGAAGAAAAGGACAATTACTTTAAGTTTATGTGCGCTCCGTCATTAGTATCTTTCATCATTAAGCCATGGGAGGTAGACAATTTGTCTTGCGATTTTGCAAATGTATATTGGCAATATCTTCGGGTCTCGCCATATTATGATGTAATCGCACGACAACTCAATAATCCGGCGCAAAATAGCAAAAATGCAAGTAAAATCAGCTACAAATTATTTGGGCTTTTGCCATTGCTGAAAATTAAACATAACTCAACCCAAAGTAGCTATAAACTATTTGGAATTTTGCCCCTAATAAAAATCAAACGCGGCAAGCGAGATGTTATATCGGTGTTAGGAATTCCGATGTTTAGAGTACAAAACAAAAAGAAATACAAGCTGATTAAATTTTTTAACCTGCTGCCGATTATGAAAATCAGTTAAATAACTAAAAAAAGTTTGCAGTCAGATTGGTGTCGGATTT
The DNA here is from genome assembly GCA_944391475.1 of uncultured Alphaproteobacteria bacterium. Taxonomy (GTDB): domain Bacteria; phylum Pseudomonadota; class Alphaproteobacteria; order RF32; family CAG-239; genus MGBC133411. The sequence goes on along the minus strand of CALXTR010000002.1, from coordinate 3,280 downwards.
TAGTTTATCGATTCGGCACCATTTCTTTTACGATAAAGTAAAATTTACTGATTCATAGACTTACAAAATCACAACCAATAATAGAAATAATTACTATTGCATCAAAAAATTACACAAAGTTTGTCAATACATTTTTAGGTTAAAATTATTTAGCTTAAAGAGGGTAAAAATACAAAAAAGTGCTTGTAATCCTAATCCAAATAATTTAGGCTCAAAACCGATAAGGATAGTTGGTTTTTTTTATTAACCATTTGACAATTTGCAAAGTTCTTCATAAAGCTTTGCCGCAAGGTGTATAATGCGCATCAGCCCCGCTCGTTTCCGAGGAGGGCGTAATGATTCGTAAACTGATTCATTATTGCTGGTTTGGAAACGGTCCGAAGAACGAAACTATCCGTCGTTGTATGCATAGCTGGAAACAAAATCTTTCCGGTTATGAGTTTCGTGAGTGGTCTGAAAAAGATTTATCAAACATCAATAATCAATACGTTAGAGAAGCCTATGCTGCTCAAAAATGGGCTTTTGTTTCAGACTGGTTCCGCTTATATGCTCTCTATACACAAGGTGGTATCTACCTAGATACAGATGTCGAGGTGTTCAAACCTTTTGATGATTTGTTGTCTAATAAGGTATTTTTGGGTAGTGAATATCTCGAAAATATAGAATCTGTCGGAACGGCAGTAATGGGTAGCGAGGCAGGTCACCCCTTAATCGGAAACTTCTTAAAACTTTATGATACATTAAGCTTTATAAAACCCGATGGTAGTGAGGATACCACGCCTAACACGGTTCGTTTTAGCGCATATCTGAAAAAACAATATAATCTTCCGCAACTATACACAGATGCAGAGCCGATTAAAATCACACAAGACGCCTATATTTTTCCGGCCAAGTTACTCTATTGGCCAAGTAAAGACAGCTATTGTATTCATCATTTTGATGCCAGTTGGGTGGATGACTATAAAATTACCGAAAAATTATCGTTACGTTTAGGTAATGGCTGCCTAAAGTTGATTCGCTATAAACGCCAAAAAACAAACGCATCGGACATTGTTTTGCCGAATAATCAAAAATTATTGTTCAAACTTGAAAAATCTTCTCACCGAACTTTCATGTTGGTCTGGCAAAAGGAGTGTGCCTAATGACTTTGATTTCATTTGTCATCCCGATATATAATGCATCTCCAACGCTTCATCGTTGTTTAGACAGTTTATTGTCCCAAACTGAAAGTGATTGGGAAGCCATTTGCATAAATAACGGCTCAACCGATGTTAGTCTGTCTATATTAAATGAGTATGCCGCTAAAGATAAAAGATTTAAGATAATTAATCAGGAAAACCAAGGCCCCGGAGTTGCGCGTAATTGCGGCATGGAGGCAGCTCAAGGTAAGTATCTGGCCTTTTTAGATGCGGATGACTGGCTTGCTTTGGATATGATTTCTAAAACAACGCAATTAGCTAAAACCACAGATGCAGATTTGGTCAGCTTTAATGCCTATGTTGCGCAAGATGGCCAACTCAGCCGCAAACTCTACTATAGTTCTCTAAAAGAAGTTGGAACATGGCGAGACATCAAGGAAAACCTAAGCGATGTTTCTTTCCATTCATGGCACATGCTTTACAAGGCATCCTGGATAAAACAGCATGATATCAGATTTAGCTATGTTTTTGTTTGTGAGGATGTGCGTTTTGTGCTTGATGCAGTTTTGAGTGCCAAAAAAATCGCATTTTTAGATGATGCACTATACTACTATCGCCAAACAAAAGGCAGCACCACCAATAAAATATCACCTCATTTCATTGAGTTGCCGCTAGTAATGAAAGAAATTGATAAAGTTTTAGCTAAACACAAGCTTGATTTGAGTAAAGATTTCAAAACTTGGCGTATACAACATGCAGTCTGGGCATACAATCAGCTTCCTTTAGATACAAAGTCAGTCTTTTTAAGTTCTATTTATGACACATTATCTCCAGACGAAGCTGCAATATTTACGGAAACAATACGACAACAAAAATGTAAAAGTTTTTATCTATTTTCCTGCTTGAAGTTATTTTCGTTTGAACAAATGGAGTACGGCTGGAAATTGAAGTTATTGAACAAACTATCATTATTAAGCATGAAGCAAAAGCCCGGCAAGAAAAAATATTATTTGTTGGGATTTCCCATAATTAAAACCATTAATTAAAGCCAATAGGAGAGGTACATTGGAAAATAAAATTGAATACATAATTGTCCAAGCTGGCGGTCGCGGTTCTCGTCTTGAAACACTTACCACTAATAAACCGAAGGCTCTGGTTCCGGTTGACAATTTACCTATGATTTTTCATTTGTTTAATCGCTATCCTGATGCGCATTTCAAAATCATTGCGGATTATCAAAAAAATACGTTTCGCCAATATCTCAAGGCTTTTGCAAAAGTAGATTATGAACTTATAGAAGCTCAAAAGAAAGGTACTTGCTCAGGGATAGGGGATTGCTTAAAGACAATTCCCGATAACCAAAGTTTCATGCTCATCTGGTGCGATTTGGTGTTGTCTAATATCGCTAGTATGCCAAGAGATAACGATAAAAACTATATTGGAATTTCTAAAGATTTTCCGTGCCGTTGGTCCTATGTTGATAATCAGTTTAAGGAAAGTGCCTCATCCGAAAACGGTGTCGCCGGCCTATTTATATTCAAAAACAAGCAACAAATCATAGATGTTCCCGAAGAAGGAGAGTTTGTTCGTTATCTTTCAGGTAAGCATAATTTGTCATTTGAGAGATTGAATATGTACGGCGGCTTAGAAATTGGAACCATGTTGTCATATTTCCAAAATGAGCTTAATAAACCCAAATGTCGTCCGTTTAACAAAATGGAATTTAAGGGTGATATTGTGCTCAAATATCCCTTAAATGAGCAAGGTAGAAAACTCGCTGAAGATGAGATTGCTTGGTATAAAAAAGTATCAGCTTTAGGATATAAGAATATTCCGCAAATTTATGGTTATGACCCTTTGGTTATGGAGAAAATCAAAGGACAGAACATATTTGAATATGCTTTTTTAACCAAAGGGTTTAAGCGTGCTTTGTTGACGAAAATAGTTGATGCCCTTAAAAATTTACATCAGCTATTACCGGCACAACCGGCCAATACCGAAGATTGCGAAGATAACTATGTCACCAAAACTTTTGCTCGATTGGAAAAGGTTAAAGAATTAGTACCTTTTGCTCAAGACGAGTTTGTTATCATCAATGGTAAAAAGTGTCACAACATATTTGCCATTAAAGATAAGATTAC
>CALXTR010000001.1 GCA_944391475.1 uncultured Alphaproteobacteria bacterium | reverse complement strand
AAAGGAGTTTTTTATCTGTAAAGCTGTAAGCTCTTTGGAACTACCGGCCTAGCCGGTAGTTTTCTTATTACAAAAAAACACTCTGTCTTTAACAGAGTGTTTTTAGAAGTAATAAAATTATTACATCAGAAAATATATATCGCCAACAAAATTAACACTTACATATTACCTTGAGCAGACGACTTGTCTTCCATATTTTCAATACTTTCTTTCGTTGCTTGATAGCCTTCTTTTACCAACTCTTTACTGCCGGTGTCAACATCGCTCACTACCTCTCCGACTGTTGTCTTTTCGGTAATGCTACCATCATAGATACCACGAGCAACCAAATACAACACCACAATCACCACAATGTAAAATACATATTTCAAAAACGTACCCATAGCACACTCCTTTTTATAATAACACTCACCTTTCAACATAGTCAGCAATAATACAAATTCAAGTACACCCAACAAAAAAGCGGTCTTTATCAGACCGCTTTGTATTTCTGCTAACTTATTTTTATTCCGCCGGAGTTTCCGTAAGATTTTCCACCGGATTTCCATCAGCCGGAACAATATCAGGCAATTCGCCAATCGCTTTTTTGCGTTTGAGTTTGTTCACAAACTTAATTGAACGCTGAGCATCCCATTTCTTTTTGCCTTCTTCGCGTTGGAAAATTTGTTTGTAAATCTCAATTGCCTGATCAAATTCTGACAACTTGGTCAAACAACTAGCCAAACCATCATATAATTTGTGATGATAACGATTATTAATCATCATCTGCGCTTTTTTGTAGCACTTAAGCGCATCATTAAACTTCATCATTTTCTGATATACAAAGCCAATACTAATCCAAGCCTGAATTTCATGACTATCAATATTCAAAATTTTGGTAAAGCATTTGATAGCCGAGTTATTATCACCCATCAGCTGATAAGTAACCCCGACCCCGTTCCAAGCCTTGATATTAGATTTATCGCTGGCCAAAACTTTCTTAAAGAAAGAAATTGCCCGATCATATTGTTTGAGTTTTTGAAGTGTCACTGCAATACTGAGCAGAGTTTGTGTGTGTTTATTATCAATTTTCATTGCTTGTTCCAACACATCCAATGCTTCTTTATAAGCAAACATGTGCTGCAACGCAATTGCCTTACCGTTAAGAGCCTCCAAAGAGGTTTTATCAATCATCACCGCAGTGTTAAAGCAGTCAATGGCATCTTTATACAAACCGCGCATACTAAGGGTCACGCCCTTATTATTGAGCACTTCAACAGACTTCGGGTTTAACGCTAAAGCCTTATCAAAACACTCCACTGCTTCCGTATATCGACTCATTTTCTGGAAAGCGAATCCCTTACTGTTAAGGGCTTTCCACGACTGCGGTTGTTCAGCAATCACCACATCAAATTGTTTGATTGCCTCACTGTACATACCTTGATCGAGCAGTTCCTGCCCTCTCTTATAAGCTCCATTCTCGTTTGATTTAACCATTTTACATCTCTTCTCAATAGTTACAGAATAATTCTCCCTTGAAGTTAACACATTTTAAGAGATTGTCAAGACCGGACTCGCAAAAAAAGCCGATTCTACACATCTTGCAACTGAGAATAAAGCGGCAAATCGTTTCGCACTTCAAAATAGCGACAAGCAAATTTATTGCAAAACTCCTTGGTCATTTTACGTTTGTCGGCAAAATACATCCGATAGGCACGTCGAAACTCCTGAGGCGAAGAATTAAAGACCAATCTTTGATTTTCATTTTCCGCCATATATTCTCCCGCATGGGGCGGATTTTCTTCCAAAACATCCAAGACATTGACACAAGCCAAATTCGATCGCCGAGCCAGCATAGCTAAGTTTTTCTGCATTTTGTCGCTCATTTCATCAAAGTCACTGATTACAAAGACGATTGCTTGGCTCTTAAGCGTATTTTGCAAGAGCTGCAAAGGTTTATCCAAATCAGTTATTTCATGAGATGAAGTTTTATTAGTCATTACCTGATAAGTAATGGTAGAAATTTTATTTATCAGTGCCAAAAGACCGCCGCGATGGTTTTGCGGCTTGATGAGATAGCTGTGTTGACCATCAAAAATCAGACAACCAAAACGATCTTTATTTTCAAGTGCAAGCCATCCGAGCAAGGCGGTGATTTTGGCTGCGGTAACTGTTTTGAGTTCTTTTTTGGTGCCAAACAACATCTTAGGAGATAAGTCAAGGAGAACATATACTTCGCGGTCACGCTCTTCGGCAAAAAGTTTGGTGTAGGGAGCAAGTTTGCGCGCAGTTACTCGCCAGTCGATATCGCGTACATCATCACCAAAGCTATAGGGACGAATTTCCTCAAACTCCATTCCCCTGCCCTTAAACACAGACTTGATATCACCGGCCTGAGCAGAAGTTGCCGGAACTTTGTATCCGTTGCGCAAATAGCGCACAAAATGACGCTGTTCCATGAGTTCTTCAGGAGTCGCATAAAGCCCACCGCCGGAAACCTTAATTTCTGGTTTGTGAAACAGTTTGGCAGCAATTTGTTTAACTCTTTTCATTTTTAAGCCTCTTACGTTACTCCAAAATTTACAACGCTAAAACTGCTCTGACCTCTATTCTCTGGCACGGCTTAAAGGTCGGAGTTTGAGGTTAGTAGAGTAGTTTTTAGGGCGAGAAAAGCTTGAGCGTATATAGAAATACGTGAGCTTTTCGAGACCCGCTAAAATTGCTCTAATAACCCAAAATACGACCTTTAAGTTAAAGGTCGGATAGTGAGGGGAATAATAAGATTTCAGAGTGGCGGCGACTGAGTGTAGATAGACCTACACGATTGGAGCCGCCAGCTCGCAAAATCTGTATTAGTCACCCACTAGACGAGCTTTAAGTTAAAGTTCGGAGAATGAGTCGTATAATAAGAAATTAGGAATTTTGCGACTGAGTGTATAAAGAAATACAAGGGTTCGAGCAAAATATCCGACATTTCTGTATTAGACGACCATTATACGGACTTTAAAGGTCGGAGTTTGAGGTTAGTAGAGTAATTTTTAGGGCGAGAAAAGCTTGAGCGTATATAGAAATACGTGAGCTTTTCGAGACCCGCTAAAACTGCTCTAATAACCCAAAATACGACCTTTAAGGAAGGGGAACCGCCTTCACCACCCCCCTAATAACCTCTTCTGAGGTGATACCTTCGGCCTGCGCCTCAAAGCTCAAAATAATACGATGCCTTAATACGTCATAAATCACCGCCTGAATATCCTCCGGCGAAACAAAATCGCGCCCGTCTAACCAAGCATTAATCCGTGCACAACGATCTAGTGCAATGGTAGCGCGCGGACTAGCGCCATAAAGTATCTGTCCTTTTAGCTCAGGAGCATATTTTTCGGGCTGTCGCGTTGCCATAATCAGCTGCACCAAATATTCTTCCAAAGATTCGCTTAGGTGAACGGTATAGACTTTTTGTCTGGCAGACTGCACATCTTGAATGGTAAGTGTGGGCGGATTAGAAATTTTGTCATCCCAGCATTGTCCGTCTGCACCGCAAGCTTCTTTGTTTTCATTGCGTACCAAACGCAAAATCTTGCGCTCTGAAGCGGCATCTGGCTGATTGATTTTGATATACATCAAGAAACGGTCAAGCTGAGCTTCCGGAAGGTTATAAGTGCCTTCGTGCTCAATCGGGTTTTGGGTTGCCATAACCATAAACAGCTCCGGCAAGACATAACGCTTGCCCCCCACACTGACCTGACGTTCGGCCATAGCTTCCAGCAAAGCCGATTGTACTTTGGCCGGCGCACGGTTAATTTCATCGGCCAAGACCAAGTTTGCAAAAATCGGCCCCGGACGAAACTCAAATTCACCTTTTTGCGCCACATAAATATCACTGCCCACAATATCGGATGGCAGCAAATCGGGCGTAAATTGGATACGGTTATAACGAGCATTAATCAGCGATGATAAGGTTTTGATAGCCTTAGTTTTAGCTAGCCCCGGAGCACCTTCGACCAAAGCATGACCATCGGCTAAAAGCGTAATCAGCAATTTGCGGTTCAAATCTTCTTGACCAATGATTTTGCTGTTCATATAGTCAAGCAAAGAAAGCATTTTATCTCTGATTTCAGACATCAATTTAATCCCCTTTGTAACCTGTTTTGTTCAAAAAGTTTTGATATTCTTCCAACACAGCGTGTTTCATAATATCATTTTGCATAAAATCATAAAGTTCGATAGAATGTTTGTAATGAGCTCGCGCTCTGGGATAACTTCCCTGCTCTTGGTTAGAAGCCTCCACTCGCGCCAAATAGAGCAAAGCCTCCGCCTCGGCAAAATTGTGTCCGGCTTTTCCATATAGATAAACTGATTTCATTAGGGCTTTGCGCGCATTGGGAATATCACCAATCAGAAAGCGCAAACTTCCGATTGCCGATAAGGCGCTGGCCTCGCCGAGCAAATCGCCGTTTTCACGATAAAGAGCGCGGCATTTTTCCAAAATTTCATGGGCTTCATCATAATTTTTGCGCCGCATTTCAAGCCGTGCCAAAGAGCGCAATACAGCAGCTTCTTTTAATGTTACACGTTCACTCTCAAACAACTGAGCTGCGGTTTTATAGGCTTTAAGCGCGGCCACATCATCACCCATCATCAGTTGGATATAAGCCTCGTGCTCATAGGCATCACCGCTTAAATTACGATTACCAATCTCATCAAGCACTTGTTCGGCTTTGTGCACTAAATCGAGCGCCGCATTATAGTTGAGTTGAGCCGTTCTGACCTTAGAAAGGCGGATTAAGATTTCGCCATAAGTATTTTCGGCATTTTCAGATTTTTTTGCCAACATCAAAGCCGTATTGAGCGCCTGGTTAGCCGATTCGTAATTATACTGACTAAGTTCGAGTTCCCCCAAACGCGAATAAACAAATGCCGCCCCCTCATCATCACCGGAGTCAAGATAGAGTTTGGCGGCATCGCGATACTTATTGCGGGCAGTATCATAATCTCCCGCAAGCCAAGCATTATCCCCTTCCTGAAAGACTTTAGAGCTCTTGGTTACATATTTTCCCTCAATTGTTCTCGGCATATAAAAAACTCCTTTGCAATCGCAGATAAATAATATATATTGCATCAAGCTTAAAAAAACAAGAAGTATTAGCCATGGATGATATATTTGACCTCACCGATGAAGGTGAATGCAGCACCGCACGCACCTTTGATAACATTTCACAATTAGCCCCGGGATATGCCTGGTTAGAACAGCTAAACCCCGAGCAAAAAGAGGCCGTAAAAACCACCGAAGGACCGGTTTTGGTTCTCTCTGGTGCCGGCACCGGCAAAACCAAAGTTCTGACGACAAGACTAGCTTATATTTTGGCTCAGCATAAAGCTAATCCGTGGAATTGTCTGGTTGTAACTTTCACCAACCGCGCCGCCAAAGAAATGCGCGAACGAGTTCAAGGCTTGATTGGAGAAATAGCCAATTCGGTATGGCTCGGAACTTTTCATAGTGTATGTGTCAAAATTTTGCGCAACCATGCGGAAATGGTCGGCCTAAAAAGCAATTTTACAATCTTAAACGAAGATGACCAAAAAAGATTAATCAAACAGATTTTAGAAGCCGAAAGCATTGATGATAAAAAATATCCGCCTCAAGCCATATTAGATAAAATCAGCCGTTGGAAAGATAAAGGCTTGAATGCCGATAAGGTGCAAACCGATTATAAAGAAACCGTGTTAACTCACGTCTACCAAAAATATCAGGAGCGTTTATTAGAGCTCAATTGCGTAGATTTCGGCGACATTATTTTATATACCTTACAAATCTTATTAAGCGATTCTGACATCTTGGATAAGTACCAAAGCCGTTTTCAGTATATTATGGTTGATGAGTACCAGGATACTAATGTGTCGCAGTATTTACTAATCCGCCTACTCTCGCAAAAGTATCGTAATTTGTGCTGTGTAGGTGACGACGACCAGTCCATTTATTCTTGGCGCGGTGCCGAAATTGAGAATATTCTGCGATTTAATAAGGATTTTCCAGACGCCAAAACCATACGGTTGGAAAGAAATTATCGCTCCACCGCCAATATTTTGAAAGCCGCCTCCAACCTTATCAGTAACAACCAAGACCGTCTGGGCAAAACCCTCAAAGTGGCTGAAAACTCTCCGGCTTTGCAATGCGATAACAGCAAGATTAAAGTGGTAAGTACTTATAATGGCAATGACGAGGCTGAATATATTGTCGGCGAGATAGATAAGCTAAAACGCAGCGGATATGACTATTCGGATATGGCCATTTTGGTTCGAACTGCCGCCCAAACGCGTGAGTTTGAAGAAAAATTCATTCACGAGGCGATTCCTTATCAAGTCATCGGCGGATTAAAGTTCTATGAACGCGCCGAAATCCGCGATGCCTTGGCCTATTTTCGGGTTGTCCTGCAACCAGACGATGACTTAGCATTAGAGCGCATAATCAATAAGCCGGCTCGTGGCATTGGTGCCAAGACGATTGAAAAATTCCGCAATGAAGGAAGATACCGCCATTGCTCCATGTATGAGGCCATCAAACATATGTTGGGCGAAGGCTTAATCAGCGGCAAAGCCAAAGGCCAGCTTGAAGAACTGATGCATTTGTTTGAAGAATGGAGAAAAGCCTCTGCGGTTCTAACCCCTGATGACTTAGCCGCTCAAATTTTGGAAGATTCCGGATATTTTGATATGCTCAAATCCGATAAATCGGTAGAGGCTCCGGGCAGAATTGAAAACCTTAAAGAATTAATCAACTCCATGGACGACAAATTTGCCAATTTATCAGAGTTTATGGAGCACGTAAGTTTGGTAATGGATAATGATGATATCACCGACAATAACAAGGTCATGCTCATTACCCTGCACTCGGCTAAAGGTTTGGAATTTAACGTAGTATTTTTGCCCGGCTGGGAAGAAGGACTTTTCCCACACCAACGCGCCCTCGATGAAGGTGGTAGCGCCGCGCTTGAAGAAGAACGCCGCTTGGCTTATGTGGCCATTACCCGCGCCCGCCAAAAGCTCTATATTTCCATGGCTCACAACCGCCGTGTCTATGGCCAGTGGCAAAACAATCTGCCCTCGCGGTTTATAAATGAATTGCCCCCGAGCACCATTGAAATCTGCAATCAAATGAGTAGTTACTTTGGTAGCGACAGCTATGGTTCTTCCGTTAGCTACGGCAAGCCATATTCGCAAAATTGGAACTCCAATCGCAACTACGCTAAAGAGAGCAATGTGCGCTACGATGACGATGATCGTTATAGCTATGTCAGCAATGATGATTATGATAATTCTTGGAGTGGAAGCTATTATCAGACCAAACAAAAAGCCAAAAACAGCCGAGCCGAATTTCCGGTCGGAAGTACGGTCTATCATGCGAGCTTTGGCCGAGGGAAAGTGATTGCGGTTGAAGGCAACAAACTTGAAATCATTTTTGAAGAAGCCGGACACAAACGCTTGCTGAAAGACTATGTCAGCAAAGCCTAAGAACTAGACTAAAGTCTATTTTGAAATCATCAAAACCGAGCTTATATCTATGGCATAAGAGATGGTTACATTTCTTTGGTGGTCGGGGTGCTTCCGACACATACCACAGATAGATATGCTCGGAAGTTCCCCGTGATCTGAAGAGATGATATCAAAAATCGGAATATTTTGTTTCTAAGAGGATTTTGCGAGAAATCGTCATTAACAACATTCCCGACCGCTTTCTTAAAAAAAGCGGTCTTTTTTTTGCATTCCACACTATTTTTAGGAGTTAAGTTTGCTCTGCCAAATTTCGGGCTTAAAACCAGCCACTACGAAATCATCACCCACCAAGAGCGGACGTTTCACCAACATTCCATCGGTTGCCAAAAGTTCAATTTGTTCCTCATCAGACATATTAGGCAGTTTTTCTTTGAGGTTAAGCGCCTTATACTTAAGCCCACATGTGTTGAAAAACTTTTTAACTTCTACGCCAGATGCCAGAACCCAATTTTTAAGTTCTGCAACGGTTGGCTGGTTTTCCACAATATGCCTGTCTTCATACATCACTCCATGCTCATCAAGCCAGCGTTTGGCTTTCTGACAAGTTGAACATTTAGGATATTCCAAAAACAAAACTTTTTTCATGATTTCCCTCTCGGCTTGTAGAATTTTTTGAATTTCAGATTACATATAATAAAACCGATGGAGAAAATGACAATGCAAAAAAACAAAAAATTTCTGGCTTTTGACATTGGCGGCACCAAAATCGCTTGTAGCATCATCGACAATCAAGGAGATTTATTAAGTCCGGTCCACAAATTTGACACTCCCAAAACTCTTGATGGCATACTAAAATTGCTCAAAAGTCTCATCTCCCAACATGAAGAAAGAGTGGACGCCATCGCAATTGCCACAGCCGGTGTAGTATCAACCGACCATAAACGCATAGTATCTTCAGTTGGAAATATGGCTGTTGGTTATAAAGATATAAATTTTCAGTCATTATCTAACAAGCCGGTAATTTTGGAAAACGATGCCAATGCCGCTGCTTGGGCGGAATATAAGCTAGGATCCGGTAAAAATCATTCCAATTTGTTGGTAATTGCCATCGGCACTGGTGTTGGTCTAGGCGTTATCATTGATGGCAAACTCCTCAAAGGAAAAAGTGGTGCTGCCGCCGAAGCGCATTTCCCAATAAATCGAGGCCACATTCGCCGCTGCACCTGCGGAGCATATGACTGCTATGAAATTTATGCTTCCGGAACGGCATTGAGCTTAGATGCCAAATCAGCCTATGGAGATGACAGCAAAAATAGTTTTGATGTTATCAAAGGTATTAAAGAACACGATCACATCGCCATCGAAATTTTTGACAATTGGCAAAATAATGTATTGGCCGGTCTATATGGACTAGTCAACCTCTTTGACCCAGAAGCAGTAGTGCTTTTTGGTTCATTAGTCGAATTTATGAATATAGAAAAGCTAGAACGCGAAACCAACAAAACTGTGATTACGCCTCCAATCAAAGTATATCGTGCCAAACTTGGCAACAATGCCGCCATGATTGGGGTTAGCCTTATTGCCAACGAAGCACTAGAGCAAACCTCATCTATGCATAACTAGCTGGAGCCATACGCACCAAAGCCGCAACCTCTTGAGCCGAAAGTTTACCCACAAAAGCCATATTTTTGTGAGAAATCTCCGCATTTTGAACATTCAAAGAGTGAGTTGCCGAATTTTTGAGCTTATTTAATTCTCGTAATAATTTATAATCATTAAACATTTTACGGTTTAAGAACTCTACGGCACTATTTTTAGGTTGGCGCACATTCAAGAACATATCAACTGCGGCACAAAAATCTTGATTATTAGTACGCTCTTGAAACCTTTGACGACAATTTTTCTCATCAAGAAAAGCAAAAAGCCAACGCAGTTGTATCATCGATTTTCTGATTTTAGCCCCATACATCAAACGAGCTACAAAACTATCAGGTTTTTTACCGGCAGCTTTAGCATAACGAACAGCCTCCACAGTATTACCATAAAGATAATAAGTCAGCGCATTATAAATTTGATTTTCACGTAATTTTTTATCATTTGTATTGGGGAGCAAATTTAAGACACGTCCCAATCTTCTTTGGAGTTCACTCAACAATAAAACATCTGTTTCTACTTTTCTGATGGACGCTTGTTTGCGAGCAATTTGCTTACTTAATTGCAACATATATTCTTCTCCGCTCTTTGATAACATATCATCGGCCGAGTTCCATATTGACTGCTGTTTCTCAAAATCCTGATGTTGAGAAATTGCATTATATTGCAATAAAGTATCAGTCATCAGTCTTCTCCTTATACTTTCATTATACCACCAGCAAGAAGACAAAAAATCAAAAGACAGCTTATAGACCATAAGTTTAACATAACTTTTACAAAGTTAAGCAAAAAGGAGCAAAATTGTAACACAAGTATCACAAAACATATATTATTAGGAATAATAATATTAATAAGGCAACAAATAGCAAAAAGACCCCGTATAAATACGGAGTCTTAATTTCAATAGTTTTTCAGCCAACTACAAACTTTGACTGAAAAAATAATAAACATTAGAATTAAAGCAAAAGCTGACAACACACACAACAACTCGGCCATAATTCCCATTGGCACCACAGCATGCACCACTTCTCTGGCTAGCACTACTGCCCCCAAAAAGGCTAACAGCACCGGAATCCAGAAAGAATTACTTTTTTTGCTAAATGCCACTACAAACATAGCAATTACCGCTATCGCCGATAACGCTAATGCACCAATTATCGCCTCATTCATGACCTTGTCGCAACGAAGAGATAATGGATTTTAAATCAATTGACAAACGTAACACCACCCAAGTGATTAATAACACTCCGGCAATTGGAGCCAAAACAGTCCAACTTGAGGGGCAAGCCCATGCCAACAACAACATCACCATTCCTAGAATAGCAATGTTTTCAATTTTTTGATTTTTCATAAATCTTAATAATTTTATATAACAGGATAACAAAATACCATATAATTGAAACAAATTCAATACTTTTAGCAAGAGTGAAGTATAATTTTTCAACTCCAAGCGATAAAATTATCCACTATAAATAAAGAACCTCCGAAAAAACTTCCGGAGGTCAAAGAGACTAGCTCTATTGATAGCATCGCGGATTCATAGCACATTCTTTCAGCCGCTAACCCGCCGCGCGCCCGTCGCACGGGCATAAAAAAACTCCCCATAAAGGGGAGTTTTTTTATGGTAGCGGGTGAGGGATTCGAACCCACGACACAAGGATTATGATTCCTCCGCTCTACCGACTGAGCTAACCCGCCATCAAAATTCACATTGTTAATAATCTTTCTTTTGCCACTTGTCAATAGTTATTTTTACTCTTAAGAAAACTTTCCACAATTCTTATACACAAATATATCTTGTACAAATCTATAAAACTCTTATATTGGGTATATACAAAGAAGAAAGGAACAATCATGATTAAGACCATTATCTATATTGTGCTCATTGGCACTATCTTGGCTTTAATTGCCGGAGGAACCCATCTCTGGCGTGTTAATCAAAGAAACAAAAAAGAAATGGCTCCCTATGCAGGAGATCCCATTACACTCAAAAACACTTTTGGCAAAACTCTTGTCATCTACTACTCTTTAAGCGGTCATACCAAACAAATTGCTGAAATTATTCAAGACAAGACCAATGCTGATATTTATGAAATTAAGACGGTTGATAAAATAGATACTACCCCTTGGTTTGCCCTGACCGTCCGCAGCCAAAACAAATCGGGCCAATACCCTGCCATTATCGATACAATGCCAGATTTAAGTCAATATGACACTATCTTTTTTGGTGCGCCGGTTTGGTGGTATACACTAGCCACCCCAGCTAAAACGTTTTTAACTAAATTCGATTTTCAAAACAAACGAGTTGCCCCCTTCTCTACTCAGGGCAGCAACTATGGAAGCTATTTCACCGATTTTAACCACATGGCGAAAAATGCACAACTGTTACCTTCTGCTTCATTCAACAATTTGGGTAGCGAATATGACGCAGCAGTTGCCAACAAAATCACCGTATGGCTCAATAGTTTCCCTGCTTATAAAAAATAAGCCCTCTAGAAGTCGTCCTTATTTTTAAGACTTCCATAACGCTTATGAATACACTCAATGGCGGTTTTGTGCACTCCTTTAGTAATATTGTAGAACACAAACCGCCCTTCTTTTCTGGCCACCACAAAAGCATCATCACGCAAACGCTTAAGATATTGCGAAACCTTTAGTGTATCACTATCAATCCCCTTCACAATATCAGACACATTACTTTCTCCGTTTAAGGTCAAATATTCAAGTATCCGCATTTTATCATAATTTGCAAACAGCTTAATCTGGTTTGCAACCATGTTCGTATAATCGCGTGGCAAAATCGCCTTAAACCCATCTGCCAAGAAACGAAAATTATCGGTCATATACCCAAAGAGCTTACGAATACAAACAAAAATGCTGGCCGGGTATTCTTCATAGATATTATAATAGATAAAAATACCTTTTCGTTGGGTTTTTACCAGTCCTGCCTCACGGAGTTTACGCAAACTCTGTGATACAATCGCCTGATCCTCATCAACTGCTTTGGTAATTGCCGAAACCGAAGAAGCGCCGTTCACATCAATATATTCCAAAATACGCAACCTGAGGGGATGAGCAATATAGCTAATCCCCCGCACAGCTTTTTTCATAACATTTTCAGGCAGTTGTTCAACCATATTTATGTCTAATCTCCTAAAAACGGTTTCACATACTCATCAAATTTTGGAGCATAAGCATCAGACCACCCCATCAAATGGTTATCTCCCATACAAAACAGCGGTGTCCCGATACGGTTTCCAAGCTTAAACTTTTTTGCACACTTAACAAACAAATCATACCCTTCCGGATTAGCCACATTTACCATTGCCATTTGGAGGTTGGGATACTTTGCATTAATATAAGCCAAAGCATCATGGCAATGCGGGCACCCGTTTGAGAAGAAGAAATATATTTCATCTGCCCGAATTTCATTTTGAGCAACTACTTTGGTGTCTCCGTTTGTAGAAGCAGGATTATCACCACAAGCACATAACCCAATTACCATTGCCGTAAGCAAGCAAACCAGTTTTTTCATATTTTAGTTCTCCTATTCAATGCAACAATCTACAGCTTTGCGCACAAAAGCTTTCATTTTGCCCCAAGCTCCGCTTTTTTCAGAAGAAACAACAGTATCTTCAGCTGCATTTTCAGCTACGATTTTGGAAGCCTGATCAGATATTTTTTTGATGCTGTCCATATTATCTTCCACCCATTTGACATCATCAACATTGAGCATATTCATATTCAGCCCCCAAAACAGGCAATACAAATCATAGGCCTGATTGAAAAGCTGATATGCCTGCTCATCATTTTTGAGGCTCTGTTGTTTGGTCCCCACCTCCATCAAACGCATGGCCGAGGCCAGCAAGTGCTTAGAAATGCACCACACCTCACCCTCATACTGCGGAATAACTTTGAGCATAAGATTCTTTCTGAGTTCACGAATGTCCTTAATCAAATCATAAAAAGAGGTCTTGCCAGTCTTAGCGCCGGAGAAAACCAAATGCTCCTCAATGCTGATAAGGTTCATAATTGCAATAGTCAAATCCTGATCAGAAGACAGGTCTTTAGGGTTGAGTTTTTTGGCATTATCCATTTGCTCCACAAACTCTTTTACATTTTTAGCTTTTTTCATGACAACCTCCAATATATTACAATAACTATATATAGTAATATCACTATATATTTAATATGTCAAGTATAAAGTTATTTTTTAATCCCAAACAGTGCTCAAAAAACCGAAATCTCTTGACACCGGCTCACCATCTTGTTAAGACAGCTTCATAAACAATAACCTTTTATTTTTTAACGAGAAAAATCATGTTTAAAGCTTTCAATCTTCAAGAATTTGTCAGTGCATTTTTTGTATTGTTCGCCATCATTGATGTCATCGGTTCCATACCTGTATTTATCAACCTAAGAAAACGCGGCAAGACCATCAATGCCAAACGTGCCGCCCTACTCGCTCTCACCATTTTCATTATCTTTTTCTACGGTGGAGAAGCCTTTTTGCTGTTGTTTGGAGTTGATTTATCCTCATTCGCAATTGCCGGTTCGTTGATTATTTTCATTATCGCCATGGAGCTGATATTAGATATTGAAATTTTCAAAGACCAACCAGAATCCCCCAAAGATGCCACTTTCATTCCGGTTGTGTTTCCGCTGTTAGCCGGCGCAGGCGCACTCACCACCTTACTTTCCATTCGCTCACAGTTTGCCGACATCAACGTCCTTTTAGCCATTCTGTGCAACATAATTGTAGTATACTTTGTGCTCAAAGCCGCCAAACGTCTCGAAAAAATCTTAAAACCGGGTGTCATTATCATTTTTCAGAAGTTTTTTGGCATTATCTTATTGGCAATCTCGGTCAAAATTTTCACCGGTAGCCTCACCCACCTAATTAAGACTTTCAGCTAAGGTTATCCAATCCCAAATTAAAATGTGTTTACAAAACACAATAATAGAAATAAGAATAAGGTAGACTTACAAATTAACACGGAATAAAAAAATGGAAAAAAGTACACTCATCGGCGTAGTTGGCGGTATTGCTGCTGTTGGCGTAGGCATGGCCTTAAAAGGTGCCGACCCTCATTCACTAATCAATCCGGCCGCCTTTTTGATTATTATTGCCGGAACCGCTGCCGCTCTTTTCAATGCCTTTACCATGAAAGGGCTTAAAAAATTTCCCAAACTACTTAAATTGCTGTTTTCCGGGAATAAACTCATGTCAAAGCAAGAAGTCTTGGAATTTTTCGTTGACATGGCCAAAATCGCCAAGCAAGAAGGTGTAGTTGGGATTGAACGCAAAGCTAACGAAGCTCCCGACCCGTTTATCAAGACCAGTCTGACTTTGGTTGCCGATGGTTTTCCGGCTGATTTTATTGATGAAGTTCTGAATATGGAAATCAAACAAATGGAAGAACGGCATCGCTCCGGCGCACTGATTTTCTCGCAAGCTGGTATGTATGCTCCGACCTTAGGTGTGTTAGGAGCGGTTATTGGTTTGATTGCTGCTCTTGGTAACCTTTCCGACATTGATAAATTAGGCCACTCCATTGCCGCCGCTTTCGTGGCAACTCTGCTTGGTATTTTCACCGGATACGTTTTGTGGCACCCTTTTTCCAACAAACTCAAACAAATTTCCCAAGAAGAAAGCGAAATAAAGAAAATGATTTTGGAAGGAGCTTTGGCATTGCAGTCCGGCGCTTCCTCCATCGCCATGGAAGCCAAACTCCAATCCTTTATTCCGGTTTCTGAACGCAAATCCCTAAGAGATGAAAACTAATGGCCAAAAAGAAACACGATTCCGAACCTCATGAAGAACACGCCGACGAAACCTGGCTGATTCCCTACTCAGACTTGCTGACCCTGTTGTTGGCTTTGTTTATTGTGCTCTTTGCATCTTCTACCCTGGATAAAAAGAAGATGTCCGCCATGGAAAATGCCTTTGCAGCCGCGTTTAACTATCTTCCGGCCGACCAATTAAATGGTACAATTGGCGAGTTTTTGGACGAAGCCGGAGGTTTAGACCTCGGCGAAGGAGTATCTCTTGGTTCCGATTCGCAAGGCGTAGTGATTGAGATTTCCAGCTTAAGCATGTTTGATGCCGGAAGCTCACTGATTAAACCCGAGCTCGCCCCAACGCTTTGGAAAATTGCCGATTTATTAAAACAAAATCGCTACAAACGCTTTCGCATTGTAGTTGAAGGTCATACCGATGATGTTGAAGCCGCCGATTCTGGTTTTCCATCTAAATGGGAACTATCTTCCAATCGGGCCGCGGCTATTGTCCGCGAATTTATCTCGGTTGGTATTGTTGCTGAACGTCTACAAGTTGTGGGCATGGGCGACATTGCTCCCAAATACCCAAACTACAATGTTCACGGCGAAGCCATTCCTGCCAATCAGCAGAAAAATCGTCGGGTAATGATTCACATTGAACCCTAAATTAAACACTAATCAATAATATATAAGGTACTAAAAAATGGAAACACTTGCTCATCTTTCCGAAAACCATTACATCATGTCCAATTACGCCTTATGGGGTAGTTTTGCCGTAATCGTATTTGTACTTTTGTTTTTGGATTTATTTGTCTTTCACCGCCACGCTTCAGAACCCAATATCAAAGAAACCTTTTGGGCTTGTGTGTTTTATATTGGCATTGCCCTAATCTTTGGTCTGTTTGTCATTTATGAGCGCGGCCTTGAAACCGGAATGCTCTATTATACCGGATTTTTGGTAGAAAAAAGCTTGTCTCTGGATAATATCTTCATCATGTCGATTATCTTCAGCAGCCTCAAAATCGAACGCAAATACCAACACCGCGTTTTGTTCTGGGGTATTTTGGGCGCTATTGTTATGCGCGGTATCCTCATTGGCGTTGGCGAAGCCCTCATTTCAAAATTCCATTGGATATTATACGTCTTTGCCGCTTTCTTAATTTATACCGGTATCAAAATGGCTCTGCATAAGGAAAATGACCAAGAAAAACTAGAAGACAGCCGCTTGTTTAAGTTTGTAGGCAAATACTTCCATGTCACACCAGAAATTAGAGGCGAACACTTTTTTGTAAAAGAAAACGGCCGCCACTACATTACTCCGCTGTTTTTTGCCCTCGTTATCATTGAACTGATGGATGTGATTTTTGCCTTTGACAGCATTCCGGCTATTTTCCTAATTACACAAGATATTTATGTGGTCTACACCAGCAACATCTTTGCCATTTTAGGCTTAAGAGCACTGTATTTCTTGTTGGCAGCCGCGGTTTATAAGTTTGTATACTTAAAACCGGCCTTGTCGATTATTTTAATCTTCATCGGCTCCAAAATTTTCTTGCCCTATGTCGGCTTAGAAATTGAGGCTTGGCAATCTTTAACCGTAACCTTCTCCCTGATTACAGGAGCAATTATCCTCTCTCTCATCAAGCCGCCGGCAGTTGAAAAAAATAAATAAGATGAAAAAATACCCTCGGAAAATCCGAGGGTATTTTTTTCTTACCACAATGACCTAAATAATGAACAAGGTAGCAATTCCAACAGAAACCAACATCACCGGAATTGACCACAGTAGGAACTTGATAAAACCAATCGGGTGTCCTTCCCGCATGGCCATACCAGCCACCACCACATTAGCCGATGCTCCGACCAAAGTACCGTTACCGCCAAAGCAAGCGCCTAAAGACAAGGCCCACCAAACTGGCATCATAGCCTCACGACCGCCCATTGACTCTTCCATTGATTTGAGCATTGGAATCATGGTTGCCACAAAAGGAATGTTATCAATGGCACTCGAGACAATGGCCGAACTCCACAAAATCAGCAAGGCCAATTTTTCAATACTTCCACCGGTCATCTCTACAAACTTGTGACCAAGAGCCGCCAACACTCCAGTGTGCTCCAAACCAGACACAATCACAAACAAACCGGTAAAGAAGAAAATCGTAATCCAGTCTACGCTTGAGAAAATATCTTGTACTTTGTCGTCACGATTCTCACCTACCCCCAAAGTATAGAGAAACAAGAGTACTGCCGCGCCGAGCAAGGCGATGGTACCATTCTCCAGACCAATATCTTTGGCCATAATAAACCCGAGAATAACCAAGAACAAAACGCCCAGACACTTAAAGAGTAACACCTTATCGGTAATGGCGTCAAACTCGTTCATTTTCATCACAATTTTCCGATTTTTATCAGTTGTGACCAAGCTTCTCTTCCAAAAGAAGTCAAATGCCAACATCAACACTACCATGGTCACGGCCACTACCGGAGCCAGATTATACACAAAATCCATAAATGTCAGATTGAGAGTCGAACCAATAAGAATGTTTGGAGGGTCCCCAATTAAGGTAGCCGTTCCACCGATGTTAGAAGCAAAAATCTCCACCAAGAGATAAGGATACGGACTAACTTTAAGCTTGCGAGTAACTTGGAAAGTCACAGGCGCAATCAACAAAACCGTAGTCACATTATCCAAAAACCCTGAAAATACCGCTGTCACCACCGCCAAAGCCGCTAACAATCCTCGCGGACTGGCTTTAACCTTTTTGGCCGACCAAATCGCCACAAATTGGAAGATTCCGGATTTTTCCGAAACCGCCACAATCATCATCATACCGATTAAGAGTGCCAAGGTATTAAAATCCACTCCGGCAATAGCGGTTTTTTGATTTAAAATACCCGAGATAATCATCACCGCCGCGCCGATTAAAGCCACCACGGCACGGTTAACTTTTTCCGAAAAGATTATCGCATAGCTAATCACCACAATCAAAATTGCAGCCAGCTGCGGCGACATCCCCCAAATCAAATTTTCTTCCATTAAGCCTCCTTCTAACCAACAAAAAAGGCGCAGCCGAACCACGACTGCACCTCAAACCAAAACTTTAAGCCAAAAGCTTCAAGCGTTGAACCACCCGTTCTGGCCCCAAGACTTGCATAATCGAATACAAATCCGGACTTTCACGGCGTCCGGTCATCAAAACCCTGAGCACGGTAGCCACGTCAGACACCGTCCCCTTATATTTGACATCCGAATTTTTAGTAATTTCTTTGGCATTTTTGGCATAGCCGTTTGCCAAAGCAAATTCTTTGATTTTAGCAAACCACTCATCTTTTGTATCATTAGGATTGTAGAGATTAAGATAAGTGTCGGCAATAAACTTAATATCTTCTTTCGGCAAATTTGCGAGCTGAGATAAAACTTCCTCTGCAGATAAACTAAATTCATCATCAAAGAAATACTTGATTTCAGGATAGATAGCCGAGAACATATAAAAGTCTTTGCGTACCCGCTCGCAGTTTCCACGTTCAATGTTGAGAATTTGCTTAAAGTAAGCACTGTTGGCATCCATTTTTTGCTTAAGAGATGCATCATATTTTTCAGCCCACTCATACAAACGAGCATAAAGTTCATCAGCCGAAAGCGTAGCCATAAATTCTTTGCTGATATTTTCGAGCTTCACAAAATCAAGCAACGGCCCACTGTTATTAAGACGTTCGATTTTGAGTTCAAAATCCAAATAAGTTTTGCTCGGATTATCGCGCTTAAAATCCTCAAAATCCGAATTTGCCAAGTTCATCAAATAATCAATCACCACTTCCTTGGGATAGCCTTTCTCACCATAAAAAGCAATGTTAGCCTCCGGGTCTTTGCGCTTGCTGAGTTTGCGTCTGGCCTCATCTTCCAACTTCTGGATTGGCGCAATGTGTCCATACTTTGGCGGATTCCAGCCCATCACTTGGAAGAGTTGGATATGCAGCGGCAAAGAAGACAACCATTCATCACCACGAAGGACATGAGTTGTTCCCATCAAATGGTCATCAATCAAATGCGCAAAATGATAAGTCGGCAACTTGTCAGACTTCATTATTACAATGTCCAAGTCATTTTCAGGGAAAAATCTCTTTCCGCGGCAAACATCTTCAATTGCAATCTTGTTGATATATTTACCCGGCGACTTAAACCGAATAACAAATGGCTTACCGGCATCAAGATTAGCTTTGACTTGTTCTTCAGTCAAATTACGACACTTAGCCCACATTCCGTAATACCCCGGACGTCCACCGGCTTTGGTTTGACGTTCGCGCATGGCATTAATCTCATCTTCGGAGCAAAAGCAAGGATAAGCTAAGCCTTTTTTGAGCCAGTCTTTGATATAAGCCTGATAAATTTCTTTACGTTTACTCTGTACATAAGGCCCATAATTTCCAACTTCTTCATGATCATTTAACGGACCTTCATCAAACTTGAGACCAAAATCTGCCAAAGCGGTAATGATGAATTCGGCAGCACCTTCCACTTCGCGTTTAGTGTCAGTATCTTCAATTCGGAGCATAAACACCCCACCGGACTGATGAGCCACACGCTCAGAAATCAGCGCCGCATATACACTACCCAAATGCATAAACCCGGTCGGGCTCGGTGCAATACGTGTAACGCATTGACCTTCATTTAAGTTACGCGGCGGATATTTTGCCTCAATCTCTTCAACAGTAGGAATATCTGTTCCCATCAAACGGTCAATAATTTCATCACTCAAAGCCATAATATTTTCTCTCATAGTTACAAAATTGAATTTAGCAGGAAAATACCACAAAAAAAGAAATTTTCAAGCCCCAATCACCATCATCATCGCAAAAACGCCAACGGAAAAATTATTTGTTTTACCTTACGCCAAAACTTTGGCTTAAACCAACAAATCGGGTGCTTATACCAATATTTAAGAAACTCTACGAGCAATGCCGGCCCTCTCATAAAACACTGCAAAAAACACTTACTTTTGTGCTTAAGAAACCATGGAGTTTTCTTAAAAGCCCGCACATAATCCCGCCGTCTAAACACCACCGAACCGCACTTCCAGGGTTTATCTGCCATAATATAATGTATCACCAGCGGATTAGTTAGCGAACTCAAATATTCTTGTTTTTTCGCATTTCCATATCCATAAGGGAAATATTGCGAATTAAATCTCAGCGGCATTGAGCAAGTTTGCTTGTATAATACCAAATTGAGCAAATCTTGATCTTGGTGCTTAAGTTCATCTTTACGCATTTTCAAAGTATCAAACAGTCTGTTTTGAATCTTTTCGCTCCGCCATTTTTCCAAATCTATCAGCAACAATCCGGCATTAAAATAAAAATATTGTTTTTCAATTTTAAGTCTTTGCATATTCTTAGCAGAAAGCGGATCCTCCACCGCTCCCAAGATATTTCCCTGCAAATCAAAATTCCAAATCTCCGACAAATCGCCTTTTGCAACCATATCGCAATCAAGATATATGACACGTCGAACATCAGATAAAATTTCACCGATTTTGAGACGATAATAGGTTGCAATTGAAAGATAGGTAAGAGGACAATGGTTAAATTCATTATTATCCATTGAATAATAATGAATTTCAAAATGCCTATTTTGCTTTAATTCTTCCAAATAAGCCTTATTAATGGCTGACACACCACCATCTAAAACATGCACCACCAAATTATAATCCTCGGATAAATGCTCCAATATAGATGATATCACCACGCCGGCATAAGGCGCATAATTATCATCGGTAGCCATACAAATATCAATTTGCTTCATTTGATCCTCATTATCTGTATTTCAACCAAGTCCTAACCACCTTAATGGGGTGGAAAAAGAAACGCCGCAACATACCAAGTTGTATTTTTAGGCGATTAGCATTACCTTCTTGTTCAATCCATACCAAAATTTTATCTTTATTTTGCAGCCAGTTATCATAACCAGTTTTCATAAATTCCATGCAATTTTTTTGAATTTTGCGTATATCACCAATTTTTAATTCACAAGGATTATTCAGATTATACAAATATCCGTTTTCTCCATGACGAATATACTCGTTCATAGTTGCCTGATTGGGAGCCACCACAACTCTTCCCATTGCCATAGCTTCCAGAAAGCTCATTCCAATACCTTCTTTTTCTCTGGGAGAGATATAAAAAGCACATTTTTCAATATCTTTAATCATTTCAGCTTTTTGTTCATACCAGGTTGAATATTCAATATGCTCTGCATACTGTTTTTTAGGTTCTTCATAAACCTGATTAGGATCGAGAGCCTTATGAATATGCAACAATTTCAAAGGATATTTAGCAAACAATTTTCCGACCAAATTAACATTAATCGCCTCCCGCCGATTCCAGAAAAACACGGAATGATCATCTCCCTCATGTGTATCTTCAGAAGGTTTGGGAAAAAATTGAATATATTCGGCACTAAACCCTGCTTTTCTTAAAGCATCATATAATGTCTGAGAAAAAGAAATAATTTGAAAATCGCGAAACTGATACCATTTCTCCATTTTTCTCAAACTCGGACAACCATCATACATCGGGAAAAACACACCTTGATTATACGAAATATAATTTTTGATTTCCACTAAATCAGGCATAACTTGCCAACAGAGCAATACATCAAATTTGCGCCCGGCAAATTCGCGCATTGTTATATCTAAATCTTTAAAATACGGATTAACAAAACACTTTTCAACTTGATATTCTTGTTCCAAGATTTCAAATAAGAAATCACAAGATTTAGTTTTAGTGTGAAATTTGTGACCGATAAATAACAGTTGCTTCATATCTCTAGCTCCCCAACTCATAGTCACATTATAAAATAAGGATAAAATATCTCAAGCCCCGAAATATCTTAATAACACCTATTTCTTCCCCTCAAAATTAGGCATTGATAGACAAATGACCAATAGATTCAGCTATACTTGAATTATCTCCATCTGCAACGCAATATTTTTCGCCATTTTTTTACCGGTACAAGATTGCAAATCAAAGAAGTCCATCTTTTCTTTCTACTACTTGAAGGCGGAGGGCAAGTAGCTAAAATCTCTTCAATATAATCATATACTAGTGCTCTGGTTTCCGCCAAAGCATTATCATAAACCAAGGCAGACTTTTCATCTTTCTCCAAATCACCGGAGAAACGTACTACCGGATATCTCAAATAATCAAACTTTTCCGAGAATGGCGCATCAAGAATGACTTTTTTGCGCATTAAGGTCGCCCAATAAACCGCATGGTACGTATTTGTAATAATAATTTCCGAACTTCCTATAAACTCCAAAATATCATCTAAAGGAGCATCGTTCATAATCATCGGCAGATTCAATTCTTGGCTTAACTCATGCTGAAAATGTTTAACCACACCATATTTACGCTTAATCTCATATTTTTTTTCCAACTCTGGTAACAAACAACTGGCGCATGGCACATATTTTCCTTGCGATGGATGCTGATAATCTCTAATTGCCAAACCGCGAAGATTCTTCAATTTCAATGGAATAATAATTTTTCCACTTTTATGAGCATTAAACCCCACTCCAAACAAAAAACAATAACGAGATTTTTGAGACAAACGATTAATATTATAATTCCACAAATCAGAATTATTCAGTAAACCACCACCGCCAATAATCACCACATCATTTTTTGAAATTTTTGAAAAATCTATATTTCCAATATCCCAAAT
Source organism: uncultured Alphaproteobacteria bacterium (assembly GCA_944391475.1). GTDB lineage: Bacteria > Pseudomonadota > Alphaproteobacteria > RF32 > CAG-239 > MGBC133411. The sequence goes on along the minus strand of CALXTR010000001.1, from coordinate 173,525 downwards.
CGCCACATTATAAGGCTGAAATTTATCCGCAAAATAACGATAATAACCACAAGCCAAATCGCCTGAATTGATAGTATTTTTAGAATATACAAAGTGCACAGTCATAACTTTAGTCCTCTATACAAAAAATTATACAAAGGACTAAACAAGTTGCAATTATAATTATTAGTTATGCAAGTAATTTTATGTCTACCAATAGCACCCTTTTTCCACTTTTTCTGCACCTTGTGGTTTTTCTTCTTCTAACGGACGTACCCAATATTGGTTAAATATGTGTTGTAGCTTAGGATTTTCTAACCAACGTTTCCCCATAATTCCAAATAGCATTTGCGTAGAACCGGCCAAATGAATTGCTTGTTTTCCCAGTTGCTTGCAATAATCAGCCAAAAAGATACCATATGCCCCAGCCCCAATGATAGCAATATCAAAATCAGTTTCAGCAATTTGCTTTTTCATATACCTAAGAGCTGCAAACCAATCTGCAAAAGGCATCTTATAACTCGCATCGGCAATAGATTGCACCGCCTTAATTGTTTTTAGTTCAAAATCAGGCAAAACTTTTTCATTTTCAAATAATAAGCATCGCTTGGCATATTGTTGCTCAATACTTTTTGCAAACGGATGCACCACCAACACCTTTTTACCTTTAAGATACTGGCTCCAAGGATTTTGGTACAATATCGGCTCAAAAGACAACAAACGTATAAATTCTGCGTGGGGACAAAAACGATCCATTATCTGTTCTTCATTACGAATAAACCACACGGCCATCACATCAGCACGCCCCACCACTTGTGCCAGCTCTTGTGAAAAACGATTCATATTTTCCGTTGTTGCAGGGAAAAATCCTGACAGCTCAGCAATATTACGACGAATTTTATCACTATAATCCTTTCTTTTACCAGACTGAATTTCCAACCATTGTTCAAACACCGAATATTCTGTTCCACCAAAACGAGCAATCAAACAAGGCTTACCGCGTTTTAATACTTCCAAAACCTTATCTTGAGCCTCCTCATCGGCATAAATTTTGCGTTTTCCATAGAACTCCTTCTCAACTCTCGGAACTCTTAACCCAGCCCATTCTTTGACCTTACGACGAATTGACTTAAATGGAATAAACCAACAAATCACCTTGCCTACTAATTTTTTCATTAGCTGTCCCTCCTCATCTTGTTACACACTCAACAAATAAGCTCAAATGCATCTATCAGAGGGTTGTTCCACAGCCAAACCAACCTTTAACGCAACGCGCAAGGCTTTTTGACATGTATACATCTCACTCCCTAGTTTATGTTTCCCATAAACAAAAGACCACCTAAACTAGGCGGTCAGGGAGTTAAGAGATCATACAAGTACAAATGATTGCCACAGCCTTTAGAACTTTCGTTCCTGAACATACGCTGAAGCCTCCCCAACCATAGTTGGGGATATACTTCTTCACAGTACTATATCCAATACTGGTACCTGCAGGGCCTCTTACAACCCCGTGCCGAAGCACTAACAAACAAAAACTCATTTGCTGTCTTCACGTTATCAAAACCTGCCTGAGTTTTCAATAAAAAAAACGGCAGTCATAAACCTGACTGCCAAAAAATACAATAAGAATAATTATTTTTCGTTGAGTAAAGTTTGTTTCATTTCCTCTCTGATTGCAGTTGTAGATCGAATGGGTAAATCCTTAAACGGGACTCGTTTTCCCACCTTATATTCGATTCCTTTCTGCGCACACAACTCTCTCTTCTCCGGCTTATCACCATCTTCATTCACAAAGAAGATATCCGGTTTAACTAAATCTAACACCTCCACAAAGTCCAAATACCCTGACCCCGGACTGATATAAACCTTGTGCACACAAGACAGTGCCTCCAACATGTATTTACGCTCATTTTCGGTATAAAGCGTTGGACGATGTTTGAGCTCCAAAACTGTTTTATCAGACCCAAGAGCCACATACAAATCGCCATACTGCGCTGCCTCTTGCAAAAAAGCAATATGCCCACTGTGCAATACATCAAAACATCCCGATACAAATACCTTAGTCATCATTTACCTGCCTTGTTTTTTAGTCTTCTTTTCCAGCTGTTAAACCACAACCACATCGCCGACATCCGCACTCGCAGCTGATATTTTGCCCCCAGCAAAACTTTCAATAATCGGTTCGGAAAAATATAATCTTCGGCAATTTGGGAGCACTCAGCTTCACTCATTCCGCCCAAACCAGCATAATTTTTAACATAAACCCTTGCAATTTCAGCTTTGTGCTTATTGGCATAAACATCTGTTGCGCCGCCTGCACGAAATGTAACAAACGACTTAGATTCTGCGCCTTTATATCCGCTTAAGATCAAGCGCAATATAAAATCATAATCCCCTACCAGCTTAAAACTACTGTCAAAACCACCCAAAGTTTCAAACACACTTTTGCGTACCAACATTCCCGGATGTGGAAAAGGCATATTGCGCAGCAAGCGCAACCATTTCACCCGCCCCACAGACTGTTTACCACTTTCCTCATCTAACACCACAATCGGGGCATATGAATAATCAAAACCTTTATCAAAGACTTTTATGGCCTCCTCTAATCCTTTGGGATTGTTAAAGAAGTCATCGGAGTTAAGAAATGTAATCAGCTCACCATTCGCCAGTTTTGCTCCTTTGTTCATAGCATCGTAAATGCCCTTATCAGGCTCAGAGATATACTTGATTTTACCTTGTGCGGCTAAATCTTCCAACAATGCCACGGTGCCATCATTTGACCCACCATCTATCACCCAGTGTTCCACCTGCTGATAAGTTTGTTGCTGTACTGATTCAACCATCTGACGGAAAAACTTTTCTCTTCCGTTTGCAATTAGATTAAAGCTGGCAGTTATTACCGATATTGTAATTTTTTTCAAGCCTAAGCTCCTATTTTTTCGACATATTCCTTCAAAATTTTGGAAGATGCATTGGCTTTATTTTCCCCACCGACACCAAATTTCATCTCTACATGGCATCGTTCACACATCGCAGTTTCTGGAATATTCTCTTTTGTACGATCACCACCGTTTGCAAACACCAGTTCAGCATTCGGATATTTTTCACGCGCAATTCTAATTCCATCAGAAGCAGAATTATCTGCATCGTTAAAGGCAATAACTTCAATTACACCTTTCAGATTTTCACAAATAATTTTTCTGGTCTTAAAACTCATAAAGTTAGTACCTTTTTTACGCACCAGCCAATCATCAGAATTAAGCAGCAAAATCACTCCGTCACTTTCGGCCGCACTAGCTTTAATCATGGCAATATGACCCTCGTGAATAGGATCAAAACCACCGCTAACAATATAATATTTACTCATATTAGTTCTCCACACTGGCCTTATACCAGTCATACGCTTTGGCAATTCCCTCCTCTAGTTTAATTTTTGGTGTCCATCCCAAAGCTTTAATTTTAGTTGCATCCATCATCTTGCGAGGTGTACCGTTGGGTTTAGTGGTATCATATTCAATTATACCATCATATCCCACAATTTTAGCCGTCAGCTCGATAAGATTTTTAAGTTGGATATCTGTGCCATCAGTAATATTTACTAACTCGCCGATATCTTTGGCATCTTTGTTTTGCATCAAATAGAAACAAGCATCAGCCAAGTCATCAGCATCCATCATCTCGCGAAATACTGAGCCATCACCCCAAACCACTACTTTGTTTTTATAAGCACCGATTTGAGCCAAAGCTGAGATAATTGAAGCTTCATCTCGAAAATCTATTTTTTCATCTAATCCCCAGCCCAGTTTATATTTTTTAATATCTTTAACAATCGCCTCAAAATCATTATTTTGCAGCAACTTAGCCAAATGGAAACGTCGCATCAGCATTGGCAGTAAATGAGCTGTTTCCATATTAAAGTTATCGCCTGCCCCATATTGGTTAGTCGGCATAACTGAAATAAAGTTAGTACCATATTGTTGATTATAATAACGGCACAGTTTAATAGCCGCAATTTTAGCAATTGCATAGGCTTCGTTGGTTGGCTCAAGCTCTGAGGTCAGCAAGGCATCTTCCTTCATCGGTTGCGGTGCCAAACGCGGATAAATACACGAAGACCCAAGGTTAAGCAGCTTTTTCACTCCGTTTTTATAGCAGGCTTCCACCACATTACAGCCAATCATCAAATTTTTATAAATAAATTCTGCCGGATAAGTTTTGTTGGCCATAATTCCGCCGACTTTAGCTGCTGCTAAAAAGACATAATCGGGCTTTTCACGAGCAAAAAAGTTATTAACCTGAGCTTGATCAGTCAAATCAAGCTCCGCATGACTACGCGTAATAATATTATCAAAACCTTCAGCCTTAAGACGACGCACAATGGCAGAGCCTACCAAGCCGCGATGTCCCGCAACATAAATCTTTGCATGTTTTTCCATAAATCTCTTACTCCTGAGGAATTAAAACTTCATAGCCATTTTCGCGCAAGAATTTTTCACGCTTGGCTTCCTTCATATCTTCAGTTACCATTTCATGACACAAACTCTGCAAATCATATTTTGGTTCCCAACCAAGTTTTGCTCTCGCCTTAGATGCATCACCCAACAGCAAATCCACTTCGGCCGGACGGAAGTAGCGGGGATCGATTTCAATCAGTACTTTACCGGTTTTCTTATCAATACCTTTTTCATCAACACCATGCCCTTGCCATACAAGCTCAATTCCAAGTTCTCTAAAAGTCATCTCGCAGAACTCACGAATAGTTGTAGTTACACCGGTTGCCAAAACAAAATCCTCCGGCTTGTCTTGTTGCAAGATACGCCACATTCCTTCAACATAGTCTTTTGCATGCCCCCAATCGCGTTTGGCATCAATATTTCCGAGATATAGTCTATCTTCCATACCAAGCACAATTCGCACTGCTGCCCGAGTAATTTTACGGGTCACAAAAGTTTCGCCGCGACGCGGACTTTCATGGTTAAACAAAATACCGTTACAAGCAAACATATTAAAGCTTTCGCGGTAATTAACCGTAATCCAATAACCATAGAGCTTAGCCACTGCATAAGGAGAACGCGGATAAAACGGAGTTGTTTCGCGTTGAGGAGTTTCTTGCACCAAACCAAAAAGCTCTGAAGTAGAAGCTTGATAAAAGCGGGTCTTCTTTTCGAGACCGCAAGATCGAATAGCCTCCAAAATGCGTAAAGTTCCGAGCGCATCGGCATCAGCAGTATATTCCGGACAATCCCAAGAAACTTTCACATGGGACTGAGCCGCCAAATTATACACTTCATCGGGTTCAATTTTTTTAATCAGGCTCAAAATATTTGAAGAATCAGTCAAATCGCCATAATGGAGCAGCAAGCGAGCATCTTTGTCGTGGCTATCTTGATACAGATGGTCGATTCGCGAAGTATTGAAAGACGAGGCACGTCTTTTCATACCATGCACCTCATAACCTTTTGAGAGCAACAATTCTGCCAAATAAGATCCGTCCTGACCGGTAATACCCGTAATAAGTGCTTTTTTCATTTTTACCTCTATTTATTTATAAAACATGCCTAAATTAACACAAGCGACTGCATAACACAAGCCCCTAAAATTTTTCGCTTTCCCGACACAAAGCCAACACATCTAAATCTGGCTGATATACTGCCGTACTCACTCCCAAAATTCCAAGCGCGGTGTGGAATAAGTTATCATGAGAATGAGGTTTATTCAAATATTTCGCCATACAAGCACGATTAATTTTCAAATTTTCGGCCGTTTGATTGTCCATCCAAATCATAAAAGGAACTTTCACTTGCCCCTCCGGCGCAAACCGATACGGAGCTGCATGAAGATAAATTCCGTTTTCGCCTAAAGATTCGCCATGATCAGACATATAAATCATCGTTACGTTATAGATATCAGAAAGTGTACGCAATTGCTCAATCAGATTAGCCAGATTTTGTGCCGTATAATAAATGGTATTGTTATACACATTCACAATTTCTTCGTCACTGCACTTATCCAAACGCTCTGTTTTGCAAGCCGGCTTATAAATTTCCGCACTTTGGGGATAACGCAGATAATAGGTCGGCCCATGACTACCTTTCTGATGCAGCACCACCAGACTATCCTCATGTGTATTCATCAAACGACTAATTAGATTTTCATTTAAAATTTCATCATGGCAATTAGATGTTTTACACGGGGTTTCCGTTTCCACTCTGTCACACACCCCTTTACAACCGGAATTATTATTACGCCACAACACCTCGTAGCCCACAGCTTTAGCCACATCTAATAAGTTTTCTCTGCGTTTGGCTTTCCAGCGATTAAAATCATGCTGTCCTTCAAGAGCAAACATACACGGCAAAGAAATCTCCGTTGAAGTTCCGCAAGCCTTCACATCTGTAAAATTAAATATTTCATTTTTATATTGGTTTAGCGGAGCTGTTGTATCTACTTCATAACCATTCAGCCCCCAGTTTTGTGCCCGTGCAGTTTCCCCCACTACAATTACCAATAAGTTTTTCTTACTCGGATTATCCCAATAGCGTATCATGAAAGCATCATCGGCAACCACCTCCAAAGGTCCTTTCACTTCCGTTAACTTTATTTTGGTAAGCGAAATCACCGCTCCAAAATAATTAACCGGAATAAGCAAATATTTCAGCGGCTTATTATTGCGCATAAACTGAGCCGTTGTTTTGAAATTGGCAAACACCAATCCTGCCACCAACATTAACGAAAGTACAATCGTAAGCGATCTTCTGCACAATTCGCTTACCCAATTCCGCGATAAAATTTCGGTTTTATATACCAGTATTGAAGGTAATATGCCCAAGAAGGCAACATATGCTAAAATAGAATAACTAAAAGTTTCTTTAGCCTCATTCCAATCTGTTTCCAAAAGATTTAAGAGCATTACCTTATCAATAGATATATTATAAGTAATCATAAAGTAATACACCGCCGCATTAATCAGGAGCAGCAATATTGCCACACATTTTGCTATTGGCCGAAACAGTAAAATATTTGCTGCCACATTTAAGAGCAACAACATACAAAACAAACCACCGACAAAAAACATTGCACTCGGCGATACTTCATAAAATTTTCTAAAAAATAGCGGATTATAAATCAGCAACATCGCTGCCGCATAGATAAGATTAAATCTAAAAGGAGAAACAGAAAACCAATATTTTTGTTTTAAGATATTATCACTACGCATTTTTAGCCTTTATTTTGTTTTGAGAAGTTGTTTCTTCAAAATGCTGTTTTATCTGCTCGGATAGAAACTGCAGCATCTGATTATGAAAATTTTCCCGAGAAAAATTTTTGAGTGTCATTTTTTGGACTTGCTCAATTTGCTCGCACACCTCAGACTTATCTTTCTGCCACAAGGAAGCAATTGCATTTTCAATCTCATCCAAACTGCATTTATCAAGATAAATTCCGCACCCTTTAGGCAGAGTAAATCCGTTATCATAACTAATAATTGGATATAAGCCGACAGACATCGCAGTCACCGTAGCCGTTGAGGTAGCTTCCGCACAAGAAGGATTGATATATGCAAAACAACGAGAAACAATCTTCTCAAATTTTTCGGAACTAGGCATTACCAAACCATGAAAATGGATATTTGGTAGCTGGGTTAATTCTTTTTTATACAGCTTAAAGAATTGGCTTTTAGGATTAATTTTACTCATCACATTAAGCGTCCATTCAGGATGCTTAGCAAAAATCTCGAGCAGCAAATCTAAACCCTTGTGTACCGGACCAGCTCCTCCCATCCATAAAAATTCTTTTTCTTTAGGATAATAATCACTTGGGGTCTTAACCGTACTTAATAAAGATCCGGTTAAATTAATCAGATTAATTTTATTATGGAAGCGCTTAGGATAAGTTTTAAGTGTATGTTCATTTCCCACTAACAAACAAACATCCGCATTTTCAAAACTGGTATCACTTCCTCCCTTAGTTGCCCGTTCCAAAGCTAACCTAACACCACGTCGTTGCTCCAAATAGACCAGTCTGTCTTTTTCTTTCTCATAATTATACTTTCCATAACTTCCGGTCAAATATAAAATTTTAAGAGCATCTGGGGTAAGAAAATCCTTAAATTCGGAAAACCTCCCACAAATTCCAAACATAACATCATATTGCTTGCTAGGATAAAAACTACAATTAAAATCAATACAATCTACGTTATAACCCAATTCATAAAATATACGAGCAATTTCGCGATTTTCCCAACGATTCGTATGATATTTCAAACGCACATCATCATCTTTTAAGAGCACACTGTCTTTCATATAAGAAATTAATACATTTCCTCTAGCTTTTGGATTATATAAAGAAGAAACACCGCCCCCCAACCAATTTTTCAAAAAAACTTTGCAACGTTTTCGATATTTTTTAATTGGAATAAAGAAGCAAATTAATTTCACTAAAAATTTTTTCATCTCATCCCTCACACCTAGTAGTCTTGACAAGCTATTACAAAAGCTCTCATGTTTCAAACATATTTGCACAGATATCCCAAAAATCCCCCAATCTTTGCAAAAAATTTACTTTCCATGGTTAGCATATTATCATCGATTCTTATTATGAAAAGGTTTGAAATGAACACAGCTATATGTTTGCATAATGCAACTGTTATCACCGGATTTTCGGTAATGGAGAATTGCGCCGTGTATATTAAAAACAATCGCATTGCCGATGTTTTTAGTGAACGTCGTTTTTTACAAAAACAATTCAACCCCAAAGTCAAAATCATCAATGTTGACGGAGCCTATATTGCTCCGGGTTTCATTGACAGCCACATTCACGGTATCGGAGGTTATGGCACAGACGATTATGATGCCGATTCGATTTTACAAATGTCTAAAATTTTGGCACACTATGGGGTAACTTCATTTATTCCAACTTTGTACTCTGCTCCGGAAAAAGAACTTACACAGGGGATAAGAGCCATTGTCAAAGCCATGGGACGAGGAAAAGGCGCCCACATTTTAGGCATGCACTTAGAGGGCCCGTTTATCTCGCCAGAACGATTAGGCGTTCAGTCCCCCTCAAGTATCAGTCCGGTCGACTTAAACCTAATGAAACGCTTGTGGAAAGCCTCCAAAGGCAAAATCATCAACATGACCCTAGCTCCTGAGCTCAAACACACTCGCGAATTAGCACTTTTTTGCATTGAGCAAGGAATAATCATGCAGGCCGGACATACTAATGCCACCTATCAAAATATGCTCGAAGGCATGCAAGTTAGGATAATGCATACCACGCATTTGTTTAATGCCATGAGCCGCATGCATCACCGCGACCCCGGAGCTGTTGGCGCGGTTTTGATACATCCCGAACTTTCTTGCGAATTTATTGCTGATGGCATACACATTGACCCCAATCTGATAAAACTTTTAGTACAATACAAACCATCTGACAAATTGGTTGTTGTCACCGATTCGCTTAAACCTACCAAGCAAAAGGCAGATAAATTATACGCAAATAATGAAGAGGTATACCTTGACAAATGTTTCTATCGCAAATCCGACAATGTAATTGCAGGTTCTGCCATGACCATGATTGACAGCATCAAAAATTTGGTTTCATGGGGGTTATCGGTAGAACAAGCAGTACAAATGTCCTCCGCCAACCCGGCTCAAATTTTAAGGATACCAAACAAAGGTATCATCGCCCCCGGTTATGATGCCGACTTAGTGGTCTTCAATCAAGACTTCCATATTATGCATACAATTTTAAACGGACAAATCTATCAGGAGAAATAATATGAGACTTATCATTAAACCCAATTATGACGATTGCTCCAAATGGGCTGCCAACTACATCGCATACAAGATTAATGGTTTCCGCCCCACTGCACAAAAACCATTTGTTTTGGGTCTTCCCACTGGATCAACCCCGCTTGGAACTTATGCCGAACTCATCAAACTCCATCAATCCGGAAAACTCTCTTTTGAAAATGTTGTAACCTTTAATATGGATGAATATATCGGTTTAGATGCACGCCACCCCCAAAGTTATCACTATTTCATGTGGGAAAATTTCTTCAAACACATAGATATCAAACGAGAGAACGTACATATCTTAAACGGCATGACCAAAAACTATGCTCAAGAATGCCAAAAATATGAAGACGCCATCAAAAAAGTCGGAGGCATTCATCTGTTTTTGGGCGGCGTTGGCTCTGATGGACATATCGCTTTTAATGAACCCGGCTCCTCATTAAGCTCACGCACAAGGGTCAAGACTTTAACCTCCGAAACCATTCAGGCCAATTCGCGCTTTTTTGACAATGATATTAGCAAAGTCCCCTCGACAGCGTTAACAGTCGGCGTTGGCACCATTATGGATGCGCAAGAGGTCATGATTTTGGTTACCGGCGCCAACAAAGCTCGCGCCTTGCACCATGCGGTTGAAGGAAGCATTAATCACATGTGGACTGTCAGCATTTTACAAATGCACCAACATGGTATTATAGTCTGCGATGAAGATGCCACCAAAGAGCTCAAAGCCGACACTGTAAATTACTTTAAGGACATCGAACGAGCTCGAATTATCGGATAAACTAATTAAACAGCAAACAGCTCCCGAAATTGGGAGCTGTTTTTTGTATGTAAAAGCATCGACTTTAATCGGTGTTTTAGTAGTTTTCTATTTCAGCCAATATTCGACTGTAGCCACCACTCTGACTTTCTTTTCAATTTGAGATGACTCAGATGCACCGGCAGTTTGCTCCGAAGGCAAAATCGAAAACACCCCCTGATTAGCATATTTAATCTTACCAACGGTAGAATTTGAACTTTTAGCAAATTCTGCTGCAGCAGCTTGAGCGTTTTTGGTTGCTTCTTCCAGCATCTGAGGCTTGATATCATTTAGCTTGGTAAAAATATATGAAACAGGAGAACCATAACTCTGACTATCAAACACAATACCTTGGCTAATAAGGCTTGCGGTTGAGTTAAGAGCCTTTTCTACATTGTCAACATTTGTAGAGCGCACTCTCACTCCTTGGGTTAAAATGTAGCGCACACCATTTGCATCATTATTACGATAGGGATTAGCCATCAAATCATTGGTCTCGATTCGTCCAGTTGAAATTTCTTCCGCACGAAAGCCCATATTTTTCAAAAAACCGATAATAATACCTAGTTGGCTCGACATTTGAGCTTGTGCTGCTTTCAAATCCTGTCCGGTCACCACAAACTTCAAATCCCACACCGCCAAATCGGCTCGCACGTTCATTTCTGACAAACCTTTTACGGTCACAAAATTGCTGTCCATTTTAGCTCGATAATAGAAATATCCGGGAAAAAAACCACCCAAACAAATCCCTAAAGCCAAAACAAATGCTGAAACTTTTTTACCCTTACATTGGCATACATTATTTTCCATATTTATCTCCTTATGACTGTTTAGTGTTTTAGTCCGATACAACAATAATCAAAACCATTTTTGCACATTTCATCCGCACAAAGCATATTGCGCAAATCAACCACCTGCGGTTTTTTCATAATTTCTTTCAGCTTAGGCAAATCCAGATGTCTAAACTCTTCCCATTCTGTAAGAATAACCAAAATATCCGCTCCTTTTGCCGCTTCATAAGCATCTGCAGCATAGCTAACACTATCACCCACCAGTTGATGTGCGTTATTCATGGCTTTGGGGTCATATACACACACATTATGAGAACATTTGATCAGTTCACGAAGAATATCCATAGCCGGAGATTCACGACAATCATCGGTCCCCCCCTTAAAAGCCAATCCAAGCACGGCAATTTTAGCGTCCGGATTATCATTCACCGCCGACAAAACTCGCTTTGCCATCCCTACTTTTCGCTCATCATTATAAGCAATGGTAGTCTCAATTAGATGCAAATGCACTCCAAATTTTTTGGCCATCTGTGCCATTGCGTTAGTATCTTTAGGAAAGCAGCTTCCACCATATCCCGGTCCAGGATTCAAAAACTTATTACCAATACGGCTATCTAAACCCATACCACACGCCACCTCACTGATATTAGCCCCCGCTGCTTCGCAAAAATCGGCCATTTCATTAATATAATGAATTTTCATAGCTAAAAAGGCATTTGAGGCGTATTTAATGGTTTCAGAAGACTTGCGTCCCACCAACAAAAATTTGGTTTTACCTTCAAATGGTTTGTATAACTCCAACATAACCTTTCTTGCCCTCTCGCTATTTGCACCGATAACAATTCGATCCGGAGCAAAAAAATCATGTACGGCAAAACCTTCGCGCAAAAATTCCGGCAAAGAAATAACATCATAATCAGCAGAAGGATTGGTTCGTTTGATAATAGCTTCTACCTCATCACCCGTACCAACCGGAACCGTTGACTTGGTGGCAATCACGGTATACCCGTCCAGATACTGAGCCACTTCTTGAGCTGCCGCATAAATATATTGCAAATCTGCTTCTTTAGTCACCGGATGCGGCGGCGTACCCACAGCAAGCATCACCACATCAGCTCCGCTTACTGCTTCTTTCATACTGGTAGTAAAATGAAGTTTGCCGGCTTTAACTACCTTCTGAAACAATTCTTCGAGCCCATCTTCATAAATTGTCAGCTGCCCATTTTTGAGCGCCTCAATTTTAGCAGCAATTTTATCTACGCAAACCACATCGTTACCAAACTCAGCCAAACCAACTCCGGTGGGCAAGCCCACATAACCGGTTCCTACAATCGCAATTTTCATTAGTTCCTCTAATCATAAATATTATCAATAAGCATAATCATACTTAAGCCCTCGATTAAAGCAACCATTTAATCCCAAATTTCCACCACCTAAATTAACACTTGATTTTATGGCAAAAATTATCTACCTTGAACACGGACTAATATGAACAAAGGACTAAAGTGAAACACTTATTGCAAATTTTTGTAATCTGGGAGAACGGACGGAGCCTTGAAAATAAAATCACGCAAGATATTCAATCTAAATATGAAATTTTGCAAGTTTTTTCAATCAAATGGCCCAGCGATGAATTTGCCGCCAACCTTTCCCGCCTTTACGGAAAGAAAATCCCCAAAGGTTGCAAAAAAGAAAAAGAATGCGGTACCGGAGCTTTTACTCTGATTGTAGGATACGACCCCAATCCGCAATTAGTTGATGACCCCAAACACCCCGGCATTAAAAGTAATGCCAATGCCATGCGCGATAAATATGCATATCGCCAATGGACCGGTGGAGGTTATTTGGTACACGCGAGCGACAATCAATACGAAGCTGCAGAAAATTTACTGTTTATGCTAGGACTTAGCATCAAAGAAATTGAAGAAAAATATCGCCTGCCATGGGATGGAAAAATAATCTCCATAACCCAGAGCATGATTGGTAGTCAAGGCTGGGAAGATTTGGAAGAACTTCAAAATTTTGTAAAAAAGCTTCCACAAACCTATATTAAAGATAATAACAGCGAAATAATTATCAATACAACCGATTTTGCTCAAACATCTCGCCTACTCAATCTTAAAAAGCGTTTCACGCTGTTTAAGAAAAATGAATATAAAGTACTTATTGGCGGGCACAATCGTCCAATACTAATGAAGACGGCCTAATCGCCGTCTTCTTTTTCTTCATCGTTCGTATCATTACTTAAAAACATTTCTACCAAAGGCTTTCGATACATCCACACATTTATCAGCCCCAACACCACGGATAACGAACCAAACAAATACAAAACATAATACCAGTTTAACTCACTGGCACTCATCATCACATCTTGATTATTCACTCGCAAAAAAGCAATTGAGATTGCCGTAATTACAAAGGCTGCCATAAAAGCCAAGGTCCAAATTTTGTGCATTACGTTTTTAGAAACAAACAACGCCATCAAAATGTAGAGTAACAAAAACGCCAAAAGCAAATAAACTTCCATATCATACCTCCCTATTTTAAGAGAAGATATAATTGACAAATAAGATATTTCAATCAGCTATATAGATTCTTTAGAAATTTCCTTAATTTTTTCTTCAATTATTTTGGCATCATATTTAGGAACCATATTTTGAGGAGCCTCCCCATCAATTTTGCGACGCACCAAATCATAATCAACCTCACCGGTGTCATCAGTCATCACAAGCACATGGTTCCACTGAAAACCAGCCTCATTTTTGCGTCCTGCCAACCAATAAGCATCACCCAAATGCTCACAAATAACAGCATTTGCCGGCTCAATCTCCGCAGCTTTTTCCATATACTCCACTGCTTGGTCATATTTGCCCAGTCGATAGAAGGCCCAACCTAAACTATCCAAAATATGTCCATCGCTCGGCGATTGGTTATAAGCTTCCACAATCATACCAAAGGCTTCTTCCACGTTTTTGCCTTGTTTTAGCCAACTATACCCGAGATAATTGAGCACCAGATAATGATTTTGGCTCAACTCCAGCGCTTTTAAGAAACTCTTCTCCGCTTTGTCCCACTGGTTATCCTGCTCATAAGAAATCCCCATAGCATAAAATAATACCCAATGCTCACTAGTAACTTTACCCGCTCTTTTTAAGGCCTTTTCATAATACTCAATTGCCTCTGAGTGCTTACCATTAACACGCAATACATCACCCAAATCCAAAAACAATTGATAATTATTATAACCTTCAAGCGTCATCGTTTTTAATAGCAACTCAGCAGATTTATAATCATCCATCAACACCAAATTGCTGGCTTTTTTAAGTTGCACCGTATAATAAGCTTCAGAAGATTTATCAATTTCATCATAAATATCATTAGCTTCCGCATACATTTCTCTACTTTCCAAAATATCTGCTAACAAAAGCTTAGCCAAATCATATTTTGGATTTGCATATACCGACAAGCTAATAAACATATGAGCCAAATCCACTCCAGCAGCACCTTGCCGCAAAGTTGAAGCAATACTAAACAAAGCTTCCGAAAGTCCAACGTTGGCATCAACCACAATCGGTTTAACTTTTTTGGGATTAGCCGTTTCCACATTTTTCACCAAACGGCTCAACATATCAGCCAAAATTTTATCGTCATGATAACGTTTCACCAACTCCACAGCTTTGTCTTTCTGATTGGTACGCAAATAAAAATTGGTAATAATCTGCAAAGAACGGAAAGACATTTCCAAGCTTTCCTCATTGACAATCACCTCATAATTTTTCTGAGCTTCATCATTTTTGCCATAGAAGTCGTTAATCATACCGGCATGAAAGTTATACATAGCGCGAAAACTTGGCTCTTTTTTTAACACTTGCAACTTAGCCAAAGCCTTTTTTCGGTTTTGCTCTGCATCGCCTTCTCTCCCGACATAAGTCCAAGCAGAAAGCAGCGGCACAATAAATTGATCATAGACCGGCCCGCTTAGCTCATTTAAGTCTTTTTCAGCCTCTGCAAATTTCTTTTCTTTCATATCATCAGTCATTAAGATGATATAGATAAAATTGTTTTTATCACCATTAGCAAGCGAGATTCTGGCATATTTAGCAGCCTCACTAACCCGCCCCTTGGAGACCAACAAAAGATATACACTATTAATAAGTTCTTGGTTAGTTGGATCATCTTTTAGAGCTTCCATATAGAAGTTGGCAGCAGCATTAAAATTTTTGCGCAAATGAGCCACTCTTCCAGCCACATAAGCCCCGTAAGACTTTTTAAGCTGAGGATCACGCCAATTAGACACCGGCTTATCCGCAGGAGAGATATCCATACGGTTAGCGCAAGAGTTAAACAACATCACTCCGCACAAAAAAAACACCACATAAGCCAGTTTTGTCATTTTTATACCACCAATCAAACAATTAAGCAGCTTGTAACTCCAAGCAATCATCACTAGTGACTAATTCATCAAAGCAGTTTATAAAAAACTTTTATATCTTACAACAATAAATATACTTTATTACCCTATTTCTATAAATATACAATTTTTGTGTAAAGAAATGATTACTCTTGCAAAAAATCCATTTTATTCTAAATATATGAATATGGAAAACAGCATAGACATAAAATCAGCCTTAGAATTTTATCTTTTGGCAGGTGTTGATGAAACCGTCGGCGAGAGCTCTATGAGCCTCAACACGCCGCCGGAAAAAGTTGTATTACCCATAAGTATAAAGGCACCAACGAGCACTTCCGCCTCCAATCCTATCAGGCAAGCCACGACTGAATTGGCTCAAGCCACTGTCAGCGCTTGCCAGAACGCACACCAATTATGTGCGCAAGCTCAAAACTTAAACGAACTGCGTCAAGCTGTGGAAAACTTTGATGGTTGCGCTCTAAAACTCACCGCAACCCATACTGTTTTTGGCGATGGCAACCCCGAGGCCAAAATTGTATTGATTGGAGAAGCTCCGGGAGCCGATGAAGACCGAGTCGGTGTTCCTTTTGTAGGCCGCAGCGGGCAGCTGCTAGACAAGATGCTCTCATACATCAGCTTAGACCGCAGCAAATATTACATCACCAACATTCTCCCTTGGCGCCCCCCTGGGAACCGCACCCCCACCGGAGGTGAGATTGCCGTCTGCCTTCCCTTTTTGAAACGCCAGTTAGAATTAATCAACCCCGATTACATATTGTTGTTAGGCGGGAGCTCGGCTAATGCCTTATTTGACAACCAAGACCCGATATCAAAACTCCGTGGCCATTGGTTGGAATATCCACTTCCCAGCGGCAAAACAGCCCAAGCCTTAGCTACGTTTCATCCGGCATATCTGCTGCGAAACAGTGGGCAAAAATCCAAAGCCTGGGCCGATTTGCTTAAATTGCATAAAGAAGGCGTGGGATAAATTACTTTTTGCTGTTAAGATAAAATAAAATTGATTATTATACTACCAAGTTAATTTTTTAAGGAATGTGATAATGATGAAAAACAAAACATTTTTTCTGAGTTTAGCAACAGCTGCCTATACCTTTCTGAATACTTTCCCGGCCGTCGCACTTGATGAAAACGACGCCATCCTCGTCAAGATTCAAGATATCAAACCCATAAAAGATAAGAACGGCATCACTACTAGTTGTGAGTTTTTAAGCACCATATATAACCGCACCAATATGGATCTTAGCGAAATATCCTTTGATCTTGCTTGGGTTGATACCGCGGTCAAAAACACCATTGCCATTGAACAAAATATCAACCCTAATGGCCGCAACAACTTATCTGGTACCGCCGATTACATTTCACCTGATGTCATTAGTCAAATCAGCATTCCTGTTCTTAAACGCAACTCCCAAAAAAGCATGAGAGGAACTATCAACACTGATCGTTGCTTTATTCTTTTGGAAGATGCCAAAATTATGGTTTCATCCTGCAAACAAAACACCAAAGGTAAAGCAGACAAAATGCAAGATATTCAGTCTTGTCAATCACTGTTTAAGTACATTTCTTCCAAATCTCCGGAATATTACACTGACTTCTTAGCAGTTTCCATGGAAACTCAAAAAGAAATGGACATTAAAGAAAAGCAGCGCCAATCCGAAGAATTGGATACCTTGTTTAAAAATGCGGAAGCAAACATGAACACAACCGCTCGCTTACTCAATACAACGGTTGCTCCGGTAAATCCCCTTCCTGCAGCAATTACTCTTCCTGAAGACAAAACCTCCCCAGCAAGTGATTCTGCAGCAAACACTGACAATATGGCAAAATCTGACACCCCAGCAAAAACTGCTGACGCTCCCAAAACAGATACAGCCTCTGGCGAAGCTTCCTCTAAAACAACTCTAAAATCTGAGGTAGAAAAAACCATATCTCCCACCCAAATTTCTGCTCCCAATCCAAGCGCAGATAAACCCCAAGGAGAATAACCTTGCATAAAAGTTTGTATTTAGGACTTATACTATGTATTATAATGGCTGCCCCCAACACTAACGCTCAAAGTTTTGGTAATGAGGCAGAATACTCCGGTGCAACAAACAATAACAACACTAACAAAAAGATTTTGCGCAATCCTATCATTAATCAGACACAAAAGGCCCAAGAGGAGCAAAAGAAAACACCCAAAATCATGCTCTACTACCGCAATTTTAAGGTTGATACCACCCCATCGGGACGAATAATGTGCGACTTTGATATTGTCATTCATAATTCCACCCCAAATAAAATCAACACACTTAATATGCAACTCATATGGCCCAAAATAAAAACATCGGCTAGTTTTTATGATGTACAACCGCGCCAAGAAAACTATCTTCCCATGACTCTGCTTGGTAATGGCTGCTATTCCATGGATAAAGCCCCCAACATTGTAGTCAACCTCTGCCGCATTAAAGGTATGAGTGGAGAAGAATGCGCCAACTCACTCATGTGGGTTAAAGTCAGATAGACATGAAAAAACAGCTCGGTAAAATTGTTTTCGGACTGATTATCTTCAGCAGCATCTTTTTTGCCGCCCCTAATGTTTTTGCTGCCAGCAACTCCACTCAATTACTAAAAACACTGGATTTAAGCCAATCAGATATCCGCATATATCAAAAAATCTTTACCGCCATACGCCAACAAAACTTCAAAGAAGTATCAAGACTAAACAAAAAGCTCGATAACCAAATTTTGGAAGGACATATTTTAGCACAAACCTACTTGTCTAAGAGCTACAAAAGCACCTATAACGAACTATCTGACTGGTTAGAACAATATGCAGATTTACCGCAAGCAACAAGGATACGTCGTTTAGCCGAGCGCAAAAATCCCAACAAACCCGTCATCACCAGCCCCAAGATGCCCACCACATTTTCCATTTACCGCTGGAGCATCAAAGATTTTGACCATTTATCAAACTCCAATCAGCGTTTCTTAAAAAGCAAGCTTAAAGATTTCCGCCAAGCCATTAGCCAAGGTAAAACCAAGCGCGCCCGTTTAGTGCTCGAAGATAAAAACGTCAAACAGCTATTGCCCAAATTATACTATAGCCAATTAGCCAATTTGTTAGCCACCAAATATCTCACCGATAACTACAATCGCTTGGCTTTAGAATGGGGACGAATTTCGGCTCAAAAACATAACAACGCCAGCGCACACTGGACCGCCGGATTAGCCGCTTGGAGATTAAAAGAATACAAAACCGCAGCCTCCGAATTTTCCAAAGTTTCTAAATCAAGCCAAAATGACGAATGGATTAGCTCCGCCGGAGATTTCTGGGCAGCACGCGCTTATCAACAGCAAAAACAAAGCACCAAGAGCAAATACTGGCTCCAACAAGCATCACGTTTTCCTCGCACTTTTTACGGCATTCTAGCCGCTCACAAACTAGGTAAAACTCCAGAATATAATTGGGATAAAATTTCTTATTTTAACGACTTTCAGGCCCAAACTCCCAATTGGGATTCGCTAATACAAATACCAGGCATTAGACGTAGCATTGCACTAATGTATGCCAAACAAGATGATCTTGCCCAACAAGAAATCAAGTTATACCACGACCAACTGTCTGATGCCCAAAAAGAAATGCTGTTATTTTTAGCCGGACATCTACAAATGCATTCCATTGCTATGTTGCTGAGCAAAGAGTTGTCTAGTGACCAACAAAACCGCAATTACGACCATTCACGCTATCCTCTACCTCGCTGGAAACCCAACCATGGTTGGAAAGTTGAACCTGCACTCATATGGGCCTTAAGCCGCCAAGAATCATCTTTCCGTCCTTATGTCTCAAGTCCGGCTGGTGCCTGCGGACTAATGCAATTGTTACCAAGTACGGCAGCCTACATCAGCGGAAATAAATCGCTCAAACGCAACAAATCACGTCTATTTAAGGCAGAATATAACATTGAGCTAGGACAAAGCTATGTAACCTATTTAATGGAAAAACCCTTTATTGGGGGCAACTTGCTGTATTTATTGAGTGCCTACAATGCCGGCCCCGGCAACTTATCAAAATGGCAAAAAAATATTAAATATGGCAACGACCCATTGTTATATATGGAAGTTATTCCTTCCAAAGAAACTCGAATTTACATAGAAAGGGTCATGGCCAACTATTGGATATACCAAATCCGCCTCAAAAAGCCGACCCCAACTTTGGAGCAGCTAGGCCAAAACCAATGGCCCACCATAACTGCTGAATAAATTAGCATTATTCTCTCAAAATTCCGCTTGCATTTTTGTGCAATTGCTTTAAGCTGACAATCGCAGTTTAGAGATAGGCTGTGGTGTCTAACAAACATCTTACACAAATAATCCACCTGTCGGTGGAGTCTGCGGAATAAGTACACTTTTGTAACGAAGAAGCAGGACTGTTTTTGTGTACAGTTTGTTAGCTCCACCTCCTTTTCACAAAGGAGGTTTTGTTTTAACCCAAAACAGGAGCTAAAATTATGATTATCAAAAAAATCACCCCCAAAGACATCGGCCGCGCCGTTGGTTTTGAACTAATGAAATTGCGTTGGGAATATGGCATTCGCCTCCGACAAGTTGCACATCTCAGCGGAGTTGATAGCAAGCGTGTAGATGCTGCCGAAATTGGACGTTTTGCCGGCTGGGAGCACTTGCGCCGTTTGCTCAAACTTTATGATGTTGATATCAACATTGAGTTAGTCCGCCGCAATCCGAACTCATATCCCATTCATAAAATTGATTAATAAAAAAAGTGCCGAAATCGGCACTTTTTTTATTACTTAAATGAAGGAATAATCATAATTTCTACACGACGATTTTTTGCCCTATTTTGCGGTATCGGCACATTATCGCGATCCCGGTTCGGATATTTGGGCGCAACGTCATACAACCCCACCGCCTTAAGTCTAATTCGAGGAATTCCTCGGCTCTCAAAAAAGCGAACTACTGCCGCTGCGCGCGCCGCCGATAACTCCCAGTTTGACGGGAATTGGGGACTGCTAAAATCTTGGTCACTGGTATGCCCGGAAATTTCAAAATTAAAAGAATTATAACGTTCCGCACTCAAAGTTGCCGCCACCTTTTTCAACACCGGAATTACCTGCTCCCGCAAAGTAGCTGAACCATAATCAAACAGGAAATCTCCATCAAATGATAATTGCACTCCTTGAGAATCTGTTCCCAAAGCCACCTCATTACCCACACTTAAAGACTGGATATCATCAGTTAGCTCCACGAGCATCATCTCAATCGGCCGCTGAACATCGCGTTTACCTACCCCTTCGTTCATACCAGCCTGAATCTGCTCAAACAAAGCCGCATCAATTTTGGAAACACCTGCCATCATCACAAAAAAGCACAATAGCAAAGTAACCATATCACCATAGGTAGTCATCCAGTCTTCATCAATTGCGGCAGGTGGTTTTCTCTTCATCGCAATGCTCCTTATGCATTAGCAGCCGGATTATTCAAATCGCGGTCAATTGAGAACTGTTCTTTCACATCGACAAACGAGTTGATTTTATCCTGAATATAACGAGGACTTTTGCGCTCTGCCAGCAAGATAAGCCCTTCCATCTGCAGATTGTTCTTAAATAAGGTTACATCATTGCGGGCTGCAAGCTTAGTAGAAAGAGGAATAAACACCAAGCGGGCCAAGATAATTCCGTAAAAAGTCGTAATCAAAGCCACCGCCATACTCGGCCCGATTGCAGCCGGATCACCACCCATATTACCCAGCATAATCACCAAACCGATAAGAGTACCGAGCATACCAAAAGCCGGAGAGTCACCGCCCATTTTCTTTAGGGCATCGGTAGTTTTAGCATCACGAATAGCTTGAGATTCAAGCATATGTTCCAAAATCTGCTTAATTTCAGCACCGGTATATCCGGTCACCACCAAATCAGCCCCTGTTGCCAAAAAAGCATCATCTTCACGCAGCTGTTCGCTGATTTCATTTTCCAGTCCTTGCAAACCATTTTTCTGCACGATATAAGCCCAGCGTACGATACGCCCGACTTCATCTTTGAGTGAAGTTTCGGAATCTTTATGGCGCTTAAAAGCATTCAGCATATTTTTTAGGGTTGCTAGAGCAATTTTGGGCTCAAAAGAAATGAACAGAGCCGCCAAAGTACCACCCAAGACCACCAACACACTAGGAAAATCAATAAAACTCTGTGGCCGATCGGTTGCCGCAAAAATAGACCCCACGACCAGAGCGAACCCCATGATAAAAGACGCAATTGCACCAATAGACATATGAAAATTCCTTTTTGCAAAGTTCAGATTCTTCTTTTACTATTATTATGGAGCAAAGAAGTTAACAAATTATCAAAAAGTTATTATTTTGTCTTTCCTGGTTTAACATATGCAACAGCCGCATGTTCCTCACAATAGGTCTGACCAATTCTGACTTTTTTACCGCAAAATCTAAAATTCTCATCTTTAGGATCACCAAGCGGCCAACGGCAAGTGTGGTTATCCAATTCCATTAGAGAAACCGCCTTCGCACTTTTTTCCAAATCAGACTTAAAACACTCCTTAACTTCCGGCTCTTCTTTGGGTGCATTTTTTACGGGCTCTTGTTTTTCTGTTTCAAGTTTTTCAGCTTTTTTATCAGCAGCCGGTGCAGCAGTTTTGCTTACTTGAGGCTTATCATTTTCGCGTTCTGTCGTCTTTTTTGCTGTTTCTTTTTCGCCACGATTATTTTTTTCTTTAGGAGCCGCAGTCACCTCAGCCGCTTCAGGATTTTCTTTCTTTTTGATAGGAGACGGACGTCCCGACAAACCCAAACGATGCACCTTACCGACAATCGAGTTTTTAGAAACACCGAGCTTTTTACCGATTTCAGCGGTAGTCATGCCCTGTTTCCACATCACTCTCAAATCTTCAACCATTTGATCTGTCCACGCCATTTTTTTACTCCTCAATAAATAGTTCAGTTATTGCAATAATATTTTATTAATTTTCCCGAGTCTAGCACTATTAACAAATTATCACTTTTTTTTTACAAATTTATAGTCTATATTTTAGTTTAGCATATGTAGCTTATAAGGAGAAGAAACCATGAACGCAACTAAATTTACCTTTTACACTTCACTTTGCTCTTTTTTATTGTTACCCCAAATATCTTTTGGTGCAGAAATTAAATTAGATAAAGATAAGAGTGTCAGCACCGAGCTCAGCATTTATAACAACAATTTGGGGTTTGTCAAAGACACTCGCAAAATTGAACTTCCAAGTGGTAAATCTATTATTGCGTTTGAAGGTGTTGCCAGCCGCATCAAGCCGGAAACCGCTATGCTTCAAGGACAAGACATTACCGTAATCGAGCAAAATTATGACTACAATCTTTTAACCGCTCACAACATTTTAGAAGCATCTGTCGGAAAAAGCGTTAAAACCGCCATGACCGACCCTGAAACCGGCAAAGATGTTTTCGACACGGCTGAAATCATCACTTTCAATCACGGCTCTCCTGTATTAAAATTTAGCTATGGTTACGAAACAAATTTCCCTGGCCGCATCATTTATAATGAGTTACCATCAAATTTACGTACTCAACCCACCTTACTCATTCATGTTGATACTAAACAAGCTGGCTTTCAAGACTTAGAATTAGCCTACCTAACCAATGGCATTAGCTGGAAAACAGATTACATTGCCGAAATTACAAGTCCAAACGAGCTGACCTTAAACGGAATGGTTACCCTGCAAAACAATTCCGGAACTGACTACAAAGATGCCAAAGTTCAGCTCATTGCCGGTAGTATCAATCAGATAAGTTCCCAACCCATAGCTCCGCGCAATATGATGCTGGCTAAGAGTGCAGCTTTCGATTCGGTTGCAGCTGAAGGCGCCGTAGCTCCTACTCGAGAGGCTATTTCAGATTATTACCTTTATAATTTGCCCAACGCCACCACCATAAAGGACCAGCAAACCAAACAAATTAACCTCATGAGCAAAACCGGTGTCAAATTCCGTAAAGAATATAAATTCTTTTCTCCATTGTATCTAAACTTATATGGCAATGCCAGTAACTTTGAGAACCTAAACCCCAATGTTATTTTCAGATTGGCAAACAATACCGATTCTAACCTTGGTGAGCCACTGCCTGGCGGTATCATTCGCTTATATCAAAAAGACAAAGGCGGCAATCTGCAGTTTATCGGTGAAAGCAATCTCAAACATACTGCCGTTAATAAGGATATTGAGCTAAATACAGGCACCGCCTTTGATGTTAGTGCAGAAGGAAAAATCACCAAAAATGAAACTTTGGGCAAAGATATCAGAGAATATGGTGTAGAAATTAACTTTACCAATAACAAAGATGAAACTGTTGAAGTTGTTTTTGAACAAAATTTCGGCAATACCGTTTCTCTGCTTTCTGAAAACATTAGAAGTGAGAAAAAAAGTGCCAATACTAAGGTTTGGAGATTTAACGTTGACCCCAACAGCAAACAAGATCTCACCTTTAGTGTACGCATCACCGGAAATCAGAACTAATGAAATTGCTTAAGTTCATCACCATAGGATTAATTTTTCCAAGCTTATGCTTGGCAGCCACATCTGACTATCGCCAATTTTTTCGGGTCGATTTATCAGAACCGCTGCCAAGCATAAGTGAGCTTAAGCAAAAATACCCCATAGAGGATATCTACGACAAAAATTATGACTATTCATGGAACATCGGCAATCGTTTTGACCAAGCCTTTCGTGAAATAATCAAATCTTATGGCACCTCAGAAAAGCGGCTAAAACCCGAATATGAAGAGCGCCTTTTAGATATGCTCGCCATGATGCCCAAAGAGACATACCAATATATCGGACCATATTTACACACCGTCCCCGGCATGTCTGAAAAGATACTAAACCTGCCTGGCATCAAAGAAACCAAAAACCGTTTTCCTGACCGAATTGACGAACGTTTTCGCAACATTGCCGGACTAGAGTTTTTATCTCCATCACTATATTTTATGCTCATGCCCGAAGCTTGGCCGGAAAATCGTAAGATTATTGAGAACCCAGTATCAATCACTCGCCCGCCTAAAGCCCCGTATAATCAAAAATTTTTTGACGGAATTCAAAAAATTGTTCCCTTTGAAAATTACAACATTCAACAAGAGCGCCCAGCTAAAATTAGTCGTAGCCAGCTACGCACTATCCGCCCCACAGCAAACTCTTTGGTAACCGCAGCAGACATCAAAGCCGTTGGTAAAACCATTCCCGACATTGCCAAACTTGGCAGCGATCCCTACTTGCAATCAGACTTATTTTTAGCCGGACGACTGCTTGACAAGTGGGAAAACGACCAAGGCAAGGGCATTCCTTTGGCCATACTTAAAGACCTGGTCAACCCCTGTTCTCGTCTGGTGCAAAAATTTCGCATTCTGGGTCGCGAAAAAGAATTAGCTGCCATTGTAGCTGAGCAGGGTTTTTCTCTTAACGAATGGGGATACAGTTGCGACAAAGCAATTAGGGCTTACCGCAGCAGTCAAATGTCACGCTCCACTTCGGTTGCTTTGTCTTCTTATCGACGCAACTTACAAGCCCCATTTTTAGAAACACTGCCTCCCAAACTAGCTAAACAGCAGCAAATCATTATGCAAAGTTTCATCGAAATGTATAATGCTCCGCTTAGCGATACGCTAGAGGCCAAGAAAGTCCACCGCGAATTAGAAAAGACTTTTCGCCAAAGTGGCAATAACCTAATGGGCATTCCTTTCAACATCATGGAATAATCCATTAAATTTTCTAAATTTTTTATAAAAAATTCACTTTTTTATTGCAATTTCGATTGAATATGTTTATACAATGATGCAATAGCTTTTAAGTACTTAAATTAAAATATATAAGGTGAAAAAGAAATGGCACGTGTTACTGTTGAAGATTGCATTGATAAAATTCCTAACCGCTACGAACTCTTGATGGTTGCAGCTCAGCGCGCAAAAGATATCAGCGCCGGCGCCCCAATTACCCTTCCAAGAGACAATGACAAAAACCCGGTTATTGCTTTGCGCGAAATTGCCGATGAAACCGTCAGCATTGAAGAACTGCAAAAATCTTTGGTAATGGGTCTTCAAAAATATGTTGAAGTTGAAGAACCCGAAGAAGAAGAACTCGAGATTATGGCCGCAGAAAAAGAATTGGTTGACCTTGATGAACAGTTCAGCGGTTTGCTGCTTGACGCCGATATCAATGATAACATGCAAGTTGTTGACGATGACGACAGCCTCGACCTTGAAGCTGATGGCGATGCTGTAGCTGATGATGACGACCTCGCATTAGACGATTCGTTAGATATGGGTGTTGACATTGACAAAGATTTCGACGATATTGAAGAATAGGTAGTTTTTCAAATTAACGTTTCATTGCGAAACAAGGTCGGAATCAGATGTTAAGACAATACGAACTGGTAGATTTAGTCAAATCATACGATAAAGATGCTGATGAAGACGCATTAAACCGTGCCTACGTTTTTGCAATGAAAAAACACGGAGCTCAATTACGAGCTTCTGGCGACCCCTATTATTCGCACCCAGTCGAAGTTGCCGGTATTTTAACCAAGTTCAAACTCGATTCGGCTTCCATTATTGCAGGCCTTTTACATGACACGGTTGAAGATACCGACACAACAGTTGAAGAAATCAAAGGTTTATTTGGTGAACAGGTTGCTCAGTTGGTTGATGGCTTAACCAAGTTAGCCATGATTGAGCAGAAATCTGCCGACAAAAAACAAGCCGAAAATTTCCGCAAGCTCTTGCTTGCCATGTCTGAAGATATCAGGGTTCTCTTAATTAAGCTGGCTGACCGCCTGCATAATATGAGAACCCTTCATTTTTTAAAAAAGCCCGAAAAGCGTATGCGCATTGCCAAAGAAACGCTGGATATTTATGCACCTTTGGCAGAACGTATCGGTATGCAAGAGGTAAAAAGTGAATTAGAAGAAATTGCTTTTGCCGAATTGCATAAAGAAGCTCACGATTCAATTGTGGCTCGTCTAAACTTCTTACGCGAACAAGGCAATAACTTGGTACCAAAAATCATTGCCCAGCTTGAACAAGACATGAAAGATAATGGTATTAAAGCCACCATTAGCGGTCGTGAAAAAACGCCATACTCCATCTGGCGTAAGATGCAGCAAAAGAATGCCTCATTTGAGCAGCTCTCCGATATTATGGCATTTCGCATTTGTGTTGAAGATATTGCCACTTGTTATCAGGCTTTAGGTGTCGTCCATAGCAAATACCATATGGTGCCACGTCGGTTTAAGGATTACATATCTACCCCCAAACCCAACGGCTACCAATCAATCCATACCGGCGTCATTGGTCCTGAAAATACCCGTATTGAAATTCAAATTCGCACCTTTGAAATGCATGAAATCGCCGAAAAAGGCGTGGCAGCCCATTGGGCATATAAACAAGGTGAAAAAGCCGTCGGCAAAAACTTCCGTTGGATTCGCGAGTTGTTGGAAATTTTGGAACAAGCCTCCAATCCTGAAGAGTTTTTGGAAAACACCAAACTTGAGATGTATAATGACCAAGTTTTCTGTTTTACCCCCAAAGGAGATTTAATTGGCCTACCGCTTAATTCCACACCGGTAGATTTTGCCTATGCCGTTCACTCCACGGTTGGAGATACTTGCGTCGGCGCCAAAATTAATGGTGAGATTAGACCATTAAGAACCATTCTACAAAACGGCGACCAAGTAGACATTTTGACCTCCAAAGCCCAACACCCTTCTACCGAATGGGAAAGATTTGTGGTCACCGGCAAAGCCAAAGCCGCCATTAGAAGATACGTAAGAGCTCATAAGCGCGAACAGTTCATTGCTCTTGGCCAGCAAATTCTGGAGAGAACTTTCAAAGGCGAAAACCTCGAATTTTCTGAAAAAGGTTTGGTCAATGTTATGCCTAACTTTGAAGCAGAATCTGTTGATGATATCTATGCCAAAGTTGGCGAAGGATTAGTTACCGGCTGGGATGTAATGAAAGCAGTTTACCCCGGTTATAAACAATCCAAACTCGGCCGCGTAGTAAAATCACTCAAAGTTCCGACCTTTAAATCCAAAAAAGAAAAGAAAGGTGAACCTCTAAAAATCAAAGGACTTATCCCCGGCATGGCAGTACATTTTGCCGGTTGTTGTCACCCCCTACCCGGCGATCGCATTGTCGGTATTGTGACCACGGGTAAAGGCGTAGCAGTTCACACCATTGACTGCAAACTTTTGGAAAAATTTGCCAACGAACCCGAGCGCTGGCTGGATATCGCTTGGGGAGATGATGTCGATGATGGTCCCCACATCGGACGATTAAAAGTAATGCTCAACAATGAACCTGGCTCACTTGGTGAACTCTCCAATTTAATTGCTCGTAATAACGGCAACATTGCCAACTTGAATATTGTTTACCGAACGATTAGTTATTTTGAGTTGCTGGTAGATGTTGAAGTAAAAGACCTCAAGCATTTGACAGATATTATTGCAGCCTTAAAGGCCAGCAAAGTTGTCAGCTACGTTTCACGCTCAGCTCAGTAATTTAGCACTGCCGCAACAGTTAATAACAAACTGTTTGGAGTGTTCGTATTGCTAAAAAATATCTCTTTTTCATCAGTAAAAAAAATTGGAACCAAATTATTAGCACGCCTAAAAAAATTACCAGGCACGCCACGAAGCATTGCCATAGGAGTTGCTTGCGGTGTCGCCGTTTCCTTCACCCCTTTTTTAGGATTTCACATGGCCATTGCAGCCGGTAGCGCATGGCTATTCGGCGGCAGTATAATTTCCAGTGCTATTGGCACTCTTATTGGCAATCCTTGGACATTTCCTATTATCTGGGTTGCAATACTATATACTGGCCGCAAATTACTAAGACTTGAACACAATAAAACCCCGAGCAACTTTGAAGAATTTTTCACTTCTGCCTGGCAAGCCTTAAAAGAACTTGATATTGACACTTTCGGACATGATATCTGGCCCATTTTATGGCCAATGATAGTAGGAAGCATTCCTTTTTACATTATTTTCTGGATTTTAAGTTATTTTCTGGTAAAACATAGTCTAACAAAGTAACCCAAAATAAGGACCAGCAAAATGATAGTTGGAATTGGCAGCGATTTGTGTAACATTAAACGCATTGAGGAGATGATAAAAAATCACCCGCACAGTTACTTGCGTAGACTTTTTTCCTCTACCGAACAGCAAGAACTCGCAAATCGCGACAAGATTACCGAACAAGAATACGCTTGTAGAATAGCTAAACGCTTTGCCGCCAAAGAAGCCTGTTCTAAGGCGCTTGGTACTGGGCTTAGGAAAGGAACATTTTGGAAAGACATGCAAGTCACTCATCTTCCAAGCGGCAAGCCCGAACTACATTTAAGTGGCAGAGCAATGGAAAACTTACAAAAACTCGCCCCCCACCAAAAGTTTGTATGCCATGTCAGCATGACTGACGATTATCCATGGGCTCAAGCTTTTGTAATTATCGAAACAATTTGAGTGCAAATCTGCCTTTGGGGTTGATATAAAAAAAATATTGTTTATGATGAAAGCCATAACAAAAAAATACTAAAATTAAGACCGAAAGAAGAAGTTTGATGGAAAAAGACGAAAGCATATTAGATACTATCAAAACAATAATTTATGCCATTGTAATTGCGATATTAATCCGCACATTTATGTTTGAACCCTTCAAGATACCCTCCGGTTCAATGTACCCCACCTTATATGTCGGCGACTTTTTGTTTGTCTCCAAATATACCTATGGCTATTCCAAACACTCTCTTCCCTTCAGTATGCCCTTGATAAAAGGCCGCATCTGGGCAGATGAACCTGCTCGCGGCGATGTGGTGGTTTTCAAATTTCCGCAAGACAATAAGACTGACTTTATCAAGCGCATTGTTGGCCTTCCCGGTGATAAAATCAAAATGGAAAACGGCCGCTTATATATCAATGGCGAAATGGTTAAACGCGAAAAAATTGAAGACTTTGTCAATCGCGACAATAAGGGCAATGCCGAACGCTATCGCCAATATATTGAAACCTTGCCGGGCGGAGTTAAACACAACATCCTAGAAATTTCGGACAAAGAACCGGCTGACAATATGGTCGAAGTCACTGTTCCGCAGGGCAACTACTTTGTTATGGGCGACAACCGCGACCGCTCGGACGACAGCCGCGTTAATGTCGGGTTTGTCCCCTTTGAAAATTTGGTTGGCAAAGCCCGCATCATCTTTTTCTCGCACAATACTGACGATGCTTGGTACAAACCTTGGGCTTGGCCGAAAAAAATTCGTTTTTCTCGTATGTTTAATTCCATAAAGTAAAGCTATGTTTGAAAACTTAGAGAACATCATCAAATATCATTTCAAAAACCAGAGTTTGCTTCGCCAAGCTCTGACCCATAGCAGTCACTCCATTAAGATTGGCGAAAACTATGAGCGGCTGGAATTTTTAGGCGATCGCGTACTTGGTCTCAGCATTGCCGCTTTGCTGTATCGGGCTTTTCCTGACGAACCAGAAGGCAGCCTTTCTCCTCGTTTTGTAAGATTAGTCTGCCGAGAAACAGTTGCAGATATGGCGCGACGATTACAGCTCGATAAATATATGATTGTCGGGGCAGAAGAAATCCGCCACAATGAGCACATTCTTTGCGACGTGTGCGAAGCCTTAATTGGTGCCATCTTCATTGACAGCGATTGTGAAACCGCAGTTGAGTTTGTCAACAAACACTGGAAAGAGATTATCGATAAAAACATTGCCCCACCCAAAGATGCTAAGACCAAACTCCAAGAAGTCGCCAGTGCCAAAAACTTAGGTCTTCCGCAATACAAAGTCGAAAGCCGAGAAGGAAGCGAACACGAGCCGATATTTCATGTATCTGTTCGGCTCAATCGAGGAGAACCAACCTTTGGTCATGGCCGCAACAAAAAATTAGCCGAACAAGAAGCCGCATCTCTCATGCTAGAACGGATCGAACATGACTAAAGAACAACCAGACAATACCTCCCCAACACGTTGCGGTTTTGTCGCCTTGATTGGCGCACCCAATGCCGGCAAATCAACCATAACCAATGACTTTGTCGGCTCTAAAGTATCAATTGTATCACCTAAAGTTCAAACCACCCGTTCACTAGTCAAAGGCATAGGCATATATGAAAACACACAGATAATTTTTCTGGATACTCCGGGAATATTCAAGCCCAAACGCCGATTAGATCGAGCCATGGTTGCCTCTTCTTGGAGCGGTGTTACCGATGCTGACATCACCGTTTTGGTAGTTGATGCCAAACGTGGGTTTGATAATGAGACCCAAGCCATCATCGATAAGCTCAACCAAAACAAACTTTCGGCAGTTTTACTCATCAACAAAGTTGATTTGGTAGCCAAAGAAAAATTGCTCAAGCTCAGTCAAGAGCTCAACGACTACGGTCATTTTACGGAAACTTTTTTTGTTTCTGCCATCACCAGAGACTATCTTGATGATTTCTATCGCTATTTGTCCGAGCATTTGCCTCTTAGCCCGTGGTATTATCCCGAAGACCAAATTTCGGATATGCCGTTACGCATTTTAGCAGCCGAAATCACCCGCGAGAAGTTGTTTTTATTTTTGCACCAAGAACTACCCTATGCCCTAACGGTTGAAACTGAGCTATGGGAAAGACGAGAAGACAATTCGGTTCGCTGCGAACAAACCATCTATGTTGAGAGAGACAATCAAAAAGTGATTGTTCTAGGTAAAGGCGGACAAATGATAAAAAAGATTGGACAAGTCGCTCGCAAAGAACTTGAAGAACTATTAGAATGCAAAATCCACTTATTCTTATTTGTCAAGGTCAGAGAAAACTGGGGAGATGATCCCGCACGATATAAGGACCTGCAACTCAACTTTAACGCTTAGTCTTTTTGCTTGATTATAATAATAAAATATGTTAGACGTATAGCAAAATAAATAATTATATCGTCTAATTAAAATCATTATCATTATGGAAACAAAATTAAGCAAAGATGAACTTCTTTATGGTTTGCGTTGTCCTGACGATTTATTGCGTCGCATATGTTGGGAATATTTCTGCACCCATTATCGTGAAGCTAAAGACTCAATCTGTGATGTAAAATCAATTGATTTCAATCTTCTGGATAATCTAGGAAAACCCGTATATTCAAAATCTGAAATGTACGATGCTTTTCTGGTTCTATTGTTAAACAATTCAAGTGCTTACCAAGGAAACGAATTTGTTTCGCTACTTCAGCGTGAACGCGACTATGAATTGAGTATTCCTTACCTGATTGACATTATTTCTCGAGTTGAGAACCCCAAACTTGCTGAAGAATGCATACCAATTCTGCACCGCCGAATTCGTGCCAATAGCAACATGAGGTACTTGCTCAAATTACTTGAAAACACTGATGAAAACAATTATCAGTTAGTTTTGCCGATAGTCATTGAGGAATTAAGTCATATCAGTATGGATTTTGACAGTATCTCGCAAATTCATATGCTTTTACAGCAACGATTTTTGCGTAAAGTTGCCTTTCGCGAATATGGTTTTAGCATTCTAAAAACCTTGGTGACCAATCAGGTTCATCCGTTTTTAGAGCACCGAGCTTTATTATGGCAAAGTTTCACTTATGGTATCCGTTATAATACGGATTATTATAATGAATATCTGCAACTATTCCGCAATTTGGTAATGAGAGCATACCAAAATTCTGAAGTGCATAGCCTCAGAGTAATGGTTAGAGAACCGCAAAGTCCGTTTAACAATGGCTGCTTTAATACTTATCACCTGATAGATATTTTAGCTGAAATTAAAGATGAACCGGTTCACCAACAAAAATTTCCGGATTTGTTTTGGAGTGGTGAAACTTATAGCATCATCACAACATGGTTAGAAAACAACATTCTGACCAGCGATGAATATGCCGCATATGTTTTGCCGCTTTTGCAGCACATGGCTTGTCAAATACATCCAAGACAAGGGATTAAGCTTTATCGTCTGGTCGAGAAAATACTCTACGCCCGGCTATGGGATCCTGCATCAGAAACGCGTAACACTCCACGCACCGCTTGTAGGTGGCGCGAGTTTTTCTTTATCCGTTCAGATTGTCCGGACTTTTTATCTTCCTACGGATTGTTGTTAGGAGCAATGCTGCTTTATTGTCAACAAGAAATTGATGATACGAGTTTCATAGAAATGTGTAGTGCCTTAAGTGAAGCCAACAATCCCGACATCAAAGAGATAGGTTCAACTCTTTTTAGGATATACCTAAATCTTCCGGGACAGCTTAATCTTACGCTTGAAAATTTGGTTTCTGGTCAGCTTTATTTTTCGCAAGAAAAATTCATTTGCAAAGAATTGGAAAAGATCTCATTCCACGATCAAGAAGTTAACCACGAAGCTGCCATCGCATTTTTGCACCGTATGATGCATAATATCAATGATGCCAAGCTTAAAGAAACCATTTATCAAACTGCGCAAAATTTGTTTAATTTGTTTAAGAATGAATTCAGCCAAGAAGAGCTGCAAAACTATCACAACATTGAAAGCTTATATTCCGGCAACAATGCTGTGAACTTAAATATGCCGCTATATTCTCAGCTGAAAACATACTTTAAGCGTTAAAAAACAGCGCAGACAAAAAAATCCCCTTTGAATATTTTTTTTCAAAGGGGATTTCCTTTTTTCCTCCACTTTCTGGGGTACAGATCATTTTCAAAGGGGATTTTTTTTATTTTTGCGGAGCCTTATATTTAAGAAAAGGCAATATTTTGGCCACCGGTGCAAAAATACTTTTCTCATTCATTTTGAGAGCATATTCCACATATTCGGGATAATGAGAAAGATGGTTTTCTTCTGTTTTGGCACGGAAATAATAAAGCGCGTTTACAGCCAAAAGCAACAGACAACTCCGCAATGCTACTTGCCAATCTGTTGCAAACAACATAAAGGGCATAGAAATCATCCACCACGAAATATTTTTGAACACATAAGCCGGATGCTTGGTAAAGCGATACGGCCCGTCGGTAATTAGACCGCGATAAGTCAGGTTAGAAAAACGCAATCCCAAAGCCACGGTCGCCAAACTATAAATCAATTCCAGAAGCAATATCGCCGACATCCATAACACAAACCAAATTCCGGTATTTTCAAATACCTTAACCCAGCGCATCTGGTCACCATAATTCAAATAATAGCTCCATAAATTATTAAATGGCCAATAGCACAACACCGCCACAAACCATCCCCACAGCGTTGGTTCGCTGGAACGTATTTGCGTATTAAACAAACGAAATGTCATAAAATATCCGCTGGTTGCAAACAATAAATCAATCAAAAACACAAACTCATTCAGGCAAACAAACACATCATAAGGGAACCCGAAGAGTTTAGTAAAATCAGCCTTCATAAACCAGTCAATCCGCTGCATAAAATAAGGAAACATCAGCGCCAAGAAAAAGAATTTGACGCCCCAACCGCGGAAAAGTTCAATCATCTCCGAACGATTGGCGTCATTTCGATGTCCGCAAAGCCAGCGCCCCAACTGCCAATATGCATCATGCTCGCGTACCGAAATTTTATCTTCCAGTATAAAATATGCTACTCCAAACAAAACAAAGAACCACCAACCATTCAGAAAGAACGTAAAATAGTCATTAAACAAACTATCTCGATATATTGGAAATAGCCAATACAAGAACACAATTAACGCCCAAATAAAGAACATTGCCAGCAGTTTATAAGCCACCCGCTCTAAAGCAACGGAACGACGAATTTTAATATCATCGCACCAGCTACGTTTTCCGCGGAAGATAAATTCCATCCCCCAGATACCGATGGACAAGCTCACCACAAACAACACCAACACCGCTAAAGACGACCAATTCCAACCGGCAAATTTCACCCCGCACACCAGAGCAATCGAAATAATTCCGGCAGTTAAATTAATCATAAACGAATTTTCTGAAACGGGTAAATCTGATGACGACTTTTGTGCAAACGGAATATACTCGTCGGGATAAATATGCGGATTATTTTTTCTGGCAATCATTTTAGTCTCCTTAAAATCAACTCAGCAATACCACGAGCAAATTAAAAAAGAGTTAGCAAGTATCAAAACTACACCGCTCGGAACGAAAACTAACATCGGTTAGTTTTCTATCGCCTCGCGCCCTCTCGGGTTCGATTCAAGTCATTATTTCCCATAAAAAACTCCCCTTCACGGGGAGTTTTTTATGGAGCGGATAACGGGAATCGAACCCGCATTAAAAGCTTGGGAAGCTCTCGTTCTACCATTGAACTATATCCGCAAAGCAAAGAAAATATACACCCAAAAGCAAAAGAATCAATACAAATTTTTACTTTTATCCAAACAAAACAGCGCACCAATAAGATGCGCTGCTTTTAAGAACTGATTTTGACTATTGAGCATTTATTGCTGAGTTCAAATTTTTCAAATTAGCAATAATCGATTCTGCGGTTGATTGCGATTCCTCACTAATTCCAGCCGCTTGCAAAGCTAACTTTTTCAAACAAGTATTCACCATTTCATCAGCCGTGGCACTCATGGTATTATTAAATAATGTTCCGGCTTGGAGTTTGCTGTTTGCCTCACTCATCAAACAAGCCCGCATTTTTTCTTTTGGAGTAGCATTAGCTGACACACTGGTATATTGGCTCAAATTGGCACAAGCCGCAGTTAACGACACCATAAACATTGCTAAAACAATTTTTTTCATATTAAATCTCCTCAAAACACAGATACTATATCAATACTTCCAAATTTATTTGTTGTCAAAAAATTTTAGTTCTTTTTTTAATTAGTTAAGCCCAAAATATAACATCAACTTATTAAATCAGAACCAAAATTTTATAGCTTTTTGAAAACAATCATGCTATATAATAGCCATATGGAAGATTCTATATCAGAGTTAACCAAGCCAGAAGATTAGGCCTAAAAATCGTCTCAATCCGTGGCTTTTTTTGTGTTTTTTTTCATAACACCAACACTACAAGGAAGCAAAACTTATGTCAGATGTGAAAATGAAAATGATGGATGGTAACGAAGCGGCCGCTTCGGTTGCCCACCGTTTGAATGAAGTCTGCGTAATTTACCCGATTACCCCATCATCACCGATGGGCGAATGGGCAGATGCGTGGTCTGCCGCCCAACAAAAGAACATTTGGGGTGTTGTTCCCGAAGTTCAAGAAATGCAGTCAGAAGCTGGTGCAGCCGGAGCTTGCCATGGTTCTATCCAGGCCGGTGCTTTGACCACCACCTTTACCGCCTCTCAAGGCTTGTTGTTAATGATCCCCAACATGTACAAAATCGCTGGTGAATTATCACCATTTGTAATGCATGTTGCCGCTCGTTCATTGGCATATCATGCCTTGTCGATTTTTGGAGATCACACCGACGTTATGGGTTGCCGCCAGACCGGTTTTGCCATGCTCTGCTCCAACTCCGTACAAGAAGCTCACGACTTTGCTGCCATTGCCCAAACATCAACCATGCGCAGCCGTGTACCGTTCATGCATTTTTTTGATGGTTTCCGTACCTCTCACGAAATCAAGAAAATCTCCCTTCTCTCTGACGACGACTTAAGAGCAATGGTCAAAGACGTTGACATGCAGTTCAATGCCGAACACGCTCTCCGTCCTGAAAAACCGGTTATCCGCGGTACCGCACAGAACCCGGATGTATTCTTCCAAGGACGCGAGGCTTCCAACCCCTACTACAAAAAGGTTGAAGGCATTGTTCAAGAAGAAATGAACAAATTCGCTAAGATTTCCGGTCGTCAGTATAATGTTGTTGACTATGTTGGCCCGCAAGATGCCGAACAAGTAATCGTTATCATGGGTTCGGGTGCCGAAACCGTTGAAGAAACCATCAACTACCTCAACAACAACGGCTACAAAGTCGGCTTGGTAAAAGTTCGTCTGTATCGTCCGTTCCCTGAAAAATCTTTCTTAAAAGCTCTGCCCAAGAGTGTTAAGGTTGTTAATGTTTTAGATAGAACCAAAGAATCCGGCTCTACCGGTGAACCTCTCTACCTTGACGTAGTTGCCACCTTGACCCAAGCTTTTGCCAATGGTGAAATCGCCAATATGCCACGCATTTTCGGCGGCCGCTATGGTTTGTCTTCTAAAGAATTCACCCCTGGCATGGTCAAAGCTGTTTATGACAATGGCGCTTCTGCCAAACCGATTAACGGTTTCACCGTTGGTATCAATGATGATGTCAACAAGACTTCTTTGCCGTATGACGATTCTATTGATACCGAACCCAAAGATGTTGTTCGTGCCGTATTCTTCGGCTTGGGTGCAGATGGTACCGTTGGTGCTAACAAAAACTCCATTAAGATTATTGCAGAAGATGCCGGTAAATACGGCCAAGGCTATTTTGTTTACGATTCTCGCAAGTCTGGTTCTATGACCACTTCGCACTTGCGTTTTTCTGACAATCCGATTAAAGCTGCATACCTCATCAGCAAAGCCGATTTTGTGGCATGTCACCAATTCCCGTTCATGGCTAAGGTAGACATCTTAAAGATTGCCAAACCCGGAGCCACCTTCTTGCTCAACGCTCCATACAGCGCTGAAGAAGTATGGGATCACCTCCCAATTGAGGTTCAAGAGGAAATCATCAACAAAAAGCTCAAGTTTTATACCATTAATGCGGTAGAAGTTGCCCGCCAAACCGGTATGGGCATGCGCATTAATACCGTAATGCAGACCTGCTTCTTTGCAATTTCCAACATCTTGCCCAAAGATGAGGCTATTGCCCAAATCAAGAATGCAATTAAGAAAACCTACAGCAAGAAAGGCGACGCCATTGTTCAAAAGAACTTTGTTGCGGTTGATGCCTCTTTGGAACACTTGCACGAGGTTAAATATCCGTCTAACGTTACTTCCAAATTCCACCGCAATCTGCCGGTTCCGGCTGATGCTCCGGAATTTGTTAAGAAGCTCACCGGCGAAATTATTGCCGACCGCGGTAATGAACTTCCGGTATCTGCCTTTGAGCAAGTTGTTGACGGTACCTGGCCGACCGGAACCACACAATATGAAAAACGCTGCATCGCAACCGAAATTCCGGTGTGGGATCCCAATACTTGTATCCAATGCGGAAAATGCTCACTGGTTTGCCCGCACGGTGTAATCCGTATGAAAGTTGCTGATGAGGCTGAGCTCAAAAATGCTCCTGCCGGTTTCAAATCTGCCGCTTATAAAGGCAAAGAATTTGCCGGTAAACAGTTCATCTGGCAAATGTCACCCGAAGACTGCACCGGTTGTGGTATCTGTGTGAGCGCCTGCCCGTCTAAAAACAAAGAAAATCCGGAAAGAAAAGCCATCAATATGGATCACATTGAAAACCACCTTGATGTGCAAAAAGCTTGTTGGAACTTCTTTAGCACACTTCCTTATGTAAAACGTACCGAAGTAGTTAAGAACCTGCCCAAGACCACACAGCTTATTCAGCCGCTGTTTGAGTTCTCTGGTGCCTGCGCCGGCTGCGGTGAAACTCCGTATGTCAAATTGTTGACTCAGTTGTTTGGTGACCGCATGGTTGTTGCCAACGCTACCGGTTGTTCTTCAATTTACTCTGGTAACTTGCCGACCACCCCTTATGCCAAAGACGAAAAAGGTCATGGTCCGGCTTGGGCAAACTCTTTGTTTGAAGACAACGCCGAGTTTGGCTTGGGTATGAGATTTTCCATCGACCAACAAACCCATTTTGCCAAAGACCTGTTGAATGGTTTGAAAGACAAGATTGGTGCTGAGTTGGTAGAAAAAATCTTGAACAACCCGCAGTCAACCGATGTTGAAATTGACGAACAACGCGACAATGTTAAAGCACTGCGCGAAAAACTCGCCGGTATCAACACTCCTGAGGCTAAACACTTGGATAAACTGGCCGACTACCTGATTAAGAAATCTGTATGGATCTTAGGTGGTGACGGCTGGGCATATGATATTGGCTTCGGCGGTTTGGACCACGCTATTGCATCTGGCCGCAACATCAACATCTTGGTAATGGATACCGGTGTATATTCTAATACTGGCGGACAGCAGTCTAAAGCTACCCCGATGGGTGCATCTGCTAAATTTGCCACTGCCGGTAAGGCCTTGCCGAAGAAAGACTTGGGTATGATTGCTATGTCTTATGGCAATGTCTATGTTGCTCAAGTTGCTTTTGGTGCCAACGATGCACAAGTTATCAAAGCCATGAACGAAGCTGAGGCTTATGATGGACCTTCCATCATCATTGCTTACTCGCACTGCATTGCTCAGGGCTTTAACTTAGCCGATGGTTTAGCTCACCAGAAGAACGCTGTTGAGACCGGCAGCTGGCCGCTTTATCGTTACAATCCGGAAAACATCAAAGAAGGCAAAGCTCCTCTGATGTTGGATTCAAAAGCGCCGAGCAAACCGCTGTCCGACTATATGTCTAACGAAACTCGTTTCCAGATTGTCAACAAACAAAATCCGGAACGCTATGAAACCTTGCTCAACAAGGCTCAAGAGAATGTAAATGAAAAACGCTCTCTGTTAGAACATATGTCTGAGTTCAAAATTGGTGAATAAGTAACCTCTGACAAACAAAAAACTCCTCGGAAAATTCCGAGGAGTTTTTTTATTGCAAAAAAAGACAGCCTGTTTCTCAACAGACTGCCCCCACAAAAAAAGCAAATTTAGAAAGTTTATTTTTTTACCTCTGCAATCAACCTCGATACCTTTTCCATAAAGACTTTGGTATCTGCATCAGGCATTGGTTGAGAAACTTTCAAACCACTGGCATCAACACCCAACACTTCTTTATATCTGGTTTCATGCATCAGATAAATTTCCTCATCACTATACCCCAGCTCCTCAAGCATTTCAGGGGTCATATAAAAACAATAGCCTAACCCGACAAATTTGCGTATTTGTTCAACAGTTGGCGCTGATTTCATTTTTTCTGTAGTAAGAGGTAAGCGCTTCTCATTCCACTCATGCATAGATTGCCAAGCACAAGCCAAAATGATATCGGCGCCATAACCATCAAAACTTTCGCAATCAAAAGTACGTTTTTTGTCTTTGGTCACGGGAGTTTCGTAGTATATAAATTCATATTCAGGAATATAAAAAGACAATTCCTGCGCCAAGCGTAACAAGTATCCAGGTTCAGTAACCACTGCGATACGAGGTCGATTTTGGAAACGCATTGCTACCGAATGCACTACAATCTGCTTAATCTCGGCAATAGTAGCAAGTGTGTTATTTCCCTCTGAGTGAATATGATTTTTTTTCACCCAATCAGGATTGAACCCCATCATAATCAATGCGTCTTCGGTCAAGACATTAACACTATCTACCAGCATTTGTCCTTTGTTAGGACCGGCGCCTACCGTCATAAACTCTGGCAATTTGCCATATTTATCTTGATAAGCATTGAGTATCTTTGCCGCATGGACAATCGGACGAGGATAACCGCCGATAACCATTAATGCATCAACTTCGGGAATATTCTGGAGTATAAAGCTCTCGACCGGCTGGAAACAACCAACGCTGGCATTATAAGCCATAACATCACCGCTGTGATATACTCCCCAACTTGCAATTTGTATAATCTCTGCACGTTCTTCTGAATTTAACTTTTTAGCCATAATAAAAAAAAATTAAAAATTAATAAAA
The DNA here is from genome assembly GCA_944391475.1 of uncultured Alphaproteobacteria bacterium. GTDB lineage: Bacteria > Pseudomonadota > Alphaproteobacteria > RF32 > CAG-239 > MGBC133411. Next base: position 133,040 of record CALXTR010000001.1, on the reverse strand, counting down.
TAAATACTGTTTGCTGGGTGTAGTAGCACAATTCTTCTCAGAAGGCAAGCATTTTTTGCAGAATTTTGGCCATAATTCATTTTTTACTTGCTTTTAAGTCTATTTTTTTGTACATTAGGTGCAAATAAAAATTTTTATAACATTTAAATTAAATATTATGGCAGCGTTATCATTGTTTTTGACCCGCGAAAAGGCGGTTCGTTATTTCAAGGAACAAGGTTTTACATTCACAGGAAATGCCGTTTCTCTGGTACTTTCCAAAGACGGCAAAACTTTAGGATGGTATTACTCCTATATGGGAGTTTACGCCCTCAGCACCAAGGCAAATTCTCATCAGATGCTCGACCAACCGCTCAGCGGCTACCGCACATTAGTTGGCGGCCAGGTCTTTTTGCATCAAGGGCACCTTTATCGCTATAGCCCGATAAAGATTTCAACCCACGGTCGTCCTTCATCTTCGCTAATCATCCGTGGATACACGGAAGTCCTCAACGCAAGTGAAGTTGAAGAACTAAAGCTCACCGAAAAGCCCTACAACCTCTGTGGGGTAATTGACAAAGAAACAAACCAACTGTTGACCTTTGTCTGGGCAGCCGGAAACATTGAACATCCGGAGCACTTCTATCCGGTATTCGAACAAGACTTTAGTCTTAACTTGAAAAAACGCTCTCTCCGCAAATTTAAAGTTGGAGAAGAGTTTAAATTTCAAAATCGTTACTGGATGGTCAATACTCATCAAGGTTCGCCTTGCTTGTGTGAGTTGGATATTCAGCTGCGAAGAAAGATGGAACGAATCCACAATGTTTCATATTCGAGAATCATCCCCGAATACTAAAATTATCGATTCGTTTTTACATTTCCAAACTCCGCTTCGGCGGAGTTTTTATTATATATGTTGCCGATTCGTTTTTCTTTTTAACCGATTTTTTCTTTTTCCTCTCCATATTTGGGACTAAATCAAGCGCAAACAGCGTAATTTTTGCAGTTTTTTGTTGATTAAATCAGCCGCCTTTTGACTCTCCTCATAAAATTATTACAATAAGCTCATAATTTTAATTTTTATGGAGAGTTAAATGCCTAGAGAATTTAAACGTTACCCCACAGAAAACGGTAACAAATATGTACGTTATTATAAATCCGAAGGAGATAATTCTGCTTTCACACAACACGATGGTGCCACTCGCCGTGCTATTGAGACAAGAGCTTCTTTAGTTGCCGCCGCCAAAGTCGGAAGTAGATATGGAGCCGATAATCCTGAGTTTCAAGCTTGGCTCAAAACCCCAAATGCAAGTTCTAAAATTGATACCCATATTCGTTTAGAGTTTATCAAAGAATGTGAACGCTTATCGTTGTTACCGGAAAAAGATTTAGAGCATTTGCGTAATGAAGATAGCATTAATACCGCTATTATTAACAGCAAAGACCGCAATGCACACTACAAAGCTCATATCAAACAACTCATGGAACATCAGCGCTAAAAAGATTAAAGCCCCTCATTTGAGGGGCTTTTTCATAGCTTATTTAAGCTTTTCAGGGTTCAGCCCGATTAAATCCGGCAAAACAAACCGACCGTTTTTGCGCACTAAGACATCATCAAAAAAGATTTCGCCGCCGCCATGTTCAGCATCTTGCATTTGCACCAAATCCCAGTGGATTGCAGATTTATTACCATTGTTAGTTTCGTCTTCATAGGAGTTACCGATAGCCATATGGAATGAGCCGCTGATTTTTTCATCAAACAAAATATCCAGCATCGGCTGAGTAACATATGGGTTAACCCCAAGCGCAAACTCGCCCATATAGCGGCTCCCCTCATCAATATTCAAAATTTTCTGGAATTTATCATCATTTATCATTGAGTGTCCCTCAACGATTTTGCCATCCTTAAATTCCAAACGAATATTAGAGAATACTGTACCCAAATATGTGGTGTCGGTATTAAACTGAATAACCCCGTTAATAGAATCTTTCACCGGTGCCGTATAGACTTCTCCGTCAGGAATATTCATTTTGCCATCACATATAATTGATTTTAACCCCGCAATAGAGAATTCCACTTCGGTTCCCGGCGCCACAATCCGCACTTTTTTGGTTTTATCCATCAGCTTTTTGAGCGGTTTCATCGCCTGTCCCATTTTTACATAATCCACCAAACAAGCATCAAAATAAAAATCTTCAAACTCTTCCAACGCCATTTTAGACATTGCCGCAAAAGCCGAGTTTGGATAACGTAATACACACCATTTGGTTTTCGGCACTCTAATTTCCGAATGCACCGGGTTCCAATAATATTTCTGATAATTATTCATTTTTTCAGGATCGACAGCAGACATTTTAAACAAATCATCATTACCTCTCACCCCAATATAAGCTTGAGAATTTGACATTAGTTGTTTGTGTATCTCCGCTTGGGCTTTCATCTGAGGCACTGAGGCGTTTTCAATAAACTCTTTTTGCAAAGATTGTTCATTAAAATAATAAAAAGGCACTCCACCGGCTTTGGTTGCTGCTTTGACCAACTCTTGCACCAACGGCATGGTCGAAAGCCCGATTGCCTCAATATAAATTTGCTCACCTTTTTTGAGTTTGACCGAATTTTTAATCAAATTCTCCGCCAAACGTGCAATTCTCTCATCTTTACGCATCATAACTCTCCTTTAATATGCTCATATAATTTTCGCAATTCTTTTGCAGCTTCCTCATCGGTTAATAAATCTGGTTTTATGAATATAGGATGAGGAATTAAAAAATCATCAAGCTCACCTTCAATTTTCAAATATGCCCGTATCGAAAGAGGCAGCCTCTGCAAAGCCACTGCTTTCATTAGTCCGGCTCCAATCGCAGTAGCCTTACGGTTTTTAGCCACCAACACCAACGGCTCACAAGAAGAACTTTCCGCTTTCCACTCAAGCATCACCAAACCATCACCCAAATCCTTAAAATAGAGATTCAGATATTCCAGACGTTTGATTTCAAAAAAATATTGCTCAGTCTGGTACAAACTTTCCGGTTCATTAAACAAATCACGAGCAAAGCGTATTGCATTAGCCAGCGCGGCATAAGGCTCATATTTTAAACGCATCTCGAGTGGATTTTTCACCTTAAAGGTAATAGTTTCAAGTTTAGGATAATCTTGCGGTGCAAGTTTAGCATATTTATCAAAACGATAGTCCTCTAGCTCCGCCCCCAAGGCAATACGACAGATTACATCATCATCAAAGTCCGCAGCTTCCAGACACAAGTCTTCTTGCTGGTTGGTATAATCGCGCAACAAAATCCTTCCGGTCTCTTCTCCAATTGCACTTAAGGTAAGCTCAAGACCATCCGGTTTCTGCCCGGCAGATTTGAATATAATCATCACCATTGACGATTCTCCTCATTTTCACTCTTTACAATAGCGTAAGATAAGTATACAAAGAGTAAATTATGAACAATATCTATGAAGCAACATCATCTAATATTTCTCAAGCAGCCGAGGTTATCCAAAACGGAGGCTTAGTTGCTATGCCCACCGAAACAGTGTATGGTCTCGGCGCAAATGTCTATAACCCTAAGGCCGTGGCTAACATTTTTGCGGCTAAAGGTAGACCATCGTTCAACCCGCTGATTTCACACATTGCCGAGTTAGACTTTTTACCCACCTACGCCAAGACCGATAGTCGAGTTATGGCTTTGGCTAAAAGGTATTGGCCCGGCCCGCTTACTTTTGTCCTCCCCCGTTTTGAGAATGATACTAATGATGCCATTGATTTAGCTTGTGCCGGATTGCGTACTATCACGGTTAGAATGCCCAACCATCCGGTAGCATTAGAGCTGATAAAAAAGAGCGGTATTCCGATTGTGGCTCCTTCGGCCAACAAATCACAAACCATTAGCCCAACTACAGCTCAGCACGTGTATGAGAGCTTAGGCAATAAGGTAGATATGATTTTAGACGGTGGAGCATGCAAAGTGGGGGTTGAATCTACTATCATTGATGTTACCGGTCCACATGTAGTTTTGCTAAGAGCCGGCGGATTAAGCTTGGAAGAATTGGAAGATTTTTTAAATGAAAAAGTTCTGATTTCTCATGGCAATCCTGACCTGCCCAGCTCACCTGGACAAATGCTCAAACACTATGCTCCCTCGCATCAGATGAGAATTAATGTCGAAACACCTTTGGAGGGTGAATTTTTTATCGGTTTTGGAGATGTTAAGGGCGCAAACATAAATTTGAGCCCGACGGGAGACACTCGTGAGGCTGCTGCCAACTTATTTTCTTTTATGAGATATGCCGATTCGCAAACGGGATATAGTGGGATTGCCATGTCACCAATTCCCAACAGCGGATTAGGCTTGGCCATTAATGACCGCATTCGTCGCGCCGCTTATAAAAAATAGTTAAAATAAAAAAACAGCCCCACATTCCGGGGCTGTTATTATATTAAGTAGCATGGTAAATTACATCACAATCATCGCTGTAAATTCGGCTTCAGAAACGACTTTGCCATCAACACGGCTTTCCCCTTTGAAGACAAATACTTTGCCACGTTCTTTAATTTTTTCCACGTGCATCATCAGTTGATCGCCGGGTTTTACCGGTTTACGGAATTTAACACCGTCAATTGACATAAAGAAAACACCAGGCTTTTTATCCGCCAAATCTTGCATTCCAGCCAAAACCAAAGCACCGGCAGTTTGGGCCATAGCTTCAATTTGCAGCACCCCCGGCATTACCGGATTACCTGGAAAATGCCCCTGGAAAAATTCTTCATTCATGGTTACATTTTTAAGCCCCACACCTTTAACTCCCGGTTCTTCGACAGTTAAACGATCCACCAGAAAAAACGGATACCGATGCGGTAACAATTCCATAATTTCTTCTGTAGTATATACTTTATTTTCAGACATTTAAGTTCCTCACTTTAAGTTTAAATTAAAATTTATTTTTTTACAGATTTTTGTATGAAAGCAGTTTGACGCATAAATTGTTTAATTGGCACAGCCGGATACCCCATCATTACCTCGCCGGGGCCAATATCACTCATAACGCCAGATTGAGCTGCAATTTGGGTACCGCTGCCAATGTTAATATGGTCAGCTAAACCCACCTGGCCACCAAGAACCACATAATCACCAAGATGTGTGCTACCGGCAATACCGACTTGGGAAACCAAAATGCAACCGCGGCCTAGTACAACATTGTGCGCCACTTGGGTCAAATTATCAATCCGACAACCATCGCCAATAATTGTGTCATCAAGAGCACCACGGTCAACACAAGCATTGACCCCGATTTCCACATCATTACCGATGATTACTCGTCCAAGTTGCGGAATACGTTTATGTTGGCCGTTAATCATCATAAATCCGAAACCATCTTGCCCAATCCGTGCCCCGCTGAAAATATAGCAGTTATTTCCCATCAGACAGTAGGATATATGCGCCCCTACCCCAATGCGACAGTTATCACCAATAACGCAGTTTTCATCAATCACCGCATTTGCCTCAATCCGGCAGTTATTACCTATTTTAACTCCGGCGGCTATTACCACATTTTCACCAACATAGCAATTTTCGCCAAGAGTTGCTTGCGGATTGATATGAGCTGAAGCGGCAATTTGCGGTTTAGGAACATTGAGTTCATATAAGGCTTCATTGAGTTTTAAGGAGGCAAGTTTGGGATCATTGCACACCAACACAATCACATGAGAAGGGACAAACTCTTTCAACTCATTGGTTGAAATACAAGCCTTTGCCTTCATTTCAGAAGCTTTTGCTTTAGCTTTTTTATCAAAGAAAAAACAAATATCTTGGCTGGTTGCTTTTTCCATTGAGGCCAAATCGGCAATCGTTTCTGCGGATTTAGAGGCATCAATCAGCTCTGCCTCACAAATCTCTGCCACTTGTGCCAAAGTTAAAGGCCCTTTATTTTTGTAAAATCGTATATCAACCATATGTATTGTCCCTCTCTTATAAATGGAATAACAATTAGGCCGCTCCAGACGGAATACTATTACCCTGCCCCCCACGCATAAAATCGCCCTAATAACCCATAACACGAGCTTTAAATTAAAGTTCGGAGAATGAGTCGTATAATAAGAAATTAGGAATTTTGCGACTGAGTGTAGATAAACCTACACGATTGGAGCAAAATATCCGACATTTCTGTATTAGACGACCATTATACGAACTTTAAAGTTCGGAGTTTGATGTTAGTAGAGTAGTTTCTAGGAGCGAAACAAACCCTAGCGTAGATAGACCTACGTGGGTTTGTTGAGTTCTCCGTAAAATCGCTCTAATAACCCAAAATACGACCTTCAAAGTTCGGATAGTGGATTTAGTAGAGTAGTTTTTAGGGCGAGAAAAATTTTAGTGTAGATAGAGCTACATGAATTTTTCGAGACCCACTAAACTAATAACCCAAAATACGAACTTTTATTAAAAGGTCAGAGTTTGAGGTTAGTAGAGTGATTTCTAGGAGCGAAACAAACCCTAGCGTAGATAGACCTACGTGGGTTTGTTGAGTTCTCCGTAAAATCGCTCTAATAACCCAAAATATGACCTTTTATAGGCGTGTGCCGAAATTCAACCGGAACACCTCTGTCTCGTCATATTTTTCTTTGACAATCGGGAAGGCAAAGTCAATATCGATTTGCCCCATCGGCGACAGCCATTGGAAACCAAAACCGGCTGCAACTCGCGGAGATGAAGAATATTCAACATCTCGGCTGTTAATACCGTCTGGTTTGCCAAGCATACCAACATCAACAAAGGTACGTCCGCGAACCCCCACCTCGTCTAGTCCGATTGGGAACATCAGTTCCGAACCGGTATAAAGCATCCAGTTACCACCTAAAGCATCGTTCGTGTATTTATCACGAGCACCGATACCGGCAAACTCAAAACCACGCATATTAGAACCACCGAGATAATAACGCTGAGATAAGCGAACATCTTCGCCACCATAACCAACGATATATCCGGCATTTAAGAACAGTTTTAAGGTGTAGTAATCCGCCATGGTATAATACTGATAAGCTTTGGTGTCAAAACGCAGATATTTTTCATCGCCACCAAGACCAGCCACATCATTACCAAAGGAGAGATAATAGCCTTCTTTGGGGTTAATAGCACTATCGCGTTTATCATAAACTAACGTTTGACCAACTACTGAACCGGTGCTAGTTCCTTCTTCTGCTTTGATATATTTAGAAGAATCGTTATCAACATTTGCAATTTTGTCCTGGCGCAAAGTGTAGCGGAACTGCTGCGACAAATCATCAGTATAGTTCCAACCCAAGCGCAAACGACCACCGGTAGTTTCGCTATCATAAGACCCTTCATCTTGATAGTCTTCCTCGGTTCGGAACAAATCCACACCGGCACTTAAGCGGCGACCCAAGAAGTATGGTTCGGTAAAGCTGACATCATATTCTTGTGTACGCTGAGAAACAGCCAAGTCCAAACCAAGTTGTTGACCTTTACCTTGGAAGTTGTTTTCAACCACACCGGTTCGAACCAAAGCTCCGTTAACGGTTGAGTATCCAACACCGACATTAAAGTATCCGGTTGATTTTTCATCAACTTTAACATTGATATCTGCTTTATTATCATCTTTGGGTACAGTCTGGATATCAACTTTGCTAAAGTAATCCAGATTTTCCACATTACGGCGAGATGCCTTAAGTTTGGCAGTGTTAAATGCATCGCCTTCATCAATTCTAAATTCGCGGCGAATAACCTGATCTTCGGTTCTGGTATTGCCCGTAATATTGATTTTATCAATGAATACGCGCTCACCTTCCATAATGTGGAAGATAACATCAATCTCGCCGGTTTGTGTATTTTTGACAAGTTCGGGTGTAACCTCAATAAAGGCAAAACCTTTTTTACCCAGTTCCTCGGTTAAAGCCTCTACAGACTTATCGACGGCTTCAGCATTATACCAATCTCCGGTTTCAAAAGTCACTTCTTCAAACAAGGGCTCAACTTTAACATCAGAAAGAGCTGAAACCACATCAATTTTATTAACTTTGTATCTAGTACCTTCATCTAAGACATAGTTAAGTACAAAAGATGTCTTATCAGGGCTCAATTCCCCCATCGCCGAAACCACCCGAAAATCGGCATAACCGCGTCTAAGGTAGAAACGACGCAACAATTCTTTATCATAATTAGTTTTTTCGGCATCATAATTCTCTTTAGCCGAAAAGATACGATACCAACGGCTTTCCTTGCTCATAATTTCTTCTTGCAAGTCGTCATCAGAATAGTGTTTATTGCCAACAAAGTTAACTTTGCTGATTTTAGCTTCTGGTCCTTCATCGATTTCATAAATCAAATCAACACGATTTTGATCCCGTTTAATAATTTTGGGTTCCACCACCGCAGCATAACGCCCTGCCCGCTTATAGACTTCCAAAATACGTTGAACGTCTTCTTGCACCTTTGCACGAGAATAGATTGAGCGAGGCCCGAGTTGGACTTCTGTTTCCAACATTTCATCACTGATGGCATCATTACCATCAAAAGCACGTTTGTTTACAATCGGATTTTCGACCACCTTGATATTAAGGACATTTCCCCCGTCAACATTGAACGAAACATCAGTAAACAAACCGGTAGCATAAAGTTGTTTTAAGGCCTCGTCCAATTTTTCCTGCGACACATTCTGGTCATTTTGGATATCTACATACGAAAGTACAGTTTCTTGTTCTACTCTTTGCAAACCCGAGATATTAATCCCTTTCACATAGACATCGGCAGCATTAACTGCAGTAGACATCAACAAAGAAACAGTTAGTCCCAACATACCAATTTTTTTCATCGGTCACTTTCCTTCATAATAAAAACTTTTTTTAGTTTTAATCTTTTCCGAACCATCTGTCAAATAAATGAGTCAAATCATTCCACGTTGCAAACACCAGCAAGGCCAAAATCAGAGCCAACCCGATTTTGAACATATATTCTTTGACGTTTTCGTTCATTTCGCGACGGGTGATAATTTCGATTAAGCAAATCAAGACTTGTCCACCATCCAAAACCGGAATAGGGAATAAATTGAGCAACCCAAGATTAATTGACAACAAAGCCATAAAGACCAAAAAACTCATCAAACTGTGCTGTTTTGAAATATCTCCGGTCATTTCCGCAATCCGAATAACTCCCCCCACATCATCTGCATTTCTGCGTCCGGTCAACATTTGGCCGATTCCGCGTAACGTAGCATCGGTAATTGTCCAAGTTTCATCGACAGCATTTCTGAAAGCTTGCCATAGTGATAAATCTTCTTTTTGGACTTCCACCACATTCACCGAACGAACCCCGAGCATAGCCTTAGTGATTTTTTTACCATCAGCACCTTCAATTTCGGTTTCTTTGAGCATCACGGTCAGTGTAAGTGGCTTACCATCACGTTCAATGTCGAGTACAGCTTTGCCATCAGTAATCAAGTCAACTTCGCGCTGCAAATCGGTAAATGATTCCACTTTTTGACCATTGATAGCGAGCACGCGGTCATTAACCATCATACCGCTTTGAGCAGCCGCACCACCTTCAACCACTTCACCAATAATTGGTGGGAAGGTCATTTTGCCCATAAAGTAGAAAATCCCCATAAACACCAAAATGGCAAAGATATAGTTTGCCGCCGGCCCTGCCACCGCAATTGCCAATTTTTTTGATGGGGGTTGGAACAAGAAAGAATGTTTCTTTTCTTCTTCAGAGAGGGATTGAGCTTCTTCTCCCGGAGCTGTGCTGCTGGCATCAGCATCGCCTAACATTTTTACAAAACCGCCCAAAGGAATGAGTGCGATTTTCCAACGGGTCCCATGTTTGTCATTAAAGCCCCAGATTTCGCGACCAAATCCGATTGAAAATTCTTCGACTTTTACCCTGCAAGAGCGAGCCACCAAGAAATGTCCCAGCTCGTGCACAAACACCAAAATACCGAGCAGAACCAAAAACGGCACTAAATAATAAAAGAGATTAATCAGCCAATCCATCTTTATAAACCCTTACCTTATTTATAATAGAATAATCACCAAGTAGAGTACCGGAGCAGCCAAGAGCAAGCCATCAATACGGTCAAATACTCCGCCATGTCCGGGAATTAAGTTGCTGGAATCTTTCAAGCCCAAACGACGCTTGATTGCCGATTCGAACAGATCACCAATTTGAGCCACCACAGCCAAAGCCATTGCTCCACCAACCAATATCCAAAGCGGGTTATTCCGCAACCCAAGATAATAGCAAAATGATCCGCAAACCACACCGGCTAAGAGCACCCCACCGATTAAGCCAGACCAAGTTTTGTTCGGACTAATTTTAGGAGCAAGCTTTGGACCTCTAAGCGAAGTTCCGACAATATATCCGCCGACATCAACACTCCAAACCGCCAAAATCAACCACATAACTCCGACCCAATCAGTCATCTGATAAATCCACATCATGGTACCAATACCCAAAGAAATGTAGGGCACGCCCAAAATTAGGAGTCTGGGGTGTTCTTCTTTTCTGGCCTTATAGGCAGTTAAAATTCCGGCTGCCAAGATAATAACCATCCAGAGCAAAGATAGAGGAAACATCACCGAAACCACCATACAAAGCGTATAAATAGTAGCATAGAGAGCCGGATTATTGGTTTTAATCATCGTGCTCCATTCCCAAGACAACATCGCCCCGATTAGAAGAAGCAGCAAGAACCAAAACGGGTCTCCAAAATAGACCGAAGCCACCACTACCGGCACCATCACCAGTGAAGAAATAGCTCTCAGCCCCAAACTTCCAAAATTACGCTTTTCCATATCTTCTCTCCCGTTTGTTAAAGTTCTCAATAATTTTTTCAAGCTCAGCTCGGTCAAAATCCGGCCACAACACTTCAGAAAAATAGAACTCAGCATAAGCCACTTGCCATAAAAGATAATTGCTCAGTCGTTGCTCACCACTGGTTCGTATCACCAAATCCGGATCCGGAATCTCTTGAGTATAGAGCATATCAGAAAACATTTTATCATCAATTTCTTCTGGTTTGATATCGCCACGTTTTGCCAAAGTAGCAATTTTTCTAACTGCCTGCAAAATTTCTTGACGAGAACCATAACTCAGTGCAATACACACCGTCATTTTAGCATTATTTTTGGTGTCATCTTCCAAACGACGCATTGAGGAACGAATATCTGCCGGCAACATTTCGCGTTCACCGATAAAAACGATTCGCACTCCATTTTTTTGCAATTCTGAAAGTTCGCTTTTGAGATACTGGCGCAACAAATCCATCAAATCATTGACTTCATCTGGACTACGCTGCCAATTTTCGGTCGAAAAAGCATACAAAGTCAGATATTTAACCCCGAGTTCACCGGCCGCCTGCACCACTTCTTTAACTCGTTCAGCACCTTTTTTGTGCCCAAAAGAGCGTGGCATTCCGCGTTTTGCGGCCCACCGCCCGTTACCATCCATAATAATGGCAATATGTTGTAATTGTTGTGTTTCCTTATTACTCAAAACAGTCCTCATAAACGCTAAATTGACTCAAAAATTCTGCCACCGTTATATAAGTGGCAGAACACCCGTCCGTTTTTAGCCTATACCTGCAAAATATCTTTTTCTTTAGTAGCCTGAAGTTCATCAACTTTTTTGATAGCTTCATCAGTTAGTTTCTGCACTTCATTTTCAAATCTTTTTTCTTCATCTTCAGAAATCAGATTATCTTTTTTGAGTTTTTTGATTCCATCGAGTGCATCACGACGAATATTACGCACTGCCACTTTAGCCGATTCGGTATACTTTCCTGCCACCTTAACCAACTCTTTGCGGCGTTCTTCGCTGAGCGGCGGAATGGGGATACGAATAAGTTGGCCATCAGAAGCCGGATTCAAACCCAAATCAGATTCGCGAATAGCCTTTTCGACGGCTTTAGCCATACTTCTGTCCCAAACACTAACTGAGAGAGTGCGCGCATCTGGCACACTGATAGTTCCCACTTGAGAAAGCGGAGACATACTTCCATAAGCCTCAACCATAATCCCATCAAGCAAGCTGGCATGAGCACGTCCGGCTCTAAGCCCCGAAAAATCGGCTTTAAGCGTTTCCAAAGTCTTGTCCATTCTGGTTTTGGCATCAGATTTAATTGCATCAAATTCAGACATTATTGTACCTCACGTTTAATTATCGTAAAACTTCCTTCCCCGCATACGGCTTTCATCAGCGCATCGGGAGCACTTTGCGCAAACACCACCACAGGAATATTATTTTCGCGCGCCAAAGCCACTGCGGCAGTATCCATAACTTTGAGCTGACGATTGATTACTTCGTCATAATCGACTACCTCAAACTTTTTAGCTTGAGGATTCTTTTTAGGATCGGCATCATACACACCATCCACCTGAGTTGCTTTCAGAATAACCTCACATTGCATTTCCGAGGCTCGAAGGGCCGCCGCCGTATCGGTAGTAAAGAACGGATTACCGATTCCAGCCGCAAAGATAATGATCCTTTTTTTCTCCAAATGGCGCAACGCACGGCGATACACATAATGCTCGCACACATCAGGAATATTGAGACCAGAAAGCACCCGCACTTCCGCCCCGATTTCTTCCAACGCATTTTGCAGATAGAGCGCATTCATCACCGTTGCCATCATACCGACCTGGTCAGCCACCGTACGGTTCATACCTTGAGAGGCCTCTTTAGCGCCACGAAAGATATTACCGCCGCCAACCACCAAACAAACCTCGACCCCGGCTTCATACACATCTTTAATTTGCCTAGCCAAGCTTTTAATCACCTCAGCCGACATTCCGAAACTTTTATCTCCCATCAACCCCTCGCCTGAGAGCTTGAGCAAGATTCTTTTATATTTAGGTTTCATGATTCCTCTTGATAACAATTTTTTTCCATATTAACGGCTTTTAGCATTTTGTCATCAAGTTTCTTACACTTTTACTATAAAAAAAACCGCACAGAGAAGTTATCTTCACCGCCAAAAATAAGGTTGAAAAACTTAGCTTAAAGTTTTACAAAGATAAAAACAGCAAAAATCAGAAGGATATAATACCATGGATTTGACCACGACTTTTATTTTATGCGCCCTTGGGGGTTATGTATTAGGTTCCATTCCCTTTGGACTGGTTATCACTCGCTTAGCCGGATTAGGAGATATCAGAAAAATCGGCTCCGGAAACATCGGCGCCACCAACGTCTTGCGCACCGGACACTGGGGGTTGGCCTTGTTGACCGTAATTTGCGATGCTTCAAAAGCCGGCGTTGCCGCCTTGATTGCGCTTTACGTCGTACCCTCAAATGAAATGTTTTTCTGCAATAATCTGACCAGCACCGCCATTTTTGGCGGCTTGATAGCCGGTACTGCCGCCATTTTGGGGCACAATTTCCCGATTTGGCTCAAGTTCAAAGGCGGCAAAGGCGTGGCCTCAGCCTTCGGATTTTTCTTAGCCACGGCGCCTGAAGTGGCTGGCCTTGCCTTGCTGACCTGGTTGTTTGTTGCCTTCACCACTCGCTATTCCTCACTTTCGGCCATTACGGCAGCAGTCATGGTTCCGGTTTATGCCTTTTTCTTTGCCTCTCCGGTCAATGCGATTTTTTATAGCCTGATAGCCTTGTTGGTATTGGTTCGCCACCGCGGCAACATTGCAAGACTAATTAAAGGTGAAGAAAGCAAAATTTCTTTTAAGAAGAAAAAATGATACAAGAGGCCGAGCTCATCAAGTGCCTGCAACTGATTAACTCAGAAAACGTCGGGCCGGTAACTTTTTACAAGCTTTTAGTGCGTTATCGCAGTTTGGATAATGCCTTAGAAGCTCTGCCAAGCTTGCCCAAATACCGACTGTTTTCCAAAGCGCAGGCGCAAAGAGAATGTGAGCTCGCCCGCTCCAAAAACATTCATATCATCAGCATTTTTGATGAAGAATATCCACATGACCTCAAGCAAATTAACGATGCACCGCCGATTCTATATGTACGCGGCCGATTAGATTTGCTCAAAGCCCCCGCCGCCTTGGCTATTGTTGGTGCGCGCAATGCCTCGATAAATGGGCGCAAAACTGCCTCTCATATTGCCTATGACCTCACTAATAACGGCGTTTTGGTGGTTTCCGGCATGGCGCGCGGTATCGATTCGGCTGCTCATAAAGGAGCCATGTATGCGTGCAATCAAAAAGGCGCCACTTTAGCCGTTTTAGGAACGGGAGTAGATGTCCCCTACCCTACGGAAAACCGCCAATTATATGAACAAATTTGCGAACAAGGCGCGATTGTGTCGGAGTTTCCACTCGGCACCGAACCCCAAGCTCAAAACTTTCCGCGTCGCAACCGTTTAGTTTCGGCAATCACGCAAGGTACGCTGGTAGTTGAGGCCACCACTCATTCCGGCTCGCTGATTACCGCCCGACTAGCCTTAGAACAAGGCAAAGATATTTTTGCAGTTCCTGGTTCTCCACAAGATGCCCGCGCACTAGGCCCCAACAAATTAATCAAGGAAGGCGCGATTTTAGCGGAATCTGCCGAGGATATTTTGAGTCATCTCAATCCCGAAAAACAACAACAGTTAATAGAATATGTTGACAAGTTGCAAAAAAATGCCGATTATCCGGCAAAGGATAATCTAAAAGAAGCAAGCACTGATAATGATAATATTAAGCAGAGCGAAACTTCTTCGATTATTGATTGTCTGAGCCGCGAGGGCACCTTGGTTGATGAGATTATCAGAAAAACCGGACAAGATGCCGCCACGGTCTCACTGGCATTATTAGAATTAGAACTAAGCGGCAGAATTGAGCGCCAACCCGGCAACAAAGTTGCGTTGATAAAATAGGAAACTTTAACAGAGTAGAAGAACAATGAAATTAGTTATTGTAGAGTCTCCGGCCAAAGCCAAAACCATCAACAAATACCTTGGAAGCGACTACAAAGTTTTAGCCAGCTTTGGTCATATCCGCGACTTGCCTAGCAAAGACGGCTCCGTTAAGCCCGATGAAGATTTTGCCATGAGCTGGGAGTTAAGCCCCGGCGGCAAAAAGCACCTCAACGATATTATTGCAGCTGTTAAAGATGCCGACACGATTGTCCTCGCCTCCGACCCGGATAGAGAAGGAGAAGCTATTGCTTGGCATATTTTGGAAGAACTGACCGCGCGTAAAAAAATCAAAGACAAGAAAATTGAACGCGTCGTCTTTCACGAAATCACCAAAAAAGCCGTGACCGAGGCCATTCAAAATCCCCGCCAAATTGACAATAACTTGGTTTCGGCCTACATGGCGCGCCGCGCATTGGATTATCTGGTGGGGTTCACTTTATCTCCGGTTTTGTGGCGCAAACTCCCCGGCTCCAAATCGGCTGGTCGCGTACAGTCAGTGGCTTTGCGCTTGGTCTGCGACCGCGAAACCGAAATTGAAAAGTTCAAATCTGAAGAATATTGGACCATTGATGTTGACTTGCTCACCTCAAAGCAGGCACTGATTCGCTCACATCTGATTAATTTGGATGGCAAGAAACTAGAAAAATTTGACCTCAACACCGAGGCCAAAGCCATGGAAGCCAAAGCCAAGATTGAGGCTCAAAACTTTAGCATTGATAATGTGGAACGCAAAAAAGCCAATCGCTATCCGGCTCCCCCGTTCACCACTTCTACTTTGCAACAAGAAGCTGCACGCAAGCTGCGTTTTTCGGCCAAGAAGACCATGCAGATTGCCCAAAAGCTCTATGAAGACGGACATATTACTTATATGCGTACCGACGCGGTAAACTTGTCAGAAGAAGCCATTGCCGCCTGCCGTGAAGCCATTGTCAAATATTTTGGCGAGGCTTATCTGCCCAAGACCGCCAAAGAATATAAAACCAAGTCCAAAAACGCACAAGAAGCTCACGAGGCTATTCGTCCGGCACACGTTTCCGATACCCCCAAAAAGCTCGAGGGTAAACTTGACAGCGATGCCCACAAGCTATATGAGCTGATTTGGAAACGTACCGTTGCTTGCCAAATGAACCCCGCCGTTTTGGATAAGGTCGTTATTGATGCCATTTCGCAAGATAAGCAAATTTTGCTCCGTGCCAATGGACAGGTTATTGAGTTTGATGGGTTCTTGAAGTTATATCAAGAAAGCCGCGATGACGACAATGAAGACGACGAAAACCGCATTTTGCCAAATGTCGAAAAAGGCGAAAATGTCGACAAAGGCGAAATCCGCCCCGAACAACATTTCACCACCCCGCCCCCACGCTATACGGAAGCCAGCCTAGTTAAAAAGTTGGAAGAATTAGGCATTGGACGTCCGTCCACTTATGCCAGCATCATGGCGGTTTTGCAAGAGCGCAAATATGTGCGGGTTGAGAAGTTGCGTTTCATTCCCGAAGACCGCGGCCGCATTGTAACTGTGTTCTTAGAAAACTTCTTCAAGAAATATGTCGAGTATGATTTTACGGCCCAGTTGGAAGAATTTTTAGATGATGTTTCCAATGGTCAGATGGAATGGAAAAAGCTCTTGGGTGGCTTTTGGACCAAATTCATCAAGACGGTGGAATCTGTTCAGCCACTTCAAATCACCGAGGTCATCAACAAGATTGATGAGGCCTTGTCTTATCACCTGTTCCCCCCGCGTGAAGATGGCTCCGACCCGAGAGTTTGCCCCGAATGCGGACAAGGCAGATTGAGTATCAAACTCGGTAAGTTTGGCGCCTTTATAGGTTGTTCTAACTATCCTGAGTGCAAATATACCAAACCGCTCGTTGATACGGCTGATGAGGAAGCTGCAGCAACTCCAAAGGCCAATAATGGTGAAGATAAAGTTTTAGGTGAACAAAATGGCCTGAAGATTTATCTCAAAAAAGGCCCGTATGGACACTATCTCCAGCTTGGCGAAGATGCTACTGCCACAACCGAAAAACCCAAACGCGTGGCTTTGCCCAAAAATTTGAGTCCGGAAGAAGTTAGTTTGGAACAGGCTAGTATCTTGATAAACTTGCCCAAACAACTTGGAAATGGAATTGAGGCCAATATCGGTAAATTTGGACAGTATATTAAACAGGGCGGCAAATCGCGCTCCTTAACCGGCAATGATAATATCTTCAATATCACGCTGGAGCGAGCCGAAGAATTGCTCAAAAATATTGCCGAGCGTCCGGCTGGCAAGATTATTGGTCAGCACCCCAAAGATAAAGGCGACATCAGCCTAAATTCAGGACGTTATGGACCTTACCTCAAGTGGGGCAAGAACAATTATGCCATTCCCAAAGAATATAAGGATAAGGAATTGAGCTTGGAAGATGCGCTCAAAATCATTGATAACAAAAAATAACCTCCTCCCCGAAATGACCTTTCGGGGATTTTTTTGCTTGCAATTTTGATAATATTGATTAAGCTTTAACTGCACTCGGGAGAACCGAGTGCGGAGTGTAGTAACTCCTTATACAGAAAGAAAGCTCCTTGAATGGGGAGCGACCGGAATAAGTATGCCTTGTGCATAACGAAGAAGGTCGACTGTTTCTGTATACAGTTACTAACTCCCCACCTTGAATTGTTATCAAGGTGGTTTCTTTTTAACTAGAAACCTAAAGGGAGTTTAGAACCATGAGTCACAATTACCGTCGCCAAGCCTGGCAGAAATGCCGCAAAGAAATTGGCGAACAAATCCGCAATATGAGATTAGAGCAAGACTTATCACCCGAAACCGCCGCAGAAATTTTGCATATCGGCACCAAACATTTACTTTGTTTAGAAAATGGCGATATCCGCAAAATGGAAATTTCTTATCTCCATGCATTGGCTTATAAATATCATTATAAGTTAAAGATAAGTTTTGAGAAAAAAACTAGTAAAACCCAATGAGTCATCCCTCGTTTTTCGGAGAAAAACGTCCCGGGATCTTCCGATTATTAAAACTAACTCGAAGACCCCTTGACGACTACTGACGTAGTCGAGGGGTGACATTATTTCTGTATTAGTCACCCGCTAGACGAGCTTTAAGTTAAAGTTCGGAGAATAAGTCGTATAGAGTGATTTCTTTGGCGATGACAATCCTAGCGTATAAAGAAATACGTGGGTTTGTTGAGTTCTCCGTAAAATCGCTCTAATAAACCGCTAGACAAGCTCTAAACTCTGGCACGACTTAAAGTTCGTAGTTTGAGGTTAGTAGAGTTCTTTTCAAAGCGAAGAAAATCCTAGCGTATATAGAAATACGTGGATTGGCATCTACCCCGTAAAATTGCTCTAGACGAGCTTTAATACGGGCTTTAATTTAAAGTTCAAGATTTGCGGCTTATAGCGTGAAAAACAAAGCGGTCAAAATCCTAGCAAAGAAATATCTCAACCTCTGGCACGACTTAAAGTTCGTAGTTTGAGGTTAGTAGAGTTCTTTTCAAGGCGAAGAAAATCCTAGCGTATATAGAAATACGTGGATTTTCTGAGACCGTAGAAAAGGGCTCTAATAACCCAAAATACGAACTTTAAAAGTTTATTCGTAACGAAGAGCATTAATCGGGTTTAAAAGAGATGCTTTATAGGCTGGATAAAAACCAAAAAACAACCCCACAAATCCGGCAAATGAGAAAGGTAATATGATGTATAGGAGATTAACACTTGGCGTGAGCGAAGTAAATGCTTTCACTAAATGTACGCCAAGAAGTCCAAACAAAATTCCCATCAAACCACCAATTAGGGAAAGCACCAAAGCCTCCATCAAGAATTGCCAACGAATGTCCCAAGACTTGGCCCCAATCGCCATACGGATACCAATCTCTCGCGTCCGCTCAGTTACAGATACAAGCATAATGTTCATGATACCAATACCACCCACCAAAAGAGAAATTGAGGCAATGGAGCCAAGCAAAATGGTCATGACTGTGGTTGATTTTTGCATCATCTCCATCATCTGGGTTAGGTTTCTAATCACAAAATCGTCATCTTTGTTAGCACCCAGATTGTGACGTTGACGAAGCAAGAGGCGAATTTCTTCTTGTGAGGTATAGGTACTTTCGGCATCAACTGCTTGGAGAATAATAAACTTCACTTGGTCGGGAAAATCCACTCCCATAACTTTTTTCTGCGCGGTAGAAATGGGGATAAACACTTCGTCATCTTGGTCTTGCCCCATACCGCTCTGACCGCGTTCTTCCAACACTCCGATAATTCGAAACGGAATGCCCTTAATGCGCACCGTTTTGTTAATTGGGTCCACATCGCCAAATAGCTCATTGACAACTGTCTGCCCCAAGATTGCGACCTTGGCGGCGTTTTTGACATCGCCTTCGCTAAACATTCGACCATAGGCCAAATTCCATTCCTTAATCAGAAAATTGCGATTATCGGTACCGGTAATCTGGGTTGACCAGTTGTTGTTTCCGGCCACCAGCTGAGCCACTTCGCTCAAAACCGGAGCCGCCAATTTGATAGCCGGAATTTTTTCTTGAATAGCATTTCCGTCACTGAGTTTCATGGTTGGCTGAGAGCCGTGCCCACCGCGCGCTCCGCTGGAGGTCGAAACTCCGGAACGAACAATAATCAGATTAGAGCCCATGGTGCGCATTTCATTTTGGATAGAAATTTGGGCTCCGTTACCAATCGCCAACATTACAATCACAGCCGCCACCCCGATAATGATACCAAGACTGGTCAGAGTAGAGCGCATTTTGTTAGCACGAATAGCCCGAATGGCAATACTGAAAATTGTTTTCAAATCGACCATTATTTTTCTACCTTTGCATCAGAATTAATCTGTCCATCCACAATCTTGATAATGCGATCACTGTAGCGAGCAATATCTTCTTCGTGAGTAACCAAGATAATGGTGCGGCCAAGCTCACGATTGAGTTTGGTAAAAAGCTCCATAATTTCTACACTCATTTTAGTATCAAGATTACCGGTTGGCTCATCGGCAAAAATGATAGGAGCTTCGTTTACCACAGCCCTGGCAATAGCCACACGCTGTTGCTGACCACCGGAAAGCTGATTGGGCTGATGATCCATACGACTGCCAAGTCCAACGGATTTAAGGGCTTTGGCGGCGCGTTCTTTACGTTCTTCTGCAGGAACCTTGGCATAGACCATCGGTAGTTCGACATTCTCAAGCGCTGAGGTGCGCGACAAGAGGTTGAACCCTTGAAAAACGAACCCAATTTTTTGGTTACGAATAGCCGCTAGTTCGTCACTATCGAGCTTGCCGACATCAATGCCGTCTAAGAAATATTTTCCCGAGCTTGGCTTATCAAGACAACCAAGGATATTCATCATGGTAGATTTTCCAGAACCCGAAGGTCCCATAATCGCTACAAATTCGCCATCATTAATAGTAAGTGAGATATGCTTTAAGATATCGAGTTTCATCTCCCCAACTTGATAGCTTTTGCATAGATTTTTGAGCTCAATTAAGGCCATTATCTGGGCATCCTCATTCTCATTGCGCGAGCATCTTTGTCTTTACTGCTAACCTTTTCCAAGATGATATCCATGCCCTCACGCAAATTATCAGAAATTACCTCAGTTCGATCATCATCAGAAATACCGGTTTTAATGGAAATGCGGCGCGGCTGATTATTTTCAAGTACCCAAATCCCCTTATCGGTGTAGCGTTGCTTTTGACCGTTTTCATCTTCCATATAGAAACGCAAAGCTTTGTTAGAAGCCAACAGCGCATCGTCTTTCTTTGCGGTAATGATATCAACATTCGCAGTCATTCCGGGTTTAAGCTTTTGGGCACTGTTATCAATTTCAATAATCACCTCATAGGTTACCACGTTTGAGGTAGTGATAGCTTGGTTGCGCACTTGAGTGACTTGACCAACAAAAATCTCATCTGGGTAACCATCAACGCTAAATTCGGCGGTTTGACCTTCTTTAACTTTAGAAATATCGGCTTCCACGATGGAGGCTTCAATTTGCATTTTGGTTAAATCTTCTGCCACATTAAACAGAGTCGGGGTTTGGAAACTTGCCGCCACGGTCTGTCCCACTTCCACTTCTTTAGAAACCACAATACCATCGACCGGCGAAACAATTTTGGTATAGTGCAAATCAATTTCTGCCGATTTAAGTGATGCTTCGGCTTGTTTTACTTGTGCTTCTTGGAGCTTGAGCTGAACAATGGCATTGTCATAGTCGCGCTGAGCAGATTCGAGTTCTTTGTCAGCCGAGTAGCGAGAAGAATTAAGTTTTTTAATGCGTTCCAGATTTTTCTTGTAGTAGACAATGTCGTTTTTGGAAACGTCAACTTCAGCCTTGGCGATATCAAGTGCAGCCTGACGCTGAGCCACGGTAGCCTCAAACAAAGCCGGATCAATTTGTGCCAAGAGTTGACCTTTTTTGACCAAGGAGTTGTAGTCAACCAAAATCTCTGAAATTGTACCTGATACTTGCGTACCGATATTAATGGTCGAAATTGGATTGATAATGCCCGAAGCGGTAATTTTCTGAATAATTTTGCCGTTTTCAAGCTTTTGGGTGATATAAGTATCACTATCCTTCCCCGAACAACCATAGATTAAGGAAGCTGTCGCAATTACGGCAGCGCTGAGCATACTGATTTTACCAACTTTTGATATTTTCATACCTAACCTCAACACGCAAAACAATCCATTTTAGAGCAATTTATCTCAAAAAAGTTAAATTACAATGAAAAAGGTGTTGTAAAAAACAAAAAAATTTTGTATATTGATGACAAAATTCTATTATTTTTCATTAATATTTTTAATTCTTTTTAATTATGGCACAAAAATTATCAGAAAAAGTGATTGTCGACTTGGCAAACACACCGGAAGCAATTAAGAAACGTGAAGAACGCAAGAAAAAGCGTGAGGCAAAACAGAAAAAAGCAGAAGCATCAAGCGGCAAGATTCAAGCTCCGCTTCATCGTCTGTCTCCTTCCGAGAAGGAAAGAGAGTCTGTTAAAGAGATTATTGAAAACATCACCAAGCAGATGCGCGTTGAGCGAAAGAGATATCTACTCGACCGCAATGCTCAATGGCAGAACGAGCATCAGCTCACTGTTAAAGATGTAATATTTCTTACCTCCCCTATCTTGTACGATAGATACCCTATCCAGATGGCGGAATTTCTAACCGAAGCAATTAAATATCCGGATAATGATATCCGTAAAATTTGCTCGGAGTTTTTCACGCGGATGCAACGGGCGCGTTTGAACCAATTTTTGTGGAAAATGATATTCTCGGCTGACTTTGTCCCCAAAGTTGCTCAAGATTATTTCCACCAAAACGAAGATTTGTTCAAAAAAGACCCTCTGGTGTGGTCCTTGGCACAAAAAGCCAAAGAGAGTAAGTTTGCCGGTAACGAAGACCGTTTTAGCCCTGAAATCATCCATCGGGAAGAAATCAAGGCAAAGATTGAAACCTTGTACCACATGCTTCGTAAACAGCGTAAAGCCTACTTCAAAGACTTAAAGTCCAAAGAATTAAAGCTCAGCGCTGAAATGTTGCAAGAAATCATCGGTTTCTGCGATATGAAATACTATAAAGAATTTCCTATCCAGATAGCCAACCTCATCTATGAGGGTAGCAAATACCCTATCAAAGAGGTTTCGACCGCCGCATTAGAGCTATGGCAAACTAGCCTGGATCAAGGCATGAGCGATGTCTTCCTTTGGGCAAAGATGATGTTGTCTGACTTGGTTATCGACGAAGTGTGGGGATTTTTGTTCACCTACGCAGATGTCCTGACGAACCAAAAGAAAGACTTGTACTTCTATATCCGACTAAAGGAAACGCAAGGTCGCAACCGCAGTTTGGATTTAGACACTCTCTATGCCGACGTATGTCGACTGTATCGCTAAAATGATTAATTTGATGAAACCCTCTGTAATGCTTAGGCATTGCAGAGGCTTTCTTTTAAATCTGATGATTATGGAACAAAAACAAATTTTAGAACTACTAAACAAGCCCTTCATCAGCGATGAAGACTATCGCAAATTTGCGCATTATCTGTTTGAATTTGTTGGTCACTATTCAAATTTGGGAGATATGACAACATTTCAAGAGCTTATTCGCACCGGACTGCACCACCAGCGCACCCGCTCGTTAACTTTAGTATTTTTGGAAGATATATTTGCAGCTGGAAATGTCTCCCAAGAACTGTTAAGCGCAATTCTCGACGGTCAATCCCGAGAGTTGAGTGAGGCTGTTTTGTATTTGTTAGCCCAATACAATTGGCGCATTATGGAAGCCGGCTATAAGCAATTTGTCCACGAGCACTTAATTTTGCACGGACATAATTACATAGCCAAGTTATATGAATAACCGACACCCCGTTTTCTGTTCTAAGAAACGGGGTTTCGTTATGCTCGGGCAAAAATTTTCTCTTATAAAGTTTTTTTAGTTGATTTTTTGGTCATTTTGTGTCTATAATATTCGCTAGAAAAAATATTATTAATCAAATAAAATTATTTAAATTATGGCAAAAAAAAGAGAATTATCAAAAGACGAGAAAGAACTGTTGGTGGGCTTAATGCCCGAGAGCCTTAAATTTGCTAGCAGAATGATGTTTGCAGGCGTTGAGTATGATGAAATCATCGGCTACGTCTATGAGCTAAGCGGCCTAGAAAAAGTAATCCGCGCCCAGCTAATTAAGAGATTGTCTTATTATCATCTCAAGAATGAGGCGGCACTTGTAGCCATTATGCTACAAAACAGCCATATGGACTGTCAAAACATCATCAAAAATGCTCAGCTCTATTTGCAAGAATTATCTTCTGCCAATACACCGGAGTATTTTGAAATGTCTCATTCACTAGAGGTGGAAGATTCGCCCAACGGCAAAACTTTCAGCGTGCAAGAAATGATAGGAATGTCATTAGCACGCCCGCGGATTAGTCGGTTTTTGCTCAAAAAGCAGCTCAACAAATTTCTTGAGTTGACCAAACCGTACTTATCCTTGAGCCAAGAGTTAGCCCAGGCAGACCCTACGGTTGAAAATCTACATCGCCTCATTCAGCTTGCCAGCAAAACCAAAAAAGCCGGTATGCTGTTTGATGAAAGACGGCTGAGCCAAATCCAGCGCATTAAATCAGGTATCACCATCATCGATTTAGATGGCGAAATAACCCCTGAGGAAATGCAAATTGCCTTAAAAACGGATTTTTCCGATGACCCAGTGATTTTTGAGGAACAAGTTAGCTTGGTTCAAAAATCCTACAACACCGTCAAAGATGTTCTAAAAGCGAAGGAAATCAAGATGATTGTGTATCACTACATTAAGGATACCCTTCACATTTGGGAGCACCCTTCTGGTACTCTCCTGGAATTTCCGTTTTATGGCACCACCATCAGCCAAGAAACGTTTAATTTCATCCGCGATATTGAAGATGAAATTAAAAAGAGCGGGTTACACCAGATGATATTCCCGCACATTCGCAGGCTGTACGAGCAAATTAATTTCGGAGGCGAGGACAAACTCAATGCCTCCGAACAGAGGATTATCACTTTGTATAAAATGTTTAATCCCGAAAACGAAACCCCTTCCGAAAAATAATCGGAAGGGGTTTCCCCTTTTCAGCAAATGCTAAATAGTAAAATCCGGCACAATCCCGATTTTTTGCGCATAGGCTCCTAAATCAGCTTCACCGGTCTCCTGCATTTTAAACACCGCAATTCCGGTTTGAGTTAAAGCCGTTTTCATGCCATAATCTCTGCCACCTTTAATATCGGTTTCAAGAGTATCCCCCACCATCAACATTCGACTACGTTCAACCGGCTCATTTATAAATGCAAAATCATAAATATTTTGATATGGTTTTCCAAAATAAGTCACCTTACCGCCAAGTTTTTCATAAACTTCCGCCACACTCCCCTGACGCACTACCGGTTTCTCATATTGGTTCTCAAAAGCACGACAATCCGGATTGGCGCATACCAAAGGCTTACCAAGTTTTACCAAATATTCCAATTCTTCCACAAAAGGGTCCATGGTCAAATAATCTTTCCAATAATCCCCCTCCCAAGTTTGCGGAACTCCGGCATAAACAAAATCAGCCTCTTCTGGAGATGCCAATTCTTCATAACCTGAGCGAGCAAACAAAACTTTGCTCGGTCGCCCAAATTGATAAAATTTTAGTTTGCGATCATCTTGCGCAAATGCCTCCTCTGCAACATCACCAGATGTTATCAATTTATGATAATGTTCCCCTTTCAAAAATCCACGTCCAGCATAAACCTTTTCTTGCCCCTGAGATAGAGCCGTTGAGTTTGACATAATCACCACCTTTTTGCCGGCTTTAACCAGCTGTTTCATTACATCATCATAACCGGGAATTACCTTTTTCCCATCCCAAATCACTCCATAAATATCAAAAACAAAAACATCAAAATTTTCTTTGAGGTCTAACAGATTTTGTGCTGGCATTTTTAATCTTTCCCGTATATTATGTGTAAAGTTTTCAAAAGGATTGCTATGACAGAGTATACTAACGACTATCTACTTAACTTAAAAGTAAAAATTTTTCAACCTGTTGATGGATACCGTGCCTCAACCGATGCGGTTTTGCTGTCTTCTTTGCCGCACAACATTAAAAACGGAGACAAGATACTAGATGTCGGCTCAGGTACCGGAGCTATTTCACTCTGTCTGGCTCATCGCTTGCATCATCATAATGTCCAAATCAATGGATTAGAAATTCAGCCCCAACTAGCGGAGTTATCCAACCTCAGTTCCAAAGCCAATGGTTTTGCAAACTTCCTAAGCTATTTTAATGCAGATATTAGTAAGTGCAACATACCAGTCAAACCATGTTCATTCCAGCATGTAATCACCAATCCGCCCTACTCTGCAGCAGATATGAAAAGCCCCAACAAAAGCAAGTCATTAGCGCATAATTTTGAACAATTATATCTCGAAAGTTGGATTAAATTTTGCTTAAAAATGCTCACTCCGTTTGGCTATTTTTATACCATCAATCGTGCCGAAGCCTTACCCGAAATTATGCACGCATTGCACCATCGTGCCGGAGAAATCCAGATTATTCCTGTTTATTCCAAAGAGGAACAAAATGCCAAACGAGTAATTGTTTGCGCCCGCAAAGACAGCAAAGCGCCAAGCATTATCCACCCAGGATTTATTGTGCACAATCCCGATGGATCTTACACCTCACAAGCTGAAAAAATCTTACGAGAGGGACAAGATTTTATCACCGCCACCAACTAATTTAGAGACTGATTTTCTTCGCTGTAAAAACTTATTCCGCCACCCGTGTTTTGAGCATTTTTTACAGCCACAATTGCCTGATCAATCAGTTTTTTGCCCGAACGAGCCACAACTGGGAAAACGCTCACACCAATGCTGCTATTAACCTCGTGATGAGCCAAGTTATCTTCTACCCCTTCATCAAGAATGGCTTTGATTTTGTGTAATTCCACATCTAAATCGCTTACATCTTGTAAATCACTCATCAAAATCCAAAATTGGCTTTTAATACCTCGTGCCACAGTATAATTTTTCTTCAAAGAAAACACTAACTTAGAGGCTATCTTTTTCAACACAAACTCAGCCATTCCCAGCTGTTTGAGACTAAACATATTATCAATTGAAATAGCCATCACCGCAATCATATTTTTCTGAGCCGGAACATCTTTATATGCTTCCTGATTTACCGCCACTCTAACTCTATCTTCAAACAAATAAAAACTAGGCAATCCGGTAACCTGATCATACAAGCTAACCATGTTAGCTCCCCCCATTTGGTGAGGTTCGGTTTCTTTTCTCATCTGATTTCCAATCAGGACAAACGCAAAATGATTATCATCTGGAATATACATTGCCTCCAAAACAACTTCCATTACTTGATTGTCGCTAGTCTGCAGATGGATACTAACTTTTTTAGCATCAGTAAGCATAACACCAATATTTTCGGCTAATAGGTTCCAATCATCGCGTTTCACAAAATCTAAAAAATTATGCCCCACAATAGCATCATCACTAACATTAAGCATATCACGAACAACTTGGTTCACATACTTAACTTTATCATCGCATATAATAATCACTGGACGAACAGAATCAGCCAAAAATTTATCTATCAAATCACGCAGACGAACCTCAGCATTTTCCATAAAATCTTCTTCTGGCTTAAGGTCTTCATCAGCGCTTAATTCTTCCGTCCGATTTTCTGCCTGAGGAATAGCTAATATTTCAGGCAAATCATCATTTTCGCTTATAGTTTCTAGTCCTTTTAATAAATTTAGATCATCACCTCTGGATACAGGCGCCCCAACACCTTGCCAGGTAGAATTTTCTTCCACACCTTCCAGATATTCCAACGACAAACTATCGATTACATCATGAGTATCATTCATTATTCCACATCTCTAAGCGTTTTTTTCATCATAAAAAATATAGCTTAAAAAAGAATTAATCATTAAAATATTTGCGGTTTATTAATAAATAATGATTAAGATGAAATAAAATTTAGGAATAAAAGTCAAGGAAAGAGATTAACCATGGCCGAAGAAGAACTACAGAAGGAAGCAACTTCAGCGCCGTCTGTTTCAACCCCAACCTCAACCACCACAACTACAGCCAAAGTATTTTTGGTTAAAGAAAGATATGAGGTTTTATTTGACTACCCTCTTCCGCAACATAACACCAATGATGCATTAGCCTACAAAGTAACCGACCGCATTAACCCCAAACGAGAACTTTTTGCGCTTGTCTGCAGTACCGACACCTCTCCTCGACTTTCGCTGATACCTTATCTAAAGTCTATTGATAACTCGCACATTATGAAACTGGTTGAACATGGGGTTGTAGTATGTCCCCCCAACAACAACCAACAAATGGCCTTAATCTATCAATTACCCACTGGCCCCAGATTTAGCGGATTTGGCAACATTCCCGACTTGCGTAAATCTCCCGAAAAATTCAAGCAAATTTTCTTTTCTCTTGTTTCTGCATTAGAATGCCTCAAAAGCTACAATATCACTCATCGAGCCATTCGGCTAGATAATATGTACTTCAAAGATGAAACGTACAGTGAAATTATTCTTGGCGATTGCTTGGCTAGTTTTCCTGGCTTTCATCAACCTCCTGCCTATGAAACTATAGAAAACCTCATGTCCGATAAAGAAGGTCGTGGCGACGGCAACTCAGGA
Organism: uncultured Alphaproteobacteria bacterium; assembly: GCA_944391475.1. Lineage (GTDB taxonomy): Bacteria > Pseudomonadota > Alphaproteobacteria > RF32 > CAG-239 > MGBC133411. The sequence continues at coordinate 104,963 of CALXTR010000001.1, read as the reverse complement.
CAAGATTTATATGCTGTCGGTGTAGCAGTTTTAAGCTTGCTCTATCGTAAAGAATTACTCAAAGATTTAAGCGCACCCGAAGTATTGCGCCTCAAGCTCAAAAAGACCTCTTACTCCTTGTTGGCCGGTGAAGATAAAATGCCCAATCCTTATGTAAACTTATTTAAGGGCATTCTCCATGACAAACCGGAAGAACGCTGGGGACAAGCTCAAATTTATAACTTTTTAGAAGGTAAGCCCAATAGTTTCAACATGGGCGGTTCAACTGAAGCACCAAAAAAATCTCTCACCATTGCCGGAGAAAAATTTCACACCATAGAAGCAGTAGCTATGGCCATGCAAAATAGTCCCCAAGAAGCAATTGAACTCATCAACAACGGCAAACTATTAGAGTGGATTAGAAGTGGTATAGAAGACGAAAAGCTCTACACCAAACTTGAAAAATTTTTCAAGCAAGGAATTGCTGATACACTGCCGCAAATTGTGATTTGCAAAACTTGTATTTTACTCAACCCACATGCCCCTATACGCTACGATGGGGTTTCAGCTTTTCCCGATGGTTTGGCCAAAGCAGTTTTTTATGCCCAAAAGAAACGTAGCAACATTAAACCCTATATTGATATCTTCAGCAACGATTTAATCAAAACATGGTATATGGAGCAAACCAATGCTCGTTCCCCTTTAAATGCCGCCGAGTTCAAGATATATATCAATCGTCAAGATTACGGCTATGGTATTGAGCGGATTATCTATGATATCGATGATGACCTACCATGTATTAGCCCTCTGTTTGGAGAAGAATTTGTAATTTCAGTACCGCAAATTCTTAAAGCTCTAGATGGAACTTACGCCGAAAAAGTTGTAACTACTCCACCTTTTGATAAAAACATCATTGCTTACCTGCGTTGCAAATTAGGTAAAAAAATCGACAATATTTTAACTGAGATTAACTCAAGTAAAGTCACCACTCAAATCAGCGGTATTTTACATTTATACTCCTACATTCAAAAAAAATTAGGACCTTCGCAGCTGCCTAATTTAGCGCAGTGGCTCATCAATTATGCCTTACCGCTCATTAAAAGTTATCATAATGTTAAGTACCAAAAATACCTTGAACACGAAATCGTTCGTCAGGCTAAAGAAGGCATAATTATGAATATATACTCTTTGCTCGAAAATGAAGAAGCTCATAACAATGATTTAAGACAATACGTACAAGCCGTCAAAGATACCAATAGCTTAATTGCACTCAAAACCCGCCTACTCAACGACACTGGCAAACTTGAAGAAGAAACAAGGGAACAAGCATTACGTATTGGTACTATTTTTGCCATTATCGTTATGACTTTTTCACTTATCATTAACCTTATCAATTGGATACTTGCACAATGAAACAAAACAATCCTCAGCCCATAAGACGCATGTCCACCTTCCAAAAATGGTGTACAATTGTCACGTTTTTGATTGTAATGTTGGCCACACTCCCTTTTAACATTGTTTTGTTGATAGGCATGTTACCCACTTTCACCATCTTACTAACCGACCCTAAAAACAGCTCTAAATTAATTATTGTCGGATGTTTTAATCTCGCCGGAGTATTTATGTACATTTTAGATATCATTGGTAACTTTTCCATCACTCACGCCTTTCTCATTGTAGGCAATATTTTCAACCTAATCATCATGCTAAGCTCAGCAGCTTTTGGCCTGATAATTTATAGTGAACTTCCTAACTTATTTTTATTCTTTTCGCGTATTTCGGCCCAAAAACGCCTCGAAAACATCGATCGTAAACTAGCTCGCCTAACTGAAGAATGGGGAGATGCAATCCTAAATAATCAAGCCGCCCCACAAGAAAAAATCAAATAGAAAAAACTCCCGAAGATTTCGGGAGTTTTTTATTCTTTTATTGCATTGCCGCAATTGTTTTTCTAATTTTTCGAATTGAATTAAGTTCGATTTGTCTCACTCGTTCCTTAGAAATTTCATAAGTCTTGCTCAAATCATCAAGCGTAATTGCTCTCTCATTCAAGCGGCGCTTAAATAAAATATCTTTCTCACGAGGATTAAGACACCCAAGAGCTTGCTGAAACAATCTACGACGATATTTCATAGTTTCAGCATGCGCGAGTACATCTTCCTGATTTGGCTTCGCATCAGCAATAAAATCCATCCACTCTGTTGTGCTATCAGAAGATGCATCTATCACCGTATTCAAAGATCCATCATGAGATTTCAAACGAGTATTCATATCAGTCACATCTTGCACACTCACATCTAAAGAAGCTGCAATATCGTTCAGTACATCAGCAGAAAGATCTCTATCGTCCATCACATTTAGTTGATTTTTTATTTTACGCAAATTAAAAAACAATTTTTTCTGAGCCGCCGTTGTACCAATTTTCACCAACGACCAAGAATTAAGAATATATTTTTGTACCGAGGCCTTAATCCACCACAGAGCATAAGTCGAAAATCTAAATCCTTTTTCCGGTTCAAATTTATTTACGGCATAAATCAAACCAATATTTCCCTCAGCAATCATTTCTGCCATTGGCAGACCATAACCTTTATATTTAGAAACAACTTTAACCACAAGTCTTAGATGAGAAGTAATAAGTTTATAAGCAATTTTGCTATCTTTAGTTTTTTGATATTCAACAGCAAGTTCATACTCTTCTTCTTGCGCCAGAATAGGATATTTCCGAATATTTTGCAAATAACGAACCATATTCAGTTCAGGAGAGAAGTCTAGTCCAGATAGTCCAAATAGTGTATTATCCATCTTGGAACTCCTTCATATTCATAAAAATAATACACGAGTAGTTTATTGGACCAGATACAAATATCAACCTATACTTTGGTTATACACACCTTTTATTTTTGATTTCTAAGCCTATTAAGGAGCATACTCATATCATCCGGCAGTTCCGAGCTAAATTGCATATACGTTCCCAAAACCGGATGCACAAACCCCAAAGTTTTTGCATGAAGGGCCTGACGCGGGAAAGTCAACACTTCCTTTTTTAGCTCATCTGAACCAAAAACAATGGAGGTCCTTTTGGCTTTTTCATAAACCTTATCGCCAATCAAATTGCAGCCAAGACTAGACATATGCACACGAATCTGATGCGTTCTTCCGGTTTCAAGCTTACATTCCACCAATGAGGCCGCACGTCCAAAAATCTCCAACGTTTTATAATTTGTAATCGCCACTTTACCACCACTTTGCAGCACGGCCATTTTTTTGCGATCATAAGGACTGCGCCCAATATTAGTTTCGATTTTGCCCTGCAAAGGATTAGGTGTACCATACACAATTGCTTGATAAGTACGTTCAATCGAATGCACAAAGAACTGATCACAAAGCCCCCGATGAGTAATGTCATTTTTTGCAGCCACAATAAGTCCGCTGGTATCTTTATCAATCCGATGCACAATCCCCGGACGTTTTACTCCCCCGATTCCCGAAAGATTATCTCTGCAGTGAAATAATAACGCATTGACCAATGTCCCGCTATAAGCTCCGGGCGCCGGATGCACCGTCATTCCGGCTGGCTTATTAACTACAATCAGATCTTTGTCTTCATATACAATATCAAGCTCAATGTCCTCAGGAACAGGGTTCGCCTCCTCGGGCTCGGGAATTTCGAGTTGATAAATATCGCCGCTGCGGACCTTAAAAGCATTATCCACAATCAGACTATCATCGCAAGAAAGATTACCCGCCGCAATCAAACGCTGGATTTGCGAACGCGACAGCTGCTTAAAACACTCGCTCAAAAAACGGTCCAAACGCTGTCCTTGCTGATTAGGCTCCACCTGCGGGCTCAAAAATATATTATTTTCAGTCATATTCATATTTGAAAAATTAAAGATTTATTATAAAATACAGGTTAATCTTATTTTTGCAAGGAAATAAAGAAATGAACAAATTAAAAGCAGTCAAATTTTTGGTTTTTGTCCTTACTTTTTTGTTAGTAATGGGTACATTAATGTGCTTAACCCTCATTTATCGACAAGCCCGAGGAGATAAAAGCCCCTCTTCATCCACTACTACTGAGCTCAAACTAGGCGAGCCGAGCGGCAGCCAAATTAGTAAATTGTACAACAAAGACGGACGGCTCCACATTGTTATACAATATGGAGGACTTCCAGACCGCATCATAATTTTGAGTCCCGACAACCAAAAAATTGAACAAAAAATCAGCATAGAATAAGTATATAGAGGTGTAACATGGCATCACAATCCCCTCAAAAAATCCCCGGACAAAACAACATTGACGATGAGTTATTCATTGATAATACCTCATCTTCACTCAGCGACAATGAAGTCGATGATGAGTTTGACCGCCTACTCAACGAGTTCTTAAACAATGAGCTCAAAGACGTTGATGTCAGCTCCCACACCAATAAATCTTCTCAATCAGAAGAGATTAAAATGTCATCAGGCTTGTCTGGAGGCAAAAACGCTACTCAGGCAACCGCAAACAAAACAGCTACCCAAGAGTTCAGCATCTCAGAAGTCGCCCCCAGTGATGATAACAAATCTTACTTCAAATTGCCGCAATCACCTGCTGATGTTGGTGACTTTCCAATTCCGCTTGCTACCGACAATACCTCAGGCGTATCTCTGTGCAGCGAAGAACAAGAACTATTCAACGCATATACTAATTTTATCACCACCATCAAACTAATATGCGAGAGCAATGACCTTGCAGTACCCAACTTCAGTCTCAGTGCCGAACAACTGCAACCCCGATACAAACCTCGTTTGGCTGAACAAATAAAAGATGAGATGTTAGACGGCTGGGCCATTATGCTATCTCAGTACCCTGAGCAACTGCAACACCTCAACCCCAATGCCGCCGATGATGATTTACTCAACTTCGCCGAAAAAACTACCGACGAGTTGCTCCAAATGTCCATCATATCATATGTAGAAGTCCTAATTGAAATGGAAAGCTGCGACATTGCCTACGAAGCCCGCCGAATCCGTGCTAAAAAGAAGCGCATAGAACGCCAAATTATGGAGGAACACGAGGCCAGACGTCAAAAAATTGCCGCTTATATAGAAAAAATTGAACGCAAAAAATTCCCGATTAATGCCGAAAGACTAGTGGTCAACTATTTTAAGACCGCCCGCAAAGATCCCGATGGCGCATATCAAATTTTGGTCAATAATCCGGCAACTTATGCCCCGATTGAAACCGATAAAATCCCCGACCGCCTTTTTGGTCTCATCAAGAGCAAGCCTGAAGATGGGATAAAAATAAACCGCGAAATCGGAAATTTTATGAAAAATTTAAAAGCTTAACTTTTTTCGAAAAAATGTAGACAAAATATTTTTTTTGTGCTAGGATAAGTAAAATATTAAACCAAAAGAGGCAAAGCTATGTCAAATAACAATACTCGTCAAACACTTGATTCACTCCGCGGCATTGGTGGAGATTCTGGTAGCCGCCGCACAGTAGTAGATGAAGGCAACGGCTTAACCATTGGCCAAGGACGCAAAAACACCATTATTGACGAAAAACCCAAATATACCACAATTGACGAGTTAAACCAAGCCTTTTTAACTCCGGGCGAGCGCAAAGATCAAGAAGATAAAATGGACAAACCCAAAACCGCCCAAATGGCCCGTGGCAACACAGACCGTCGCCGTCCCTCTGATGATGAAGGCAAAATCTTTGAAGAAGGTGATATCATCGACTGGATGTTCCGCAACATCATTGTCAGCTCCATGAACTGGGCCGGCAACAAGGTCGTTAATGCCACCTCTTTTGTTGTTGGCTATGTAGCAACCGAAACAGCCGATTATGTAAGTAAAAAAGCATCTAAAGAATATAAAGATTACAAAGATGCCGTCATTTGGATTAATCCATTTACAGGCGGCTTTGCCAAATACCCTGAAAGCGAAACCACCAAATTTCAAGCTCAGGTAAATGACTTGCATCGTAAAGAAATTGACGACAGTCAACAGTTCAACACTCCCAACAATCGCCAATTGTTGGAAACTTCCATGAACTTACTGCACGATGGCAAAATCAACGAGTTCAATCAGATGATGCATAATCAGATTTCGCCGGAAACCATTGAGGCGCTAAATAACATTCCATCCGATCAGTTGCAAGCACTGTTTAGCCCTGAGAATGCAGCACAAACTGCCGATAAGATGGTTCGAACCCTGATGGGCGCTCAGCAATATGCCGCTAATGTTGCCACTGCTCGTATGCTCCAAGACCGCGCCGAAAAAGCAGGTGCACATAAAGATGTGAACAAAGATTTTGCACAATATATGGACGAAGCCAAAGCCGACTATTTGGCCTACATGAAAGAAGCCCAAGCTGCTGGAAAAGATCCTTTTGAGGCCGTTGCGACCTTGGGCAACCTCTCCGTTGAGGCTTATAAACACGCCAACCAACAAATTGATAACTATCAATACAATGAGGTCAAAAACAAACCGGCTCCCAACAAAGCTTTGCAAAAAATAGATGAGATGACCCAAATCTGCAAAGAATCTCCCTACAAAAAAACAACCCAGCTTGATAACTTTGCTGCCGCTATCATCAAGACCTCTAAAGAACACGATATCATTCTTGCACCTATTAACAGGTCAGAGCAAGAGCTGCATAATCGCAGTGTAGTAAACAATCAACGTCGCCAACGTTTAATGCAAACCATAAACAACATCAGGGCTAACCCCGGACAAATCCGCTACGCCCCCACAATGCAGCATCAAGGTGGACGTTAATGATAGGAAAACTATTCAAAGCCTCAGTAGTCGGAATAATATGGAGCTACATCTATATTTTCGCTACTGAGCTTTTGCTATATTATCTCTGGAATTTTGATTATTTATCCCCGCAAGATTGGCAAACCATCAACACATTTTGGGAGCATGGAGGGGTCATCAAAACCGGCAAGGATTACCTTTTCTTGCTATCTTTATTACTTATTGTACCACTCTGGATTGTGGGGTGGAAATATTTGTATCATAAAAACTATTTAGAAATATTGCTATGGCCAATCAACGCCTATAACCGATATATCATTAATCGTTATGGCAACGAGAGCAAACGCATTTTGCTCAAAAACATCGGCACCTCCATGAAAATAGAAGAGGAAATGAAACAAAAGACCGAAGCAATCAAGCCGATAGAATGGAAAGAAGCCGATAAAGTCCGCCAAGCCGTCAGTGAAAAAATCAGTTCCAACCAAGAACAATAAAACATAAATTAAGAAATAAGAGATATACTAGAGCAAGTAGATTAGGAGAAATATTTGAAACCGCTGTTGACATTAATAAGAAACATGATTGTCGGCTTATGCTGGGGCATTTTCTTTGTTGAAGGTGTCCGAGTTATTATGCTGCGCAATTGGCGTTTTGACATATTCAATAGCGAGCATTGGAACTATGCTTGGGAACTATGGCTTAGAGGTGTAGTCATCACCACTCCCAAAGAATGGGCTTTCGTACTAATTTTAATCACATTCATTCCGTTGTTGTTCACCGGTTGGGCTGCACTTTGTTTGCTTCCTTGGGACGAAGTTTTTCGGCTTGTTTTTGCCCTGCCCATAAAGCTTTTCAACAAAATCTTTGCTAAACCGGTAACCGCGATAAAAAATACAGCCAGTGTCAAAGCTGTTAAAAAGAAAAAATCCTACAAAGAAATACGCCCCCGTGCCATTCGCTCACCGCTAACTGAAATTGCCTATGAGGATACACTAGAGCAAACTCCGGCTACTAACCAACCGGCTCCACCTCCTCAAAGCAACATTCAACCGATCCCCATTCCGCCGGCTGCACTTCCAGCGGCACCTAAAGTTACAGCCCAACCCATAACCGACAAATTTGATCATTCACTGTTTCAGTTTGATGACGAAGAAGACTTTGACTTTAATTTTGATGCTTTTGAAGACAAACCGGAAGCTCCGGCTCCAACCAGCGTAACGCTTCCTGCCGAGCCCACCACTAAAAGCATCACGCCACGTAACAAGAATAAAGAACCGCAAAAAAACAATAAAAAGTCTCCTGAGCGTAGCAATGATAAAAATTCCAAAAACACACCTACGCCCAAAATTTCTGAAACCAACAAGCCTCGCAGTGGCAATTCTGTCCTTGATGTCATGAAACAAAAAGGCTGGGAGATTATCACCAGCACCACCATCAAAGGCAACCTCATAGACTTCATCGGGGTTTCTGGAAACCAAATTTGCCTGTGTTTGCTTGATAAAGAAAGCGGCGATTGGTTAGCCGATGAAGAAAGATTTAACGACGAAGAACCGCTGTGGTTTTCCGAGAGTTCGCACCGCATTTCTCCGGTTAGAAAAGTCGACTTAGCACGCCTTGCGCTCCAAGCCAAATTATCAGAATCTGAGCTCCAATATGACATATCAGCCTATGTTGTCATTCCAATAGGCAACATCATCAACGCTGAGGACATGTTTGAAATATGGAATAATATGAATATATTTGTCACAAGGATTGACAGGGGCTCACCAAAAGAATTAAGATTGTTCTCAAAGACACTGCCGGAAGTTGAAGAACCAATCGACAAAGACAGTTTCGAAAAACTCAAAAAGCTTATTCGTAATATTGCATAGGAAAAACCATGGCCATAGAAAAACAAGGCGAAGAATGGGAAGAATATAACAACGCTGTCCGCTGGATGGCGCTTACCTTTATTTTCACCTTTCTCATCACGGCATTTTTAGCCATTATATCGCTTCCGCTCGGATATCTGTTCATGAACGGCATCTCGCAACAATCGCTAGACACCGCATGGAGATTTTTGCTATATGCCTTCCAAAATCCCTCTTATTTAATATCGAGTTATGCCAGTTGGTTTTCTCGTCTAGCCTCCAACACCAGTGGTTTTTCGCTTGGATTATGGTTACCGATTTTACCATTTTTTGCATTGCCTACAGGTATTATCGTAGGCATTTTAAGCAACCCCTATCGTTTTCAGTCCAACATTCATGGTTCTGCCCGCTTAGCCAACTTGTCTGACATTAAGAAGATGAAACTTCTCAATGGTTTTTGCATTGTAGTTGGCAAATTTCAGGGACATATGCTACGTATGAGCGAAACACTTTCTTGTCTTTGCTGCGCACCTCCGGGTACTGGTAAAACTGCCGGAGTAGTTATTCCCACCATTTTTCATTCTGAGGGCTTGAGCATTGTGGTCAACGACCCCAAACCTGAGTTGTGCTACAACACTACCGGCGCACGCGCCAAACTTGGTCCGGTATTTGTCATTAACTGGGGTGCAGAAGATAACCCGGCCGAAGGCATTTACTATCCGAGTTGGAACCCGCTCTCACCAAATGCCCTTCCCTCTCCGGGACCTGATCGCGATATGTATATCGATTCTATGTGCAATATCTTGGTTGAAGACCCCAAGGGCGGTGCCGATCCTCACTGGTCGCAAACCGGTCGTGCTGCTTTAACCGGATTTTTGCATTTTATTTCCTGCAAATGCGAAAAAGCCCGCGCTAACGACTACTTTTTAGGCCGCATCTACGAAGGCAAACTTGACGCTGAGGATAAAAAGGTTCTTGAAGGTTATTATGAAGAAATGCATGACCCGCAAAAAAACATGGCCATTCAAAACCTTCGCAGCGGCAATTTGAGCATTGATAATTATTTGCCAATTGGTACTTGGGCTCTGTTGCCGGAAAAATGGATTGGCCGAGAACCTTGTATCGCCATGATTTTGGAATGGATTACCGAAGCTCAGATTAAGCAGTCACAAGAGATTAAGCGCCGTATGGACGAAGGCGATCAGTCTGCTGCTTTTGCCGACCCCATGCGCGACTTGCTGGAAGAAGCCATTACCGAGGCTCGCAAATTCGGTTACTCCAACCGCTGTATCGTTGAGCTTAGCCAGTTGAGCTCCATGCCCGATAAAGAGCGTGGTTCCGTAATCTCCACCGCATTTGCCGGAATTGGTATTTTCAAGAACTCTGCTGTGGTATCAAGAACCAGTTTCAGCGATATTCAGTTTAAGGATTTGCGTGGCATGAAAGACCCGATAACCGGTCAATATAAACCCATTTCGGTTTATTTGTCCGTTAACCAGGTTGATGCTCGCGCTTTGAGCGTAATTTCAGGTATTTTCATTGACTTAATGTCATCTTATCTGATTGCCAACACCCCTAACTTTGTCAACAAGACCGATGGCAAAATGGGACCCTTCCCGGCACTGTTTGTGCTCGACGAGTTTCCGACCATGCCTAAATTAAAGGCCATTATTGAAGGTCCGGCGGTCGGACGTGGTCAAAAAGTGTCATATTTGCTAATTGGTCAGGACTTAGGACAGATTTCGGGTAAATATGGTAAAGACGACCTTGAAACCGTGATTTCTACTACTGCCTGCAAAGTTATCTTATCCCAAAACAACGAGGTAACTGCGCAACGCTTTTCTAAGATGATTGGTAACAAGACCGTTCAAACCAACTCATATTCTAAAAGCGAGGGTATGAGCAAAAATTCCAATCCGTTTGCTAAAAACGTCACCTACCAGTTGCAAGGTGTTTCAGTTATCAGCACCACCCAGTTGCTGAGTTTGCCTACCACCAAACAAGTAGTATTGATGCAGAGCTTTATTGATAGACCGATTATGGCCGATGCGCCGAGATATTATCTCGACAAGAAAATGGCGGCATTATCCAAACTACCACCAGCTCCCAACGTTCCAGATTGGATTGTGGCTCAACGAGAGGACATCAATGATGACATGCTCACCAAACTCGGTTTGGAATATGACAATGATGACGTTGATGAATCTGAATTCACCGATGAAGAGCTCTCGCGCTAGGAGCATTCTCTTAGATGTTAGAATGGAGCAAACGAAAACTACAAACCAAATCACAAGCATTTAATTCATTAGTAGATGCTTATGATGATTTGTTAGTTGAATATAAAGATGCCCCAAACTATCAAGCACTTCCATTAAATGAGAGCAGTGCCACCGATTCTAAAGCGGAGATAAGCTCCTTCATCACCCCTGAAGCCATGGAAGCTGAGCTCCAGCAGCTTTTAGAAGTATTGCAACTACAAAACATTACATTAGTTTTGCAACCGGTCACGCCCAAGACTTGGGAGGAAATGAACTTTTGCTATTCGGAATATGGTCGTGTTCGGCTTGAATTTTTAAAACTCCTCGTTAAAAATTTTCAAGACGAATGCCTCGCCGCCGGCTTAAGAGAAGACGAAATTCATGGGCTATCACAAGGAATTACGCCAGAAAATTTCAACACCCACCTCAAGTTTCCTTTTGACTTCGGAGGCATGACCAATATCAATAACCTGTCTTTAGTCCAAACTCACCCCACACACGGAAACTTGCACAAAATTATTGATATTCAAATTGAAAACAATTTCTTAAAAAACCATCGAAAAATTTTTGTTCCGACCTTCAAAGGACGCATATACCATGGTTAAAGATTGTTTAGAACAATTGCGGCAGCGCTACAAGCTAATAACCTTTCCGCCGGCCAGCAGCCATGAGCTAGGGCGCCTCAATAAATTTTTCCAAATCAGCACCACCAGTAACATTCCCGATGGATATTATGAATTTTTAAGCATTACAGATGGTCTCATCTGCAATGGGCTAGAATTTTTTGGTGCCGCCCCACATGAAAGACTAGAAAAAAGATATACCTTTCCAGATGTTGAAAGTGTAAACATCCGCTTTATGAAGTATAACTTTTTTGCCAAAAAGGTCATTATCGGTCAGATATCCGAAGGACTAATATACTATGACCACAAAAACCGCTGTTATGCCATATCTGACCGCATAAATCTGCGCTCTCATACAGAAATCAACACTTTTTCCGAGCTATTAAGTAGTATTGTTGCCAAGTTTTAAGTTTTTTTAAAATATAAATAGCAAACTCACGATTTGAGATTTAGCTCACTCAAACAAAAAAGCTCCCTTAGGGGAGCTTTTTCAAAACTGGGGCGAACGATCGGGCTCGAACCGACGACAACCGGTACCACAAACCGGGGCTCTACCAACTGAGCTACGTTCGCCATCAACTTGACTATCTGCTTTTACAAACAAACAACAATAAAGTCAAGATAAAATATTTATATTTTTTATTTTCACGAAAAAAAAAATTAACCCTTTATTTTCTTTTTAGGCGTAAAGTACGCTAAAATAAATTGGGGTAAGAGCAATATAAAAATGAAGAATAAGCTTATAAATCAACTGAGTTCCATTATTAGAAATGCAGTTGGTGCATGTGCACTAATGTTAATATTTTCAAATACAGCAATTGCATCAACATCATCAATCATCATTGATGCCGATTCTGGTGAAGTATTATCTTCATCTGCAGCCGACAAACTCCGCTACCCCGCATCGCTCACTAAAGTTATGACCTTATACATCACCTTTGATGCTTTAGAAAAAGGCATCATCAAGATGGATGATAAGTTGCCCGTATCGCGCAATGCCGCCAACCGTTCCCCCTCCAAATTAGGACTTAGAGTCGGTGAAAAAATCTCGGTTCGCGATGCAATTTTAGCCTTGATTGTCAAATCTGCTAACGATTGCGCCACGGTTTTAGCTGAAGGATTGGGTTACAGCGAAGCGAACTTTGCTAAAACCATGACTGAGGTTGCTCACGAACTTGGCATGAAAAATACTACTTTTAAGAATGCTTCTGGACTCCCCAATCGAGCTCAAAAAACCACCGCACGCGACATGGCCTTGCTCGGCGCCGCTATGTACCACCACTTTCCCCAATATTATAAATTATTTTCCACCAAAAAATTTACTTATAAAGGCCATACCTACTACACTCATAACCACATTTTAAAATCATTTGAAGGTGCCGATGGCATGAAAACCGGCTTTACCAATGCCGCCGGATTTAACATAATCACCTCAGCCGAACGCGATGGCAAAAGAGTAATTGCGGTTACCATGGGGCACAACACCGCCAAACTCCGCGACCAAAAAGTTGCCAAACTCATGGATATGGGGCTCAACAAATTAGTTGCCGCCAATCATAATGATGTCATCTCAGAACAACATCTCACCGCAGAAAACATTTCACCTCATGCTCAACCATTATCCACAGCCGACACCAAAGACAATCAGTCAGCTTCTGAAACACAAGTTGCTCAAAACAGCTGGGCTATTCAGGTTGGCGCATTTTCAAACTATGCAAAAGCCAGAAACTACGCATTATCCGTCAAAAAAGAAATCACCCAAAAATATCGCAACAAAGATATTAACATTGAGCCCTACCAGAACGGCTCGGCCGTCATTTATCGCAGCCAACTTGTCGGCTTTGCAAAAAATGAGGCGGATAACCTATGTAATCGTTTGAAAAAATCAAACAAGTCATGTATAGTAGTGGCATCAACAAACGAAACTATGGTATTGGCTAATAAATTTTAATGAACCAGACAATAGAAAAATCCGCCCATATCATCGTGGTCAGCAATGAAAAAGGCGGGACCGGAAAATCTACTATATGTATGCACTTGGCCATCAAACTGATGCAAGAAGGTTTTAGTGTTGCCACCATTGATTTGGATGGCCGCCAGGGCACCCTCACCAAATATATTGAAAACAGAAAACATTTCAGATTGTCTCAGGGAGTTTATCTGCCCACTCCCGAGCACTTTTGCTATTTACCAGAAAGCAATCAGATGCTGCATAATGATTCCCTACGCGAATTAGACAGATGCATCAAAGATTGCCGTAGAAAATTTGATGCCATAATAATAGATACCCCCGGTACAAAAAACTATCTGTTTGATGCCGCTCATAAATATGCCGATACTTTAATTACTCCAATCTCAGATAGCATGATAGACTTGAGTGTTATGGCAGATATTGACTATACTAACGACAAAGTCAAAGGCCCGGGGCCCTATGCCGAGTTCATCTGGGATATAAAGAAATACTTAGCTTCTCAAGGCAGGCCCTATCTGAACTGGATTGTTGTTGGCAATAAGTTTTCCAACCTCAACTCCCGCAACAAGAACCAAGTTTTTGCTTACTTAGAAAAACTCTCCAAGCTTTATGGTTTTCGCTTTTTACCTGGGTTAAAAGACCGCGTAATATATAAAGAACTGTTTTTGGAAGGGCTGACTGTTTTAGACATGTCGCACGAAAAACTCAAACTCAAAATGAGTATGTCGCACCTAGCCGCCAAGCGCGAAATCAAGAATTTGGCCGAATTTATCTGCCCTGATGAATAATCTGTTTATATGTCGTTGAATAACTTAAACACCTCTTGTTTTTAAGTCATGAGGTGATATTCTATGAACATCAATCAGATTAACGCTAAGGAGATATTATGCTAAAAATCGTTTCCACTACTCCCTATACGGATCAAAAAATGGGTACAGCCGGTTTGCGCCGCAAATCCAAAGTTGTTGTACAACCCAACTATGTTGAAAACTTTTTACAAAGTATTTTTAATACCATCGGCAACGTCAAAGGGCAAACCTACATTGTCGGCGGCGATGGCCGTTTTTATAACGATGTCGCCATTCAAAAACTCATCAAGATGGCAGCCGCTAACGGCATTGGCAAGCTCATCATCGGTCAAAACGGATTCTTGTCCACTCCCGCCTCTTCTAATTTGATTTTAAAAAATAAAACCGACGGCGGCTTTGTTTTAAGCGCCTCACACAACCCTGGAGGACCAAATGGCGACTTTGGTATCAAATATGCCACAGCTAGCGGTGGCCAAGCTCCAAGTAGCGTAAGCGATGCCATATATAAAAATACCCTTTCGATTAAAGAATATAAAATCATGGACGTTCCCGACATTGACTTGTCCAAACTTGGCACCCAAAAGCTCGGCGATATGACCATCGAAATTATAGATCCGGTCAAAGACTATGTCGAAATGATGGAAGGAATTTTTGATTTTGCCGCCATCAAGAAGTTGTTTGAGAGCGGTTTTACCATGCGCTACGATGCCATGAATGCCGTCACCGGTCCTTATGCAATTAGAATTTTTGAAGAAATCTTAGGTGCTAAGAAAGGCTCGGTTGTTAACTTCCGCCCCTTACCAGATTTTGGCGGACTGCACCCCGACCCCAACTTGGTATATGCAAAAGATTTGGTTGCTACAATGTATGCCGACAATGCTCCCGACTTTGGTGCTGCCAATGATGGCGATGGCGATCGCAACATGATTTTAGGCAAGAAATTTTTTGTTACCCCGAGTGACAGCTTGGCCGTTTTAACCGACAACTACCAACTCATTCCTGCCTACAAGAACGGCATTTATGGTGTAGCTAAATCTGCTGCCACCTCAACAGCAGTTTGCCGCGTTGCTGAGGCTCACAATCTTCCGTTCTACTCCGTACCAACCGGTTGGAAATACTTTGTCAACCTAATGGATTCGAAACGCATTACCTTCTGTGGTGAAGAAAGTTTTGGTACCGGCTCCAGCCACATTCGCGAAAAAGATGGCATCTGGGCAGTTTTGTTCTGGTTAAACATCATTGCAGCCACCGGCAAATCTGTTGAAGAAATCACCATGGAGCACTGGAAAAAATATGGCCGCAGTTACTATATGCGCTTTGACTTTGAGGGCATTTCAACTGAAGTTGCCGATAAGTTGATGGCCGATTTGGAACAAAAACTCCCCAGTCTGGCCGGAAAGACTTATGGAGCCCATACAGTTAAAGTTGCAGCTCCGTTTGTATATAATGATCCGGTTGATGGAAGTTCCACCAAAAACGGTCTGGTTATTGATTTCACCCAAGGTGAAAAGATTACCTTCCGTCTTTCTGGAACCGGTTCCAGCGGTGCTACCTTGCGCGTATATATTGAACGTTTAGAAAACCACAAGTTCAAAGAAGATCCCAAGCAAATGCTTGCCGGTTTGTTTGACGCCGCAATGGAAATTGCTGAAATTGAAAACAGAACAGGGAAACACCAAGCCGATGTCAACACGTAGGACTTACATATATTTAAGTTTTATGGTTGCCGCACTGGCATTATGCTCTAATGCCGGTGCGGGCTTGTATGGCTTTAGCTCAGCCAATCCCCCCACGCACGAGGAAAGTATTTTAGATATAGCCACTCCTCCCCGCTATATTCCCAACTTTCGGCAAAAAATTCGTAGCAATATTGATATGATTGCCAACTATGCGCATGACCAAAATCCAGACTTTCAAATAGTTTTGCACGAAGGTGAGGATATGCTCAAAAAAAATCTTTGGGAATATCACTTAAGTGGTTATAACAAAGTTCGCAATCACAGCGACCCCAACGATGACCCCAGTTTTTTGTATCGCAATACCGATGAAGATACCTCCGGCGCTCTTCGCCCCGAAGAGTTACCCAAGTTTCGCCAGAAGATTGATGGAATTGCCTTAAATAATGTTTTTTGCCACGGACGTAAAATCAGTACCGACTTAAAATCCTCAGGTCTTAAACTAATTTCCATTGACCATTGCAGCTCACCCGAAAATTATGAAGAAGCCCTGCAAGAAGCCTTCGGTGAAAACATTTTATTTTATGGCTTTACCAATCCAGATTTAGCCTTCAATAATATTAATCGTCGTCATATCATCAGCGAAAATGCTAAAAACATATTTAACATTCAAGACGCCAAAAACATTTTGTTCCTAACAGATGACAGCAAATACAAAACCTCTTACGATTTTATCCGCAACCTGCAAAATTCCAACTATGATATCATAGTAATTCCTGCACTGTTTCATGGAACGGAGCCATTTTCTCCCGAGGATATCAATAGTCTTAAGTTCAAAAAGAATGGCACCACCCGTTTGGTTTTAGCCGAGATGAACCTCTCTGAAGCCGATCCCAAAATGTATTACTGGAAAAAGAGTTGGAAACTAAACAATCCGTCCTGGCTGGTTCGTCGTTCCTTTGTCAATAAAGATGCATATATTACCCAATATTGGCACCCCGATTGGCGCAAAATATTAGGGATACATCTACAAGGCATTATCCAAACCGGATTTAGCGGTGTTTTCCTAACCGGTTTACACAACCATCACTATTTTGAAAAACAACTACCATTGGAATAGGCTCTAGGCATGAACGAAGTAGAAGTATTAGACATTTCGCGCGAAGCACTTTTCACTCTGATAAAAGTTGTCAGTCCGGTATTGCTGGTTGCTTTGTTTATCGGTCTGATTATTGGTATATTCCAAGCTCTGACCCAAATCCAAGAAATGACCTTAGCTTTTGTTCCCAAAATCATTGGTGTATTTGTAACTTTGATTTTACTTTTTCCCTTTATGTTTGGCCAAATGAAAAATTTGGCTGAAGGCTTGTTTGACCGAATTGTCAATGGCGGATAAATAAATGACCCGACTGATAAACCTTGAAATATATGCCTTTATCTTGGTTTTTCTTCGCATGGGCTCAGCATTTATGGTTATGCCGGGTCTTATGAGCAGTTATGTCAATATGAGAGTTCGTCTGTGCATCGCTCTAGCCGTAACCTTAGTTGCCACTCCGCTGGTTTCTGAACAAATTCCCGTTCCAAGAGGAGACATGGGAGAAATAATTCGTTTTTGCTTATTTGAAATTTGCTATGGGATATTTTTAGGGCTGATTATGCAGATAATGTTCCAGGCGGTAAACCTAGCCGGAAACATTGCCGGACAAGCCACCGGTTTTTCCAACGCCCAAATGTTTGACCCATCTTTTCAAACCCAATCAATAGTCTTAGAAACTTTTTTAAGCTTAGTTGCCCTGCTCGTTGTGTTCACCACCAACTTGCACCATCTGATGTTCAGTGCCGTTATCGATAGTTATCACAATTTTCCGTTTGGAGGCGAACTTCCCACCGGCAATATGGCCGATTACCTAAGCCAAATGCTCAACAAAAGTTTTATATTAGGTTTCAAGATTGGTTCACCCTTCATAGCTTTTACGATTATATTTTATTCCGGCATGGGGCTGGTTTCACGGCTCATGCCCCAACTTAACATTTTTTTCTTGTCCTTACCTATGCAAATTTACTTAGGTTTAGGAGTGTTGTTTTTAACCCTTCCGATAATGGTTCTCTGGTTTGTTCGCTATTATGAATCAGAGTTGCAACTGCTGGTAAAGTAGGTGTCTAATGGTAGCTGAAGACGAAGATGAAGCCTCCAAAACGGAAGAACCTTCCGAACGAAAGATAAGCAAAGCCAAAGAAGAAGGCGATATTGCCATATCCCAAGAGGCCAAAAGCTTTATTATGTTTTTGGGCATGCTGATTGTAATTTGGCTTCTTTTACCCTATCTTGGTCGCTGGTATTTAAATTTAAGCTACAAATTTATCGAAATGCCGGAAAATATCCCCATGGATTTACCACACATCCGACTAATGTTATTTAATGTCAGCATAGGCTTATTAAAAATTTTGGCCTTACCGTTTCTGGTTTTTATGATATTTGGCATCACCGCCAACATTGCCCAGACCGGATTCGTCTATGCCCCCAAAAAGCTACTTCCCGATTGGAACAAACTCAACATATTTGCGGCTCTTCCCAAATTCATCAATATGAAAAAAATAGTCGAGAGCTTAAAAGGCATCATCAAAATTACGGTAGTGACCTATATTGCATATTTGGTAATTAAGCCCGACCTTTCCAAATTTGAGTTACTCCCCACTATGGATACAATGGGAATTTTACAGTTTATACACAACTTGGTTGTTTTGCTGCTGTTTAGTGTAGCTATAGCCGTTTTAGTCATTGCCATCGCCGACTATGCCTACCAAAAATATACTCACTTAAAGAAATTACGCATGACCAAACAAGAGGTCAAAGATGAATACAAACAAGTCGAAGGTGATCCTTTGGTCAAATCACGAATTCGCCAAGTCCGTATGGAACGTGCTCGCCACCGTATGATGGACAATGTTCCCAAAGCCGACGTAGTAATTGTCAACCCGACGCATTATGCGATTGCACTTGAATATAAAATGGATACAATGGAAGCACCGGTCGTTTTGGCCAAAGGTGTTGACAATGTCGCACTCCGTATCAAGTCTATCGCCGAAGAACATGAAATTCCGATAGTCGAGAACCCGCCACTAGCTCGTGCTCTGTTTGCCAGCGCCGAACTAGATCAAGCCATTCCGACCGAACACTACAAAGCCGTTGCTGAGGTAATTGGATATGTTATGCAGCTCAAAAAATAATCGCCCAGATAAAAAACTCCAAAGCAGACTAATCTCCCTAGCCTACGCTTTAGTGTTCTTAACTATCAACATCATCTTGTTTCTCTTGTGGCCGGAATACCAGATATACCTAATTTTTGCCATGCTGCTGATAAGTTCGCTTTGCATTTATCTCACACTTAAAACCATCAGCGACGGAGAAGCCGCCATGACATATGGAGGTTTTGCCAACGAAATTTTGAAAAACGAAATGCAAGCCAAGCGGATAGAAAACTCTCGTCTTGAAACCATTATTGAAAATGAACGCGCCAAAGATTTGTTCAAACAAGATTGCGTCTTCAAGTTTTTAGAAAGCAATTTAGCCGACGGAAAAAGCAACAAGGCCGCTCTTTGCACCCTTAAGGCCGCCTGCGAAAATTTGAGCCCCGAAACCGTTAGTCTGGCGCTGCGTTTTAACAGCAACAATGCCCGCTTATTTAACGACGAAGAATGGTTTGAGGTAAGTGTCAGCCCGATTTTCTTAAAAAAAGCAGATATCTTTGAGGGGCCATATTCAATTAAAGCCATCCGCAAAGATACTTACCTATTCTGGAGTTGCAAAAATATCACCGCTGAAAAGAACATGGAACAAATTTTCCATGAAGAGCGAAAATCTTTGCACGACTTTTTAGACTACCTCCCGGTCGGATTGTATGTCATAGACCGCGAGCATAAGATAGAATATATCAACCACGCCTTTGCCCAAATGCTTGAACGTAGCCGCGAAGAACTCTTAGGCCACAAACTAGAAAATTTTACCTCGGCGGTATCCAAACTTCCAGATCCCAGTGCTTCTTGGCAAGGTAAATTATATTTCACCACCGCCGATGATGAAGCTATTGAATGTTATGTCCTGCACGAAAACTTCCGCGAAAATCAGCAAATTAAGACCCGAGGTGTTGCTGTTAGCAATCTTCCGGGCGATAAGCAACTTCATAGCGATTTGAACTCAGCATATGATAAAATCAGCTGGCTGTTTAACTATGCGCCGGTCGGAATTATTTTTACCGACAGCACCGCCACGATTCGCAGTTGCAACCAAACTGCTGCCTCATTTTTACACACAGATGCCGAGACAATTAAAGAACATAGCTTGTTTGAACGCATGAGCGAGGAAGACATCAACAAACTTCAACAAAACTTTGCCAATGTCATCAGTGGTAGTGTTTCCTCTGCCAGCATTGACGTTCACTTAAAGTTTGATAAAGAAGAAAAAATTGCCTCTTTTTACATCAGTCCGATGCAGAAGTTCTATTCTGCCGGCACCAATAGCGATGGCTTGGTGATTTATCTGATAGATGCCACCAAACAAAAAAGCTTGGAGCAACAATTTGCTCAGGCCCAAAAAATGCAGGCCATCGGACAATTAGCCGGCGGTGTGGCTCACGATTTCAACAATCTTCTGACCGCGATGATAGGATTTTGCGATTTATTGTTGCAAAGGCACGGCGTTGGCGACCCATCTTTTGCCGACTTAACTCAGATTAAACAAAATGCCAACCGCGCTGCCGGCTTGGTTCGCCAGCTATTGGCCTTCTCCCGCAAACAACCCTTAAAACCAAAATTAATTGATATTACAGAAAAATTCACTGAGCTGAGCCTGATGTTAAAACGCATTTTAGGCGAACAAATTGTTCTCAAATTTTACCATAGCAATGAGTTAGGCTACGTGCGTGTTGACCCCACTCAGTTTTCGCAGGTCATTCTCAATTTAGCCATTAATGCCAAAGATGCCATGGACGGACACGGCACCATTAATATTAATACCCATGTCGAAACCTTAACCGAACCCTATCAGTTTGGAGCTGATACCATCAAACCCGGTGAGTTTGTGGTCATAGATGTAATTGATACCGGTTGTGGCATTCCGCCCGAAAACCTCAGCCGCATTTTTGATCCGTTTTTCTCCACCAAACAAAACGTGGTTGGCTCCGGCACCGGTCTGGGCTTAGCCATGGTTTATGGTATTGTCCGCCAAACAGAGGGCTTTATCAAGGTCGATAGTGTGGTTGGTCAGGGCACTACTTTTTCGGTTTATCTCCCGCGTTTTGAGAGCAATGCAGAAGAAGAAAATAATGCTGACACTACAGACAAACACGAAGTCAAAAACGCCGACGGCACTCCGGTTCTAACCGTCAAAGAAACCATCAAAAGTCCGGTCACCACCGTCAACGGCAAGATGATTTTTGGTCTTAATGTCTCAATGATTGACCGCAATTTTGAGCACAATCAAACTAAAGATGCCTCCTCGATTCGGATTTTGTTTGTAGAAGATGAAGATTCGGTCCGCACTTTTGCCACCCGTGCTTTGAAGAAAAAAGGTTATGACATAATCAGTTGCAATTCATCTGAAAATGCGCTAGAACAATTAGAACAAGATTGCCATTTTGACCTCCTGCTCACCGACATGATGCTGCCCGGTATGAGCGGTGCTGAACTGGCTGCTATTGTCAAAGAGAAAATACCCGGAATCAAAATAATTCTCGCTTCGGGATATTCGGAAGAGATAGCTCGCCAAGGTCTCAGCAATTCTGACGACTTTGACTTCATCGCCAAACCGTTCAGCTTAGGCGACCTGACTAAAAAAGTTTTTGACGTATTAAACCAAGCGGAGAATTAAAACACTATGGCTCATGCAAATAAGCTCGAACAATTGCCGATAGAATTTCCGCACCGTCCTAGTCTTGATAAAGAAGATTTCCTGGTCGCAGATTGCAATATAGAAGCCGTAGAGATGATAGACCGTTGGCCTAACTGGCCCTACTTTGCTATCTGTATTTATGGAAGCGAGGGCTGCGGCAAATCACATTTAGCCAATGTTTTCAGCAATAATGTGGCTCAATATGACCATTTTCCCTACCGCATACCAAGTGTCCAGGCTAAAGATGTTAAACTAGAAACTCCGCACCAACTTTTTGCTCAGCACCGCTGCTTGGTGGTAGAAAACCTCTGTCATGAGATGAACTATGAAGCCATGTTTCACCTTTATAACTTATATCGCAATGAAGGCGGCAACATCTTGTTCACCTCCGAGATTGCTCCTGCCCGATTAAATTTGCCACTTCCTGACTTGCAATCTCGCTTAAATATTGTACCTGCCATAGAGATAAAATCTCCCGATGACGACTTGTTGTCCTGTTTGTTGGTTAAATTATTCACTGACCGCCAAATTTTTGTGACTCCGGAATTGGTTAATTATATAGTATCCAATATGCAGCGTTCCTTTTCCTATGCGCGCAAATTAGTTGAAGAAACCGACCGTATCTCCCTTTCCCGCAAGCGCGCTGTTTCCATCCCAATTATCAAAGAAGCCATGTCAGTTTTGGACAATGCCAAACTCCAGGGCGAATTGTTTTAAGTAAACTAAAACTTCAAATTTTCTCAACAAAAAACCCCGGACTAACCGGGGTTTTTATTTTGAAGACCAAGAGCAGACTAAGCAGATTTTTTCTTAGTTGCCGATTCTTTTTTCGCTTTAGGTTCAGCTTCGGCTTTTTCATCTTTTTTAGCTTTAGCCTCTTTTTTAGGAGCAGCTTTAGCTTTTTTAGCAGCCGGAACTTCATCATCAAACTTATAAAGTTCTTCTACAGATACAATCTTTTCATTGAGTTTTACTTTGCTCAGGATATGATCCACGATTTTTTCTTCAAAAATCGGAGCTTTCAAAGACTCAACAGCTTGCTTATTCTTCAGATAGAAATCAAACACAGCTTTTTCTTGACCGGGGAATTTGCGAGCCTCAGCCATAATAGCTTTGTTTACATCATCAGGTTCAACCGTAATTTTGGCCTCTTTACCAACTTCAGAGAGCAACAAACCGAGTTTAACCCGACGCACAGCAATATTTTTGTATTCTTCTTTGAGAGCATCTTCAGATTTTTCCAAATCTTCAGCATCGAGCTGATTATTTTTCTTAGCTTGTTCATATTGAGAGAAGATAGATTTGAACTCAGCCTCAACCAAGCCTTCCGGTACTTCAAAAGTATACTCTTTATCCAAAGCATCGAGCAAAGCTTTTTTAAGTTTCATTTTAGAAGCTTGCTCATAATCGCTCTTAATACGCCCTGAAATTGCTTCGCGCAATTTTTCAAGACTTTCTTCACCTAAAGATTTTGCAAATTCATCATCAATTTTAACTTCTTTAGGCTCCAACAATTCTTTAATTTCCACTGCAAAAACAGCATCTTTACCAGCCAAATCTTTAGCATGATAATTTTCAGGGAACTTAACTTTAACATCAACTTTGTCACCAACGTTTTTGCCGATAAGTTGATCTTCAAACCCCGGAATAAAGGAGCCTGAACCAAGTTCCAAAGGATAATCATTACCTTTACCGCCTTGGAATTCTACCCCATCAACCGAACCAACAAAATCGATAACAGTGGTATCACCTTTTTTAGCAGCACGAGATTCGCTCACTTTAGTTCTTTCGCGACGAGTTTGTGCGATGTAGTTTAGAGCTTTATCAACTTCTTCTTTAGCCACTTCTGCCATATATTTATCCAGAGCAATTTTATCAAAACTTCCGGCCTTAATTTCGGGCAGATTCTCAAAAGCGACTTCAAATTCAACATCTTCACCATCTTTGAAAGCGGTAATTTTGATATCTGGCATCATCGCCGGACGGAGATTTTTCTCCTTAATCAAATCGTCAGCAGATTGGCGCACCAAATCTTCCAAGACCTCACCTTTAACCGCGGGAGCATATTTTTGTTTGAGCATGGAAAGAGGAGCTTTACCGACGCGGAAACCGGGGAGTTTCACAGTTTTAGCAATTTCGCTGATTTTAGCATCAACTTTTTTCTCAAACTCTTGAGCTTCCACCAACACTTTATATTGTTTTTTCAAACCTTCAGACTTTAATTCTGTAACCTTCATTTTATTTCTCTAATTAAGATGGGTTAAAACCAAGCTCTTAGCAAAAGAGCTGGTGCGGACGGAGGGACTTGAACCCCCATGGCAGTTAGCCACCAGAACCTAAATCTGGCGTGTCTACCAATTTCACCACGCCCGCAATTCACGATAGTAATTGCTTTGCATAGTACATAAAATAAATTTTAAATCAAGCCAAAATTCACAAAGCAAACAAAATTATTGTAATATAAGTTAATATTGTCTATTATGCGCAAAGAAGAAGAACATTTAAGGAGTCAATCGGTGTTTTCAGCTCAAAGTATCCGTAACCTTTCTTTACTGGCTGCAATTACATGCATTTGCGGTGCTTGTAGCTTGGTTAAAGAGCATACCAGCCCTGAAACTTATAATATGTTGACCTTCAACGACGGCGGCACCAAAGAAGCCCGCTTAGCCACGGTTGCCTATTCTCAGGGCAAATTCTCTGAGGCTGAAAACCACGTGATTAATGCCTTAAATGACAATCCTAAGAACCCTCAAGCACTCATGGTTGGGGCTTTGGTTTATGAGCAATTGGGACGCCCTAATCGCGCCCGTCAATATTATGAGGATTTGATGATTTATGGCGGCGATGCCACTACCGTTCTTGGTTCCCAAGGCGGAACTCCGGTTAAAATGACCGAATTAGCCCAAAAAAGATTGCGTTTGATTAATGTCAAGCAAAGCAAACTCGTGATTGAAGACCAAAACGGCACCAAAGTTTTCAACATCAGTAAAGAAGCCGGAAAAGCGCAACGTCGCTCGGCAATTGAAGAAGCCTTGTTTTTAAGAGAAAAGAGAAACATTGCCAACCAACAACCCAGTACCGCCGAAGAGCTCCAAGCAGTTGAGGTGCTGTTTTCCGAACCTGAACAAAATGTAATTTCGCGTTTTCTGATTCTTAAAGAACTGGCCGAAAAAGACCTGGTCACCAAAGAAGAATTTTTAAATGCCCGCAACACCAATATCGGCGGTTTACTACCTTTAACTCACACTCCTCCTGCCTATGGAGTTGATAAGTCAGTTCCCTCGCCTGATTTGATAATTGAGCGCATTAATGCCTTAAAAGAGGCCGTTGAATCTCGCGCAATTACCCCACGAGAATTCTCTGCCGAGCGCGATGTCATTATTGAGGCGCTGTTGCCCCCTACTCCTCGTCAACGCATGAAACCCAAAGCTCCCTCGCGTGATATTTTAAGTGCAGCTAAAGACTTGCGCAAATTAGAAATTCTCTATGATTTGCAACTAATCACCTCAAAGGAAAAAGCCAAAGAGAAACAAGCTATTGAAAAATATTTAGGCGTAAATCGTGCCTCAACAAACACAGCAAACCTCAAGGCACAACCTACTCCTAAAAACACCAATAACACTCAAACATCAGCTAATGCAGCCAAAGAGGTGATGCCGGTTTCTCCGGTTGCCACCCCTACCGTAAGTGAGCCCAACAATACTGAGGTGGTTGAAAGTTCGGTTGAAATCATCACTTCTGCTCCCGTAGCTGAGAACAATGCAGCTAACACCCCAGCTCCACAGCCGCTGATTCCTAACGTGAGCAGTCCGTTTTAGTAATCTTAATAATTTGAGTATCGAAATATCATAATGTCTGATAATAAAGTAAATCCTCGCAAGACTTTTGCGATAATCTCTCACCCTGACGCCGGTAAAACCACATTAACCGAAAAGCTCTTGCTTTTTGGAGGCGCCATTCAACAAGCCGGAGCCGTTAAAGCTCGTGGCGAGGCTCGTCGTGCTCGTTCCGACTGGATGAAGGTCGAACAAGAAAGAGGAATTTCGGTGGCCTCTTCGGTCATGAGCTTTGAATATAAAGATATCAGCTTCAACCTTTTGGATACACCGGGCCATGAGGACTTTTCCGAAGACACCTATCGTGTGCTCACTGCTGTCGATTCGGCAGTTATGGTGCTCGATTCGTCAAAAGGTATTGAGGCTCAAACAAAAAAACTGTTTGAGGTCTGCCGTCTGCGCGATGTTCCGATTATCACTTTTATTAGCAAACTCGACCGCGAAGGCATGGACCCGTTTTTACTGTTAGATGACATTGAAAAAACCTTAGCTTTAGAAGTAACACCCGCTAGCTGGCCGATTGGCATGGGCAAAGACTTTCTTGGCTGCTACGATTTATTTAACGACCAGCTGATTTTGATGAACAAAACCGGAGATAAATCACAGATTAATACCGTGATTGAAACCTGCCAAGGTTTAGATGACCCCAAATTAGACCAGTTGCTGCCGGCTCAAGCCGTTGCAAAATTGCGCGAAGATGTTGAGATGGTCAAAGAACTTTGCCCACCCTTTAGCTTGGAAAGCTATTTAGCTGGCGTCCAAACTCCGGTCTTTTTCGGTAGTGCCATTAATAACTTTGGCGTGCGCGAAGTCTTGGAAGGTTTGCATCAAATTGCACCAACCCCACGTCCGCAGCCAACCGCCGAGAGAACCATTTCTCCAGATGAAAACAAAGTCACTGGCTTCATCTTCAAAATTCAGGCCAATATGGATCCCAAACACCGTGACCGCATTGCTTTTATGCGCATTAGCTCTGGGCATTTCAAACGCGGCATGACCTTAACCCAAGTTCGTACCGGTAAGGGACTAAAAGTGCCCACTCCGGTCATGTTTTTGGCTCAAGAACGCGAACTTGCCGAAGATGCCTTTCCTGGAGATATTATCGGTATCCCCAACCACGGACAACTCCGCATTGGCGATACTTTAACTGAAGGCGAAAAACTTCACGTTACCGGCATTCCAAGTTTTGCACCGGAATTGCTTAAGAGTGTCCGAGCTCTTGATCCGCTAAAATCTAAACATTTAGGAGCTGCCTTACAACAAATTGCCGAAGAAGGCGGAGCCAGCGTATTTAAGCCGATTGTCGGCTCCGAATGGATTGTTGGTGTGGTCGGTACTTTGCAGTTTGAAGTTATGGCAGATAGAATTAAAAATGAGTTCAACATTCCGGTAGTATTTGAACCCACACAGTACTACACTGCTCGTTGGGTCGAATGCGCCAATAAAGCCATGTTTGAAAAATTCCGTAATGCCACTCAGCTAAACCTGGCCGAAGACCACGATGGCGAATTGGTCTTCTTAGCGCGCAATGCATGGCATTTGGGCAAAGTGCAAGAAGACTTTCCGGACTTAGTCCTCAAAAAGACGCGCGAACAAATCATCTAATCGGTAGTCAAATTCCAAAACCGCCGCCCGACATATTCTCGCACGGTGCGAATGGTTTCATCTGCATAAAAACTGGCACCACCCGACTTCAAAGTATCAAAGCTTTGCCCGTCAACTTTGAGCTTGCCGTCCTTATAATATTTATAGCGTTGAGCATAAATACAAAATTTGGTATTGCATTGCAAATCAAGCCATTCAGGATAAGTCTTTTTGCCTTTCCAAATTTGCGACAACTTACTGGTTTTAGCTTTATCTAGCTTGTCGTTAGCTGTTTTCTCCAGCCACATTTGTTTATTAAAAATTTTACCACGCCGAGGCAAAATCACTAAGTTGCCGCTCTTATCTTGAACTGCAAAGAGCATCCCATCTGCACTAATCATCGCTTGCGGAACTTGTACAGTCAAAATACTCAAGCCACCCAGCCCAATTGCCAACCACCCCCAACGCCGCCACGGCAGTTGCCAAATCGCGAGCCACAAACCACCCATAACTATTAGGAGCAAGCCCCAAAACGGCAAAGCCAACACCTGATATCCTGCTTCTGGTAATGAGGCGACATAAGCCGTAATCTCGTTGACAAGCTTAATTCCCCAGCCCACGAGTTTGAGCGGCCAATAATCAAGCCCCAACGGCATCATTAATAAGGCAATCAACACAAACGGCATAATCACCAACCCAATAACTGGTCCAGCTAAGAAATTTCCAAGTGAGGTATAAATTGAAATCATATTAAAATGATAAATTCCAAACGGAAGTGTTGCCAAACTCGCCACCAAATCGGAAATAACAATACCGGCAAAATACGCCCAGACGATTCGCACAGTGCGATTAATAATACCGATAGAACGATTCGTTCCACCATTTAAGAAACGCTGAATTGGTTCGGCAAATTTTTCATAAAAAGCAATCAGCATCACCACTGCGGCAAACGACATCTGAAAACTTGCCCCAATCAACGCCCATGGCGAGATAATCAGCACGATTAAGGCTGCCCAAGCAATCGTTTTCATCGAGATTGCCTTACGCCCGATAAGCACGCCCACCAACACAATCAGCGTCATAATAAATGCCCGCTGGGTTGGAATTTCGGCGCCTGAGATTAAGAGGTAGAAGAAGCTGAGTAAAATTGCCGCCACTGCCGATATTTTCTTCGAATCATAGCGCAGCGCCAGCGGCGGAATAAACGCAATAATCAGCCGGATAAGGAAGAACATCAAACCGGCTAACATTGTCATGTGCAAACCCGAAATTGACAAGAAATGCGCCAAACCGGAATCTCGATAATTTTCAGTAATTTCATGCCTGATTCCGCCACGCTCTCCAGCCACGATTGCAGCCGTAATTCCTGCTTCATCAGCAGGTAAGATACTATTGATTCTAGCGACGATATGCTTACGCAACTCCTCAATTTTAGCTTTCCAGCTTGGAACAGAATTTGTAGGCACCGCACAATCAATTTGACCAATGCTCGCCATTGCATAACCATTACTGCTTAGTTCTTCAAAAAAGAACTTACGATCAAATTGATAGCCACCTACCATAGATGCCGCAGGTAAAGGCATCAACTTTGCTACCAGCTCGGCACAATCCCCGACTTTAAGTCCCGAACTTTTGGTTCTAAGACTGATGCGATAATTGCCGACATAGGTTTTGCCATCAAAATTTTGCGGATTTTTGATGACCACTCGCTCCATACCGCGGTAGTTATGATCAATATTGACAATTTCGCCGCTTAAATAATCGACAATTGGTGCAGTTAGTTTACCTTGAGAGTTAAGATAATAAGCCTTGAGCTGAATATTGACAAACCCGGCCACAATCATCGCCACCGCGGCTAAACCAAGCAATTTGGGATAAGAAAATCGCCAGTAATATGCTAACAATACTAATAGCTCAACCACCACCGCCGACACCCACAATGATGGCTCACTTGGCAACAAGAAATATATACCGATACCACAACCAAACAGCACCGGTAGCCACAAAAACCAGCGTTCTTGCTCTGCTAAAAAATATTCTTTGACTTTATAAAATAACACGTACATATTAACTCTGCTTTCGTTTGTAATATATTAAACATTTTGTGAGAAGATAAAACAAAATAATCAAGCAGAGGATAACTAGATGAAAAAGTTTATATATGTTTTAGCCGTTATACTCATTAGCAGCAATGCCCAAGCTGCCATCCGCAGCATTGTAGACTGGGATGGAGGAGCCAACCCATACAAACCCGGAGATGTTAGCGTTACCGGTGAAAACTTAAAAACTAAATGCTCCAAAATGTGCCCAGGATTTGATTTAAAAACAGTAAAATGTCCAGCTAACAAAAAATTAGTATCGTGTCATACTCCCGGTTGTGGATATTATAACGCCTGCGTAACACTCACCGATGAAGAACAAAAAGCTATCACTTATGATCCGTTAGATGAAGTGGATGTCGATGAAGTTTACAATGAAATAGTTGAAGAACAGCAAGCCGAAAAAGAACTAAACGATACCGTAAAAGAAATTCGCAACAATATGTAAACAAAAAAGGGGCATAACGCCCCTTTAATTTTAATTCAATTTTACAGTAGTTAACCTTCACAAACTGTCAAAATTGGAAACTTTTGCAAACCGATAGAATATTTCGGCTCTGGAACAAATTTCTTATGATGCAAATCATCACATTCTTGTAACATATAAGCACTACCATCGGCATACTTAAACACAGCCCCGGGAGCTACTCTTTCAAACATAGCGGTTAAAGGATGTACTACCTTTTCACCATTTAAGTTCAGATACAAGAACTCAGTCTTTTTACCAGCAACTCCAGCTTTATTCCAATCTTGTTCAGAGATTTTCACTTGCCACACCGGAATGAGACAATTCTTACGTTTACCTTGATCATCTACCACCGAAAAAATTAATTTTCCCGGCCATACATTGGCATAAGAAACCTGTACATCACGATAAGCAACTAAAGCATCGCTCTCAGCTAATGCTCTCAACACTTGATAAGCAGATAAAACTACAGTCTTCATAACAAAAATAATTTAAGATTAATTAATATAAATATAAGTTTATGACGGCAGTTTAGCAGAAAGATACATTCTTTCAAGCCCCTTCTCGCATCGCCCCAACACAAAAAGTTGCCGATTATTACAAATCGACAACTTTGCAAAATTCAATCATATTGACCATCACTCGGTACTACGATTTTGTGATACTTAATTCTTTCCAAATACGCCTTTTCAAACTTGAAACGTCGTTCAATCAGCGAAAAATAAGTCATAGATACAATCGTACCATCAGCAAAAATCAACCCCTCACTCGGATCCAAGCCTATACAAGCACTATATTTTGGACGCTCCAAAATATCGCCTGTATCCATACGCAAAAACACTGCTTTTTTGGGAGTATCAACTTTCCAGCACGCAATACGCAATTCAGTACGGGTTTTCCGAAAAGCCATTCTCTCCAATTTAACAGGCAAAACCTCTTCCGGAAGCACATTATACCCCGCCGCCACAAACAATTTTGCAGCTTCTTCATTACTTAATACCAAACTACTGCTATTCATACGTCGTAAAAAATTATTAAGTTAACAATTAGGAGCAATAATCTCTTCCCATAGTTGGTTACCAGCCATAGCAGGATCATCAACATCTCGCCAAGAATATACGCCATTATTCCGTTTCAAAAACTTAAAACTAACGCTATCAGGGAAATGCACACCTTGAGATGGTAATATAGGAGTAATCTTATCAGGACGCAATTTTAAAATTTCTGCTTTGTCCATCCGCAGATATTTTTTATGCCCCAAAACATTAAACTCCCAACAAGGAACACACCAATGGTTAACTCCCATCGTATAAAGCCTTTTCGCGTACACTGGCTTCAGCGATGTTGGTTCAACCATTTCAAAACCGACAGATCTCAAAAACGACATTGCATCTTCAAGACTCCAAGCTGTTTTCCTATCCATAAGCAAAAAATAATTAAAAAAATGATTAAAAATAAATAAGTAAATAAAACTGGCATTTAAGATAAACATTCAAAGTTTATTGTCAAGATTAAACTAAAAAAAGCTTTGCATTTTGACGCAAAATCAATATTTATCATTCCATCAGGTTAAGGATACGCTCGGTTGCCTTAATGGCAGCTTTTACCTGGTCAGAAGATACCGCATGAGTTACCATACCATTGTCCCACTTAATCACGGCTTCCACCAAAGAGTTAGAGTTTCCACCTGGTGGAATAGTAATTTCAAAATCCATCAGTTTAGGAATTTCGAGCCCCATTTTAGGAGAAAGCTTGCGCAAAGCATTCATAAAAGCATCATAACCACCACTACCTTGTGAAGTTTCTTCATAGAGCTTGCCCTTATATTCCACTTGCACGTTAGCGCACGGTTTCATTTGCATGGTAGTGGTAACCACGCAATTTTTGACCCGAAAATTTTTGTAGCGCTGACCACCTAACATATCCGAGACCAAAAACGGCAAATCTTCTACCGTAACGTTTTTCTTGAGATCACCAAGTTCCACAATTTTCTGCAGTAACTTTTCTTTTTGCTCGTCATTGAGATGAATGCGGAGCTTGTTGAGGTTCATTTCCAAACTGGCTTTTCCAGAAAGCTTACCTAAAGCATAAGTGCGGTTGCGATCAAAACGATCCGGAGTTAAACGGCTGACATATAAATTACCTTTTTTGTCACCATCAGCATGAATTCCGGCTGTTTGCGTAAAGACATCTCCGCCTAAGATTGGCATATTTGCAGCAATGCGCTTGCCGCTGAAAGTTTCAACCAGCACGCTGATATCTTTGAGTTTCTTTTCATTAATTGTGGTCGAAAACTCCGTATGGTCATTGATAGCCGCTGCGACTTGCGCCAAATCTGCATTACCGGTACGTTCACCCAAACCATTGACGGTTACATGCACCCCGCTCACTCCGGCCCGAATAGCGGCTAAAGTGTTGGCCACCGCCATACCATAGTCATTATGCGCATGGAATTCAAATTTGAGTTCAGGGAAACGAGTTACGGTCTGGCTAATGTAATCGCAAACTTCAAACGGGTTTAAAATGCCCAGAGTATCTGGAAGCAAAATCCGCTCAAAGCCCAAAGTTTGGTAGGTTTCAAGCATTTGCCACACATAGTCAGGACTGTTCTTAATTCCGTTTGACCAGTCTTCCAAATATACATTACATTTGAAACCATTTTCTTTTGCGTAATCAACGGTTTTACGCACATCTGCAAGATGTTGGCTCAAACTTTTACCAAGTTGCATCTCACAATGTTTTTGCGAACCTTTGGTCAGTAAGTTAATACGGCGGCAACCGGTTGGCAACAACCAATCAATCGACTTCTTGTAGTCTGTAAAGCTAAGTACTTCCACTTGGTCGGAAAAATTAGCCTCTTTGGCCCAATCCATAATCATCGAAAGAGCTTTTTGCTCTTCGGCACTCACTCTGGCAGAAGAAACTTCACAACGGCTTACTCCGACATCAGCGAGCAAGCGTTTTACAATCACCAGTTTTTCTTCGCATTTGAAAGAAACCGCCTTAGTTTGTTCACCATCACGCACGGTGGTATCCATAATCTCAATTTTTTTCATTTTATTTATGCTTTTCTTCAATCGTACTTAAAATTACTCGTGCGGCATTTTCGCTGGGAGTGTGTTGCCCAAAACCAAGCACTTCCCGCACTTTTTTGAAGCCTTCCATTTGTTTTTCATAAAGTTCGCCATGGCGCAAAATCTGCTCAATATATGTTCTGATATTGATGGCAATACAACGCTCTTGCAGAAGTTCTGGAATAATCTCTCGTCCAAGTAAAATATTAGATAAGTTCACAAACTCAATCTTCAAAAACTTTTTTGCAAGCCAAGCCGAAAGCGGTGCCACCTTATAGCCGATAATGTGCGGCACATCTAAAATTGCCAACTCCAAAGCCACCGTTCCTGAGGCTGCAATCGCTGCCGTTGAGGCCTTAAAAGCATTATAGCGGTCAGTTTCGGTTTCAGTCACAATTAAGGGAAGTTGGGTTTCACCGATTGATTTTTTGACCATTTCCGATACGGTTTTAACCGTTGGCAACACAAAATAAAATTCTGGATGTTCTTGATAAATTTTCTCCGCCGCTTCCAAGAAAACCGGTAGCAACCTCGATACTTCATTTTTGCGAGAGCCCGGCAAGATGGTCATAATTTTTTTATCTTGCGGGATGTCAAATTTTTTATAAAAATCTTGCGCATTGGCGCGTACTGCATCGCTCTCAATTACCGGATGCCCGATAAAATCCGTCGGCAGATGATAAGGTGTAAAATACTTAGGCTCATAAGGAAACAAGGTCAACAACCGGTCAATATATTTGTACATGGTGCGCGCCCGCTTTTTCTTCCAGGCCCACACTTGCGGAGCCACATAGTGCACTTGCGGAATACCGAGTTTTTGTTTGCGCAGTGCTTTGTGTATGCGCGCCGAAAAACTCCAGCTATCAATGGTCACCACCACATCGGGTTTAACTTTTTGAATGTCAGCCACGGTGTTTTTGATGTGTTTGAGAATTTTAGGGATACTAGGGATTACTTCCCATAAACCCATCACGGCTAAATCAGAAATATCAAACAGCGGTTTTAAGCCTTCACGCTCCATGGTATCGCCACCCACACCATAAAACTCGACCTCGCCGTTAGTTTGTTTTTTTAATGCCCGCATCAGACGAGAACCCAACAAATCTCCCGAAGGTTCTCCGGCAATCAGATAAATTTTTCTCACTTTTTTGCTCCGTTTAAATCCAGATATTCAGCGGGATTAATTCCCATAACAAACAAACCGTATTTGTTAGCCAATTTGATTGCCTCCTCTTCATCAACAATCAAGCCATTTTCCGCATGCAAAGCAATTCCGCGCAAACCTGCTTCTTTAGCCCGCTCCACGGTTTTGGGCCCAAAGGTAGGCAAATCAATCCGCATATCTTGCTCGGGCTTACGCAGTTTTACTAACACCCCGCCTGGTCCTTTGCGACGATACTCTCCGCAACGGCGAATAAGCTCATCAGTACCTTCAATACCTTCTACCCCCAAAACCAAACCCTGTTGCACCACTACCGATTGTCCAACATCAAGCTGTCCCAAGGTCCAAGCCACTTCTACCCCGCGCGAGATATCGGCCAAAGCTTGTTTATCTGGTTTAACTTTTCCTAAAATACCACCTTTGACCAGCAAATCAGACATTACCTCGTGGATACCGCATACTCGCATACCCTCCGATTCGATTTCTTTGACCAGAGCACGCAAAATTCCGTCATCACCAAGTGAACGTGCACCAATTTTTGCAAAGAAAGCCGCGGTGCGCAAATCGGGAACCAAATCGGACAAACTCGGCCGCCGAATGGTTCCAATCATGACCACATCTTGAACTTTTTCTTCGGCAAACTTTTTGAAACCTGTACCGGCCTGCCCGATGCGTATCCACTGATGAGGAATATCATCAGATAAAAAGTCTTTAGCGGCATTACCCTCTATTGCCAAGACAAAGAAGTCGCGTCCGGTTTGTTGGCAATGACGCACCAACATTTTGGGAATACTCCCGCCTCCGGCAATAATTCCTAATTTTCTTTGCATTTTAATTCGTTACCTCTAGAAAAAGAAAGAATAATTTTTATATTTAGCATACAAAAATTATTCTTTCACTAAAAAAGTTGAAAAAACTAAATACTAATCCAAGGTAGCTTTCATCGCTTTACGACGACCTTTTTCGGCCAAATCAATAAACTCAATCATCTCCATAACCATCGGATTATCTTTATATTTTTCATGAGCTTTTTCCAAGCGGACTGCAAAGGTATCTTCATTGCTCTTAAAGATGTACATATAAGCTTTTGAAATCGCTTTCACGACATCGGGAGCAAAACCGCTACGTTTAAGCCCAATGAGGTTAAGCCCGCGCAAATTACCACGGTCACCGGTCACAATACCAAAGGGAATTACATCACGGTCAACACCGGTCATACCGCCAATCATCGCTTTGCGACCAATTCGGCAGAACTGGTGTACGGCACAGTTACCACCAAGAATAGCCCCATCACCAACCCGAACATGTCCGGCAATCACCGCATTGTTAGTCATAATTACATTATTACCAACCACACAGTCATGAGCCACATGAGAGTTCACCATAAACATACCATCATCACCCACATAGGTCACCAAGGTTTCGACCGGAGTACCATCACCGATTGGGTTTTGACCTTTAGGAGTTCCGGCATTCATGGTCACATTTTCCCTAATCACATTGCGTTTTCCGATTACCAAACGCGCATCGGGTTGAAATTCGTTACCATGATCTTGCGGCCCACCACCGAGCACTGCACCGGGGAACACGATAGTACCTTCCCCAATGGTAGTATCACCAAGCACTGTCACTCTGGCAATCAGCTGAACATTGTCAGCAATTTTGGCTTTAGAGCTGATAAAACAAAACGGGCCAATTTTAGCACTTTCGGCAATTTGAGCACCATCTTCAATCACGGCAGTAGGATGAATATTTGACATATTAGTTTTCCTCTTCAAAACAAAGTTCATATTGAGCAAAAATTTATCATTTCTGAATTAGAAAGTAAAAACAACTAATCTTACAATTTGTTACGAGAGATATGGAATAAAAATATGCTTGCAAAATTTGTGAGATAAGATAAGCTTAAGCTGCACTCGGGAGAGCCGAGTGTGGAGTGTAGTAACTCCTTAACTAGAAAAGAACAACTCCTTGAATGGGGAGCTGGGGAAATAAGGCTATGCACGAATAACCCAGACTGTTCTAGTTACAGTTACTAACTCCCCACCTTGATTTGTTGTCAAGGTGGTTTCTTTTAACTAGAAACCTAAAGGGAGTTTAGAGAGATGGGGCATCATCGTAATCGTATTAAAGCTTGGCAAGCTTGCCAAAAAGAGATTGGCGAACAAATCCGCAATATGCGCTTAGAGTTAGAAATACCTCCACAAATTGCCGCCGAAATTTTGCATATCGGATTAAACCAGCTTTTGTACATTGAAAACGGCTATATTGGGAAAATGCAAATTACAGTTCTCCACGCACTGGCTTATAAATATCACTATAAGTTGAAGATAAGTTTTGAGAAAAAAACATAAAGTCACCCGCTAGACGAACTTTAAGTAAAAGGTCGGAGAATGAGTCGTATAATAAGAAAAAATGGTTTTAGCGATTGAGCGTATATAGAAATACGTGACTGAGCTAAAACCATTTTTTATGTATTAGACGACCACTAATTAAAAAGTTCGGATAGTGAGGGGAATAATAAGAAACCAGAAAAAATACGACTGAGTGTATAAAGACATACACGATTGGAGTATTTTTTCTGGCTTCTATATTAGTCACCCACTAGACGAGCTTTTATCGAATTTGGGCTCCCAAATTTGGATGGCGCGATAAATAGAGTGATTTATAGGGAAGATGACAATCCTAGCATATATAGAAATACGTGACCGAGCTAAAACCATTTTTTATGTATTAGACGACCACTAATTAAAAAGTTCGGATAGTGAGGGGAATAATAAGAAACCAGAAAAAATACGACTGAGTGTATAAAGACATACACGATTGGAGTATTTTTTCTGGCTTCTATATTAGTCACCCACTAGACGAGCTTTTATCGAATTTGGGCTCCGCATTTAGCCCCACATTCGCTAATAACCTTTTCCATGAGGAACTCAATTTCCTGCTCGCTAAAGGTCTTGTCCGTGGGTTGGAAAGTGACAGACAACGCAATCGACTTTTTGCCCTCGGGCAAATTGTCACCTTCATACACATCAAAAATGCGTACATCAGTAATATGCGTACGATCAGAAACTCGAGCCGCAGCCATCAAATCAGTCGCTTTTACAGACTTGTTAACCACAAAGGCAAAGTCTTTGTCAACCGGCTGGAATTGTGACAATTCCAACTTCTTCTTGGCTTTGCTATTGGTTGCACGCGGCAAAGGTATCTTGTCTAAAAATACTTCAAACGCATATACCCGCTGTTTAATGCCGAGTTTTTTGGTAATAGCCGGATGCAATTCACCAAAATAAGCAATCACATTTTTGCCAAGACGCATTGCACCACTGCGACCAGGATGATAATATTCTGGCGCATCAGTCGAAATTTGAGCGCTATCCCAAGGACCGTTAGCCGCAGCAATTGCCGCCATGGCATCGGCTTTAACATCAAACAAGTCATAAGCCCGAACTGAGCCGTTCCAGTCCTTTTTAGAGGTCATGCCGGTACGCACACCGCCGGCTACCCATTGCTGCTCACCGGGCTTGCGACCAAAAAACTCAGGACCAACTTCAAACAATGCCAAATTAGCATAACCACGAGCAATATTGTTTTTAACCGCAATCAGCAAGTTAGGCAAAGTAGATGGGCGCATCTCATCTAAATCAGCCGCAATCGGATTAAACAACAATACCGGTTCATTGCCTTTGCGGAAAGCTTCGGCCAATTTGGAATCTGTAAAGCTCCAGGTTACGGTTTCATACATTCCGCGAGTTGCGAGTTCGTGCTTAACAGTTACAATTCGGCGTTGTTCAGGCTTCAAAGTTTGGCGGGGGAATTTGTCATTGGGGAGAGATTCAGCCGGAATTTCATCAAGCCCAATCATACGTACCACTTCCTCAACCAAGTCATGCTCGCCTTCAATATCACCACGCCAGGTCGGAGAAACAGCGCGAATTTTTCCGTTTTCTTCGCTGGTTACAAAACCCAAGTGATTCAATATCTCAACAATTTTTTCCTTCGAAACTTCCATACCGATAAGATCTTTGATGCGGGAAGGACGAATATAAGCTACCCGCTCAGCGCAATCCTCATTGCCGGCAATTTCCATTTCCGAAACCTCACCACCACAAATATCAACAATCATCTGTGTGGCATAATCAGAACCCAAAATATTTGATTTTGGATCAACCCAACGCTCATAACGATAACGAGAATCAGAATCAATTTGGAACTTGCGTCCGGTACGAGCAATACACTCGGGAGTAAATAAAGCGCATTCCAAAAATACGTTTTTGGTGTCTTCAGATACACCTTTTTCGGCACCGCCCATGATACCGCCCAAGCACTGAATACCCTCATCATCACAAATGCCGAGAGATTTAGTGTCTAAAGCATATTCTTTGTCTTCCAAAGAAACAAATTTCTCACCTTCACGAGCCATACGAACCGTAATATCGCCTTTTAGCTTGTCAGCATCAAAAACGTGCAACGGGCGAGCCATATCGTAGTTGATGTAGTTGGTGATATCAACCAGCGGAGAAATCGAACGCAGCCCGATAGCTGTTAACCTATCTTTCATCCACTTTGGGGTTTCGGCATGGTTATTAACACCCTTAATATAACGTCCTACATAAGTTGGGCAAGCGTTAAAATCTTCAACTTTGACTTTAACTGGGCTTGCAAAACTACTGTTTGGCTTAGAAATTTTAAGAGGTTTAAGAGTGCCGAGTCCAGCGGCTGCCAAATCACGGGCAATACCTCTAACCCCTAAACATTCAGCACGGTTTGGTGTAATCGAAATTTCAATCACCGGATCAATATTGAGCACTTCTGCTGCCGGAAGACCAATTTTAGTATCTGCCGGAAGCTCAATAATACCATTATGATCCTCACCCACACCAAGCTCATGCTCCGAACACATCATACCAAAGCTTTCCACACCGCGAATTTTGCCGACTTTGAGTTCCTCATTATAGCAAGGGATAACCACTCCGACCGGAGCAAAAATTCCCTTCAACCCCTGATGACAATTCGGAGCACCGCATACTACCTGCAATTTTTCTTTGCCGGTATTAACGGTCAAAAGTCCTAAATGGTCAGAGTCCGGATGCGGACCATAAGTTTCCACTTCAGCAGTGATAAATCCGTTCAATTTGCTGGCCGGATTAAAAACTTCTTCTACTTCCAAGCCGATTTTGGTTAAAGTTTCGGCAATCGTGTCTACCGAGGCATTGGTGTCTAGGTGTTCTTTTAACCAAGATAATGTAAATTTCATCGTGCAGCTCCTCCATTATTACTCAAACCGCCAGTCATTGAGGCCATATCCAGCGGCACAAATCCATAGTGTTTCAACCAACGAACATCAGACTCAAAGAAAGTCCGCAAGTCGGGGATACCATATTTCAACATAGCTAAGCGGTCCAGTCCCAAACCAAAGGCAAAACCCTGATATTTATCGGGATCAATTCCGCCGGCGCGCAAAACATTAGGGTGAACCATACCACAACCCAAAACCTCCAACCAATCAGTTCCGGCTCCAACTTTGAGCTCGGTTTTGGTTTTCAGACAACCGATATCCATCTCTGCCGATGGTTCAGTAAAGGGAAAGAAAGAAGGACGGTAACGCACCGGAATTTCATCAACCTCAAAAAAGGCCTTGATAAAATCATACAAACAACCTTTGAGGTGTGCCATGGTGATGTTGGTGTCAATGACCAAACCTTCAATTTGGTGGAACATCGGAGTATGAGTAGCATCATAATCTGAACGATAAGTCCGCCCCGGAGCAACTACGCGAATGGGGAGTTTGTTTTTCTCCATAGTCCGAATTTGCACCGGAGAAGTGTGAGTACGAACCACAAAGCTGTCATCAAAATCGGCGCTATCTGGATTAGGAATATAGAAAGTATCCTGCATTTGGCGTGCCGGGTGATTGGCAGGCATATTAAGTGCGTTAAAGTTGTGGAATTGGTCTTCAATATCCGGACCTTCCGCCACCTCAAATCCCATTTGCCCAAAGATAGCCACCACTTCTTCATAGATTTGGGAAATCGGGTGCAAACGGCCTTGTTGTTCCGGACGCACCGGCAAGGTAACATCAATAGTTTCGGCAGCCAAACGGGCATTGAGTTCTTTGGTCTCAAGAGCTGATTTTTGAGCATTGAGAGCTTTTTCAACTTCGCCTTTAAGAATATTCAAATTTTTGCCCATAGCAATTTTTTCTTCTTGGGGGAGAGAACCGAGAGTTTTCATCATCTCGGTAATTTTACCTTTTTTACCCAAGATAGCCACTCGGAGTTCCTCCAGAGCTTTCATATCAGCAGCCTGATTAATTTCGGCGACCAATTCTGTTTTCAAATTTTCCGTATTAATATCCATTTTTCCACCTAAATTTTAATCTGTTGCATTAAGTTTTCCATACAGATTTCTGAATTTAAAATACAAAAGAGCTAACCCGAAAAACGAGGTTAACTCTTTTATAAACTCCAATCTCAAACTAAAATTAGTTCAATGCGGATTTTGCTTTTTCAACCAATTTGGCGAAATTAGCAGGCTCTTTCAAAGCGATATCAGCAAGGACTTTTCGGTCGAGTTCAATGCCGGCTTTGTTAAGCCCGCTGATAAATCGAGAGTAAGTCATGTCATGCAAGCGAGTAGCCGCATTGATACGTTGGATCCACAAAGCGCGGAAACTTCTTTTCTTAGCGCGACGATCGCGATATGCATATTGCAGAGCTTTTTCAACTTTTTCGACAGCAACGCGGAAGACGTTTTTAGAACGACCTCTGTAACCTTTAGCCAAACCCATAATTTTCTTGTGACGGGCGTGAGCTGTCATACCTCTTTTAACACGAGACATCTATCAATCCTCCTACTATAAATATGGTAAAAATTGTTTAACAATCTTAACGTCAGCCTCGTTGACCAAGGTTGTGCCGCGAGCTTGTCTTTTCATTTTTTGTGATTTAGCAAAGAGGCAGTGTCTCTTATTTGCAAAATTTCTTTTCAATTTGCCAGTACCGGTCAAACTAAAGCGTTTTTTGACCGCACTTTTATTTTTCATCTTAGGCATTTTGCTTCCTTTCTAAAATAAAATCAAAAAATCGGATGCTTTTCGGGTCATCAGGCATGCCATTTAGCCCGATTCACCCACATCGGTTACGCTTATACACTCATTTTTTCCCGATTGCAAGCATTTTTTCAGCAGATTACGCCAAAATACGAGCTTTAGGTTAAAGGTCGGATAGCGAGGGGAATAATAAGATTTCAGAGTGGCGGCGACTGAGTGTATAAAGAAATACAAGGGTTCGAGCAAAATATCCGACATTTCTGTATTAGTTCCCCATTAGACGAGCTTTATTCTCTGGCACTTCTTAAAGGTCGGATAGTGGATTTAGTAGAGTGATTTCTAGGGGTGAAGAAAATCCTAGCGTAGATAAACCTACGTGGATTTTCTGAATTCCCCGTAAAATCGCCCTAATAAACCACTAGACGACCTTTAACGAGAGTAACGACGATAAGCCTTCCTAGTATAATAATCTTTCATTTCTGCTTCATCGAGCTTGCCATCTTTGTTGAGATCCATGAGCTCAAACTCTTCTTCGGGCGTTTTGTAAACACCAAGCTTTTTCTCGCGGCGAATTTCTCGACGCTCTCCTCGACTAAGCTTACGATTAAGAAACTGATCTTTGGTAATGGTTTTATCTAATGGTGAAAGTTCCCGAATTAAATGGCGAGCCCGATCATCACCTAAACGATCATACATGGTTTTGCCATTTTCAACCGATTCGTATGCCGCATAAGCAGGAGTAGCTCCCCATAATACCAATGCTGCTAAACCAACTCCCC
The DNA here is from genome assembly GCA_944391475.1 of uncultured Alphaproteobacteria bacterium. GTDB lineage: Bacteria > Pseudomonadota > Alphaproteobacteria > RF32 > CAG-239 > MGBC133411. The sequence goes on along the minus strand of CALXTR010000001.1, from coordinate 63,102 downwards.
AAATTCGCATTTTGACCTCTCAGTAAAAATTGTCCTTTTCAATTGTACTAACCGATACTCTGGCATCTAAAAGCTTTCCCTCACTCAGAGTGACTTTGCGATCCATCTGTTCGGCCAGTTCAAAATTGTGGGTAGCAATGAGCGCAGAAAGTTTGGTTTCTTTCACAATAGAGATAAGCGCTTCAAAAACGGTATCTGAGGTTTTAGGATCAAGGTTGCCAGTCGGTTCATCTGCCAGCAATAGTTTGGGTGAATTAGCCAAAGCGCGTGCAATCGCCACCCGTTGTTGTTCACCACCGGAAAGCTCGCTCGGTCGATGATTCAAGCGCTTCGCCAAACCAAGACGCGTGAGCAAATGCTTAGCTCGGTCTTCGGCTTCTTTTTTCTTTACTCCGGCAATAAGCTGCGGCAACACCACATTTTCCACCGCATCAAAATCGCCCAGCAAGTTGTGATATTGGTACACAAAGCCAAGATAATCGCGACGCAAATTGGTGCGTGCTAAATCACTAAGCTTACTACATTTCTTACCATCAAGCCACACATCACCTTTAGTTGGTTTCTCGAGCAAACCGGCAATTTGCAACAAGGTAGATTTTCCCGAACCTGAAGGACCGATAAGCGCCACCACTTCACCGGACATAATCTCCAAATCGGCCCCTTTTAGCACTTCAAGCGTTTGTGAACCTTGTTTGAAGGTTTTAGTTACTTTTTTGAGTTCAATTGTCGGAGTAAATTTATTCATAACGCAAAGCCTCCACCGGATCATATTTCGCGGCCCGATAAGCCGGATAAATCGTGGCTAAGAATGACAATAGTAAAGAAATGCCCACAACTAGGCTAACTTCAAACACATCGACTTTGGCAGGCAATTGCGACAAGAAATAAATCTCTGCCGAGAAAAGCTCACGTCCGGAAATGCTTTCCAAAAACTGGCGAATAGCCTCGATATTTTCGCAAAACAGTAATCCCAAAGCCAAACCAATAGAAGTTCCGACCACACCAATAAATGCGCCATCCATAAAGAAAATACGCATAATCATTCCCCGTGTAGCCCCCATGGTACGCAACACGGCAATATCGCGCCCTTTGTCTTTGACCAGCATAATCAGACCGGTAATGATATTAAACGCCGCCACCAAAATAATCAGAGTCAAAATCAGGAACATCACATTGCGTTCCACCGCAATTGCATTAAAGAACGCAGCATTGGTCTGTTGCCAATCATAGACATAAGCACCCGCACCTACACTTTCTTCAATTGCCTTACGCACCGGACGCAACATTGTATCATCATCAAGTGTCACATCAATATGGGTAACCGCATTTTTCAACCCAAAATATTGCTGAGCAGCAGCAAGCGGCATAAAGATGAAGCTTGAATCATATTCAAACATGCCGACTTCAAACGTTCCCAAAATCTGATAAGACTTCATCCGTGGCACCGTACCAAAAGCTGTTACTTTGCCGTTAGGTGAAATAAGGGTAATTTCGTCCCCTACTCCCACGCCAAGCTTGTTGGCCAAACGTTTCCCGATTACCACCCGATTTTCGTTAAACATCGACATATTTACATTTTTGAGTGCGTCACGCATCACCTCGCGGAGCAGTAAATCTTCTTTTGAGATTCCGCGCACCATCGCCCCTTCAGCTGCTTTTCCGGCACTAACCAAGAGCTGATTTTCAATCATCGGAATAACATATTTAACATGTTCAAACTCGGCAATATCTTTGCTTGCAGCCTGATAATTATTGAAAGGATATCCGGCTGGTGCCATTAACCCGATATGCCCATTAAGCCCCAAGATTCGACCAAGGAGCTCATCACGAAAACCATTCATCACCGACATCACGATAATCAGCGTTGCCACCCCGAGTGCGATTCCGGTAAAAGCAAAACCGGTAATCACCGAAATAAAACCCTCACGGCGTTTGGCCCGCAAATATCTGGTTGCTACCAATCTCTCAAATTTTGAAAAAAACATCATCTCTATCCCCTGTTTCTTTCAGTTATATAGTTTTTCGCCGATTTTTCAACCACCCGCACAATTTATGTGTATAATTAAAACAGGCAGCTCATACGAGCCGCCTATTTTTCTTACTTAATCCACATAGATTTTTTTGAGATTAACAATCTGATAAATAAATTCGTGCTTATCTTGGCACAGTTTTTTTGCCACTACTGCTTTTACCGTTGGGAAAGCAAGAATTACATCTCTCCCCTGATGCATCAAAAACTCATAATTCGCCTGCGCATTCGCCAGATCATTTATCACAATCTCAAGCTTCACCTCAATCAGTGACGTTAATGCAAACATAACTCCTTGGTCTTGGGCTGCTTCTTTAAAATACTGCTGCCAATATTCCGTAACCAAAATCTTGTTAATTGCTTCCCCCAGTTGATGATAATTCCGCTCAGCCGCTGTCGCTTGATACAAAAACAACAGCTCCGAATTTCTAATCAGTTCCGGACTTTCCTCCAAAAATTTATAGAGTTCGGAAAAATCATGATACGAAGCGCAACTTTGCATCATCCACAAACATTCCGTGCGCAAAATTCCATCACTGTTGCTCATTATTGCATCCCAAAAACGAACGTCACTATGACAATTTTTTAGCTGCAATAGCGCTTGCCGCATTTGCTTCAAATTTGTAAAATCTACTGTTCCCATAGTAATAGATATCCCCCAGTAAACTGGGGGTTCTATAACAGCTACAAACCTTACGGTTTGACCACGCTCGTTGGCGTGGAGCGGTGTTGTTCCAACACCTTGGCATTCAGCCCCGAGTAAACTCGGGGTTTTCTGTAAGGCAACTAATAAAAATTAATGCTTAGTTATAATAAAAAAATATAACTAAGCATTACTGTAAAATTTCACAAAGTCAAGACACAATCACTACGCACCGCGAGATCCTTCTTTTAGCATAGCTAACTTCATTCTGTCATCAGAAACCCGCTGAACGGTTTTCATATCCATAATATTTTTAACTTTCAGCCCGGCACGTTGCTGACTTAAAACAAAAGTCTTGATTTTATCTGCTGACATTATCGGAAGGTTCATTTTTCCCGGAGACTTACGCAATTTTTTAAGATCAAACAACAACCCCAAATTTTCCGGATCATAACCGCCGCTGGCTCTAAAATCAAGTAAATCATCAGGATTAAGTTTACCGGTTGCCATCAGATATTCTATACCTCGACGCACCTGCAATCCCTTATTCCACTTGCCGGCACAAGAATTAAATCTGGTCATCTCTACAAAAGCATTCTTATCTTCTTTATTGAGTTTTTTCAAAAATGTAGAACTCTCAAATAATGGGCTTCCAATATTGTAAACAAAAGAAGTAATTGCCACCGCCTGCTCATTGCTCAATTTAACCTTAATTTTTGACAGCAACGAACCAAATACCCTAGCTTCCAAGTGGTCTTCAGACATCTGCCGCCCTTTGGCAAACATCGCCTCTTTGTTTTTACCATGTTCAGCAATCAATTCTGCCGGCAAAGTCCGACTAATAGCTCGATCTCGCATAGTAACTCTTTTACCATTGGGATATGTACATAAACCATAACCAATAGTAGGCACCCCCGCAGAATCCAAGTACGGCTCATCAGAAAAATTCTCAAAATAGATAACTGACAACATCGCAGTTGTTTTAGAAGACATCACCACCTTAAGATTATGATTAAACACGTCCTCAGCCACATCATTTTTAAGTGCACGTTTTTTCCAAGCCGCAACCCGCGCTTTTTGTGTTGAATTTAAATTCAACATTTCCATTATACTTTTTTCTTCACTATCCCCACCTCTGAATATATTAGCAATTCGTTTCATCAGTGAGATTTTATCTTGTTTAGTTTCTTTTGGCTTGGTTTCCTTAGCGGCTGATTTTGTTTCTAAACTACTTTTTGCTTTAGCCGCCAGTTTTGTAGCTACAGATTCTTTCTTAGCCTCCAACTTCGCAGCCTTTTCGCCGGATTTATGTACTGATATCAATTTAACTGTTGTTGAGGAATGGTTTCCCGGTTCATCTGGATAATTTCCATTTTCATCTGGCTGATAAGCCTCCGGACACTTAGACCAGTCCAAAACTTCACCATTCTCATCGGTATAGCTTTCAGGCACATCAATCACCTTGGGCTTATACTCTTTTTCCTCATACTTTTCGACCAACTTATGGCTCATATACACCAGCCCGGAAAAAGCACCAAAAACCAGCACTCCCTTTACGAATTGCCAGTTTGTTCTTTCCAATTTGTGAGATAAATTATCTTCGCTCATTTGGCGCTGCCATTTCTGCGCCAATTCTGTATTGTTGGCCGACTTAACATTATTGCGACCAAATTTTTGTAACGAGTTTACCAATTCTTCGGAAGATTTTGCCATAGCTAATCCTTTCTGGTCTATCAATTAGCTATCATTTTACTCTAAAATACCACTTTTGTCAATTTAGTCTTATATCAAGATACTCCAATCACATCACAACAAAAAAGCGCCGGAAAATCCGACGCTTTCTTTTAGCATTAACAAGAGAAACTCAATCTAATTTCCATTCTTTCATGATTGCTTGCTGTTCCTCGGTAAATTCGTGTTGTTTAGCTCTTGCCTCAGATAGTATTTTTTTCTGTAAGGCCAAATTTTGCAAAATATCTTTTTTTACTTTGCACCAAACCACAATACCACTCTCAAGTTCATAAATTGCATACTCTCTAAATTCTGCTAATCCATTTTCAATAGAGATTATACTCTTGTATAATTTCTCCAATTCTTCAAATTTATACATAAGCTAATAATTTAATAAATAATGTAATTTTGCATTACAATACAATAAGCTGCTCCAAAATCAAGTATTTTCTATCAGCCGCCCAACTTAACTAAACCAAAAAAGAGAGGGACGATTAAGTCCCTCTCCTTTCAACTTCCATCAGTCAAAAGACTAATTAGCAAGCTTTTTTGCAGCAGCAAGAACCATTGCTGTCTTTCTTGTCGTTTTTGTGACGAACAGCAGCTTGAGCGGCAGCCAAGCGAGCCACCGGTACACGGAACGGCGAGCAAGAAACATAGTTCATACCGCAAGTCTGGAAGAAGTCGATAGATGCAGGATCACCACCGTGTTCACCGCAAACACCCAACCAGATTTTCGGATTAGAGCAACGAGCTTTTTCGCAAGCCATTTTAACCAAAACGCCCACACCTTCAACATCGATAGATGCAAACGGATCAGCCACATAAACACCGCGAGCGCGATATTCATCAAGGATTGCACCGGTATCGTCACGGCTCATACCCAAAGTAGTTTGGGTCAAGTCGTTGGTACCAAAGCCGAAGAACTCAGCAGATTGAGCCAACTCGTCAGCTTTCAAAGCAGCGCGCGGCAACTCAATCATTGAACCAACTTCATACTTAATCTTCTTGCCTTTTTCAGCAAATACTTTTTCAGCAGTGCTGTCGATAATAGCTTTAACGATGTCGAGCTCTTTCTTAGAACCTGTCAACGGAACTTCGATTTCAGGCAGAACACTAACACCTTCGGCATCACATTCGATAGCAGCTTCCAAGATAGCGCGGGTCTGCATTTCGCAGATTTCCGGATAAGTAATCGGCAAGCGGCAACCACGGTGACCAAGCATCGGGTTAGCTTCGTGCAAAGCATTGGCACGATTTTTAACTTGTTGCAAGGTCATACCCATTTTATCAGCGAGTTCTTGCATTTCAGCATCAGTGTGCGGCAAGAATTCGTGGAGCGGCGGGTCGAGCAAACGAATAACCACCGGCAGACCTTCCATGATTTTGAACAAATCTTTGAAGTCTTGCTTTTGGTAAGGCAACAAACGAGCCAAAGCGGCACGACGACCTTCTTCGTTGTCAGACAAGATCATAGCGCGCATATCCGGAATACGATCAGCGTCAAAGAACATGTGTTCGGTACGAGCCAAACCAATACCTTGAGCGCCAAAGTCGCGAGCGGTTTGAGCATCTTTCGGAGTTTCAGCATTAGCACGAACTTCCAAAGTACGGATTTCATCAACCCAGCCCATCAACTTACCGAAGTTACCACTGTTGGTATCGGCTTTTACGGTCGGAACTTGGCCTTCAATGATTTGACCTTTAGCACCGTCCAAAGATACCCAGTCGCCTTCTTTAACTACAACACCAGACTTAGTGGTCATGGTTTTAGCTTTGTAGTCGATAGTAATGTCATGAGAACCAGAAACGCAAGGAGTACCCATACCACGAGCTACCACGGCAGCGTGAGAGGTCATACCACCACGAGCAGTAATCACACCTTGAGCAGCGTGCATACCGCCGATATCTTCCGGACTGGTTTCGTTACGGATAAGGATAACTTTTTCACCTTTGTTAGCCCAAGCTTCAGCATCTTCAGCATTGAATACAGCGCGACCAACAGCAGCACCAGGAGATGCCGGCAAACCGGTAGCGATAACTTTTTTCGGAGCTTTAGGATCGAGCATCGGGTGCAAGAGCTGGTCGAGCTGATCAGCACCAACGCGCATAATAGCTTCTTCTTTGTTAATCAAACCTTCTTCAACCATTTCAACGGCCATACGTACGGCAGCAGCAGCAGTACGTTTACCGTTACGGCATTGAAGCATCCAGAGTTTACCATGTTCAATAGTGAACTCCATGTCTTGCATATCTTTGTAGTGTTTTTCGAGGTTATTACGAACATCAACCAATTCTTGATAGAGGTGAGGCCATTTTTCTTCCAAAGAAGTACCATCGCCTTTAGAAGCCATTGGTTGAGGAGTACGAATACCTGCCACAACGTCTTCACCTTGAGCATTTACGAGATATTCACCATAGTAAACATTTTCGCCGGTAGCAGGGTCACGAGAGAAGCAAACACCGGTAGCGCAGTCATCACCGGCATTACCAAACACCATGGTTTGAACGTTAACAGCAGTACCCCAGTCACCCGGAATATTGTTGAGTTTACGATAAGTAATAGCGCGAGCGGCCATCCAAGAACCGAACACAGCACCGATACCAGCCCAAAGTTGTTCCCAAGGATCTTGCGGTACAACTTTACCCAATCTAGCACCGATTTCTTTGTATTCTTTAACGAGTTCTTTAAGATCTTCAGCGGTCAAATCTGTATCAGAGCTATAACCTTTAGCTTTTTTCATAGCTTCCAAAGCGCCTTCATATTCTTCGATATCGGCACCCAAAACCACGTCAGAGAACATTTGCAAGAAACGACGATAAGAGTCATAAGCAAATCTTTCGCTGCCAGAAGCCTTAGCCAAAGCTTTAACGGTTTCATCGTTCAAACCGAGGTTCAACACGGTATCCATCATACCCGGCATAGAAACGCGGGCACCCGAACGCACTGAGAACAACAACGGATTTTCAGCATCGGCAAATTTTTTACCCATAATTTTTTCAACGTCAGCCACAGCTGCTTTAACTTGATCTTTCAAGTCAGCCGGATACTGATGATTATTATTGTAATAATATGTACAAACTTCAGTTGTTACAGTAAATCCAGGAGGCACCGGCAAACCAACCACATTCATTTCTGCCAGGTTAGCACCTTTACCGCCGAGGAGATTACGCATGGAGGCATCGCCTTCGGCTTTGCCATTACCAAATGTATATACCCATTTACTCATGGTTAATATAGCTCCTATAGCATTATAGTTAAAATTCAGCCGCGCGGAAACACCGCTCGACCGGTTCATAGAAAAACTATCAAGGAATTTATAACACTTAATCCGATTCTACAAGCAAAATTTTCGATTTCGGCATTTATACACAAAAACCGCAGAGTCGTCCCCCCAAGACGGGGCAACTAAAGAAGGGATAAGAAAGGAGGTAAGATTAGTGAGCTTTAGCACTACCACCGACAAACTTCTGCATTAAAGTCTCGTAGTTTGCCGGAGTTTTTGGCGGCATTTGGCGCAACTTTTGGATTTTATCTTTTTTCTCAGTTTCAAAAGCCAATCGATCGGCCTTTTGCAAAGCTCGCACCACTTGATTATTGATTTTGACCACCTGACGCATTTCCACAATTTTTCGAATAAGCTCCAAGCGGTTCACATCCAAACGATATTCATATACATTTTTATAAGCCTGAGCTTTAAGTTTAGACTTAATCAACGCCGGTCTAAACCTAATTTCGAGGTTCAAATCTTCATCAGACATTCTAAACGGAGCAAAATTATGGCGCAAATGACCCACTCGGCTCAGACGGCACATTTCCTCAACCATCAACTGCCGATAAGAGAAGGCATCATGCAAATAGCTTTCATCGCGTTGCACATTAACACTATCACTTAATCTAGCCCCCAACTTTTTCAAAAACTCAGGGTGAGTATCATAATTTCTCCAATCCAGCCCCTGATTTTCAAACAAAGTATCTAGCCGCATAATTTCCTCTGGGCTAATTTCGCGCATTTGAAATTTTTTGAACCGATTTTGCATATTTTCGGGCATTTTTTGATTACGAATTTTTTCAATTTCAGCGACCGGATGCCCAGATTCGTCCACCTCATAAAAACGAAAGGTGCTGAGTTTTTTGTTCAAGCTGTCAATTTGACGGGTATATCTTTGTTCTTTGACGGCAAACTTCTGGTTTTGAGCCTCCAAACGACGTTCACCATCTTGTTCGCCCTCGCATTTTCCCATTCCGTAAGAAGCCGAAATAGCAATAGCAACGGCAGTAGGTTTCAACCAAGGCATAATATTTTGAGCGGTAAATTTGTGAGGTTTCGACCAGATTTTCATAATTAACCTTATCCTTTGTTTTTTCAATCAATCCATGCGCCATTACAGCTATGTTTTTTCAAACAGGTTATAAGCTAGCACATTTTTCACCAATTTTCAACATATTTTTGACAATATAGACAGATATTTTCACAATTTAATTGTTAAATTTTTGTTACAAAAATAAATGGAGTCACGATTCTATCATAATTTTTATTGTTTTTTAATTTAATATATGATATATTTATAATTGACAAATTATAATTATAGTATGCAAATTACATTGGGAGTTGAGCTTTTTGCTCTGGTATTACTATGAACTAATGAAGCAATTTAAGCACGTTAACATATAGTATATATTAATCACACCCAAAGTACATCTGAAAGACCGTTCGGTTACTTCGCATACTGTTCAAAAAAAAGAAAACTCAAAAGAAAAAAAATAAAAAAAAATAATAAACAAAAAAAACAAAAAATCATGAGAACAAATTCTTTTTTGAAGGTTATCATGGCGATAGTCATGACCTTCGCAGCTATGGTGTTGTCTTTCTCACTCACTTCCTGTGGTGAGAAGGATTTTTTGGTTGACGGTGAACACACCGACAACCCAGACAATCCGGACGACCCAGAAAAACCGGTTGACCCGTCTTGGTATGTCTACGGCGTATCAAAACTTGATTGCAAATCAACTGCAATTGAGTGGAAGTCTTCATCAAACGTAAGCCTGACAAAGGCATACGAAGATGAAGCTCAGGAAGGCTACGCTCAGGCAACTGTGTCTCACTCTTATACAGCGGACATTGAGTACCGCGATAAAAACAACGAGAGCGAGTACAAGCACTCTCAGGAGACCGAGAGCTACAGCACAAACTTGTTCACCCGTTTGTATGGGCTGAGCAATGTTATGGCGTTTAGCTCATACGACGAGATGAACCAGGCAAACGGTACCATCACGTTCGCACAGAACGTGACTGGGGGTAAGTTATATACCCTTAGTTTTGGCGGTTCTCGCCAGGTGGTATTGAAGGCAACTGCTAGCACATCAGTATCTTCCCTCTCTTTTGGGGGCAAGACTGTAACTGATTTGTGCTCTGCAACTTGGGCAGAACCTGAATACGTTGGAAAGAAGGCCGTTGAGGTCGCATCCGACAAAAAGGGGTACGATAAGTACCAGATGGAGGTAATGGTTCGAGTAACCGTTGCCAACGCTGGTAATGAAGATGTAACACGGATTATGCATTTCGTTGTTAAGAACGTATATGTTCGCAACAGCGAAGAGAACCCGGACCCGCTGCCTACACCGGAGCCTGAAGTAATGGGATACGATGTAATAAACGTGGATTTCACCAACGGCTACACAACTGGTACAATCATCAAAATTTATGATGATCTGTCACAGGAAACCGTGGGCGATTTCCGTGTTGCATTGAACCATCGTACCTCCCGTCCGAATGACGTGACTCTTACAGTCACTTCTTTAGACTGGACGCTGGGCGAGAGCTCCGCAACAGAGTTGGCCGCTAGTGGTGAAAGTCGTTATGTTGATGTAGCAGGCAACTGCCGCATTAACATTCAGGAGGGTTACACCTCCCTGACTAACCGCACTAACCATGCGGCTATGACGTTTAAGGGATACTTTGAGATCCCGACCATCCAGTTCCCGGACGGTTCGTCCAAAGAACTGGCGTTCGGCGAATACACGCTGAATGACGGTGGAGTTGAGGAGACATCCTCCTCTGATATGTCAAAGACATTGACTCACAAGGTCGGTGCTTCTTTCAATGGTTCATCTTCTGAGACCCTGAGCGCAAACGTTGTTCTTAACAAGACCAACAACCCAAATCCAGGTGAAAACCGCGAAGAGGGTATCACAATTGAGAACTTTGTTCCAAGCGGTAACGTCTATACAATGGATGTTATCCATTACTGGAGCAATAGCGATCCTACTCGTGAGAGTATATCGTTTATTCACAATGGTGCTCAGAGCGCTGAGAGCGAAAAATTGACAGAGAGTCGTAACTACAATACGACTACTCCGGAGATGGTAGAAAAGAGTAGCGAAAACTACTCTACAACTGCCGGAACTCTCTCAGTAAGCGGTTCTGTTAAGACCTTCGAAAGCAACTTCATCTTCGCGGGAGCGAACGTGACGGTTACTTCAACATATCTCGCTGAGTTCACATTAACAAGCGCAGCTGGTAACACAGCTACTGCAACAGTTAAGGGTACCGCATATAAAAAAGGTGCCACTATGGGAACTCAGGACTTGGGCGATGAAACGATGTCTATTTTCAAAGACCAGATCCATTTTGGGTTAATGGTTGCAAACGTAGATATCGCAAACTGCGACCAGGTATTGAGATATGAAGAAGAGAAGGAGACCCCAGTGGATCCGACTCCGGAAGATCCTACCGAAGATATCTTCGCCAAGGTTTTGGAGAATAAGATTGAGTTTATCAATTCTTATTGGACAGCCACAATGAAGGCGTCCATAAAGAACTCCAGAGGTATTGAGCGAGACACCACCATGCAGGTGGTTTATACATCTGCCGGCGTATCCTTCGGTGCTATCGCGGATTTCATCAGCGAGAATAATAGTTTCTCATTTACTAGATTTAGCAACGGAAACTCAACAACTTCCAATGCAACATCTGGTAAGGCCCAAATCACGTACAACAAGCAGTCAATGACTGCCGTATATGATAAGTTCAATCACGATGTGACGGTAACCAATGGTTCCGCTTATATCGTATTGGCAGGCCAGAAGCTTGAGTTCTTGCCGACGCAAATCACAGTTGCTAACCCAACAACTGATCAGGTATCTACTCCGGTAGTATCTGGTGAGTATAACAGTTGGGCGTCTTCCGTAAGTTATGCTTACGGCTTTAACGGTCACACTGATAATAGCAAGACTGAATTCAACATCAAGGTGTTGAAGCCAATCGACCCGATTATCATCGACGCCGATCGCATCATCGGTGGCGCAATTACAGTGACTGTTGATGCGAACACTCAACCAATGTTGTCTTTGGTTATCGCTTGCGGAAATAAGACTATCATTTATAATGATAGTTATTCATTCAAGAGCGGTAAGAATTCGGTTAATGTTAATCAGACTCCATCCGTTAAACCGGCTATGAAGTTTAACAACATTCCGAGCGCAACATTGAACGGTGTAGGTTCTGACCGTAACCCGGCTAACCTGATTGTTGCAGACGGCGAATGGGCATATTATGCAGCAGACGGTTACACCCGTTTGTTCAGTGCTTCTGACGTTTTGACAACTGGTTGCACAAATCCGGTTATCGCTGTAGGTACCGTTGAAAACGGTATGTTAAAGATTAAGAACGGCGATCAGATAATGTACTTTAGCGTTAAGTAAGCCCTGCTTAGTTAGCGCGATTAATATATACAAGTCCACGGCCAAGGCTTTTTAGACCCGAACCGTGGCAAAAGTTAACTAAATTGTTTCATCTGTCCCCCAAACGCCTTTTTTAGGCCACGGGGGACAAAAACCATAAATAAAATGAAAAAGTCAGTATTATTATTAGTCATAGTTCTGTTGTCTGTAGTAAGTGTAAACGCACAAATCAAGCGCATTAGCGCGACACGGCTCAACGCTGTGCCAACGACAGAACAAAAGTCGGCCATCGAGAATGCCGAAGATGTTAAATTGGACGTAATCCACGGATCGTCCAACTGGTACGTCGGAGCTGGCTACGGCTACGCTCTCGACGGAGAGCACATGGTCGGCCTTGAGGCTGGCCGTCGTTTCTCTGACCACTTCCGTCTGGGAGTGCAGGGAATGTATAATATGACCAAGAGCTTGGTCTCCAACCACTCTTGGTTTGTACTCAAACCAACTTTTGACCTCATCTCGAGTCAAAGTGGATTTTATAAAAAAACGGGGATTGACGTTAGCATTGCGCCCCTCATCGGAGGTAAAGTACAATGCAAAGGGCTTCGAAAAATCGAAGCTGAAGACGGCACCCCGAGACTGCGCGACCTGCAGTGCATACCAAACATAACTTATGGTGGTGCTGCAGAAATTTCTTGGAACTGTGCATCTCATGTACAGATTCGCTTAGGTGTAAACTACCTGGCGATGCCCAAGGAAAAAGAATTCATTGAGAACCTCGATGCATTTATCGACGGTCTCAGTGAGGCAGATCAAAAAACTGTCCTGTCCGGCAACTGGCAAAAAGGACAGTTCATGGTCACCGCAGCCGTGACTTTTCATTTTTGAGACATTGGGCGGAGCCGCAAGGTTATCCGACCCGATACTATTATATACAAAGAGCTGTGCCCCAAGGTGCAGCTCTTTCCTTTTTTAAACTATACTACTCCATCCCCATATATAAATAGTGTCATCACACGACTAAGCAGTAGTCGTCAAACAAAAAGAGTCATCCCTCGATTGCGCTAGCAATCGTCCAGGGATCTTCGAATTTACAAATAAAAAAACAATCTTCCGATTAAAAAATAACGCGTGGTAACCACTATTAAACCCCACAAAAAAACGCCCGATTTCACCGAGCGTTTTCTTTATGTCCTATTAAGTTCTCCTACTTGCGGAAAAATTCATAAGTTTTTTCTCGCCAAGTCTGGAACAAAATATACAACAGCGGAATTACAATCAAGCCCAAGACCGTTCCGAGCAACATTCCGTAAAACACCGGAACACCAATCGCAATACGGCTCGAAGCGCCCGCACCGGTTGCCACAATCATCGGCACCACACCCAAAATAAAGGTAAAGGCCGTCATCAGCACCGCACGAAACCGCTCTTTGGTACCCACCATTGCCGCCTTGACAATCGAAGTACCGCGCTCGCGCTCTTCTTTAGAAAATTCCACAATCAAAATTGCGTTCTTACTGGCCAGACCAACCAGCAAAATCAAACCCAACTGCGCATAAATACTCAGCGGCAAACCGGTCACAAACAATCCGGCCAAAGCGCCTAGCATTGCCACTGTCACTGAGGTTAACACCGGCAGCGGGGTTGACCAGCTTTCGTATTGCGCCACCAAGAACAAGTAACCAAATGTCACCGCCAGCACAATCAAGTACCCAATTTGACCTTGGTTAGATTGTTCCTGATAACTCATACCCGACCACTGATAGCTAAACCCTTTCGGGAGCGATTTAGTCAGCTCTTCCACCGCCGACATCGCCTGCCCCGTACTAACTGAAGAGTTTTGCATAGCCGTGATACTTGCACTCGGATATTGGTTATAACGTTCCACCGTACGCGGTGCCAACACTTTTGTCAACTTAACCAAACTCCCGAGAGGTACCATCTCACCGGTCTGGCTCTGCACATACAATTTCTTGATACTATCAATATCTTTACGATATTTCCAGTCAGATTGAATAACCACCTTGTTAACCTGAGTTCCGAGGTTAATATCGTTCACATACTGCGAGCCCAAATAAGCCCCCAATACTTCATAAATACTACCCACCGAAACTTTCATAGATTCTGCCTTAGTTTTATCAATCTCCAAATATACGTGCGGAGTTTTTGCCGTATAGGTTGAGAAAGCATACATCACTTCCGGAGCCTGATTTAGTTTGGCCAAGAAACCTTGCAAAGCCGCATCAATTTTCTTTGAATCGCTACTATCCAAAGACTGCAAACGGAAGTCCATACCACCGCTGGTTCCCAATCCCGGAATAGCCGGAAATTCAAACATATTGATTTCTGCATTCGGCACTGAAGCCAGCTTAGCTCTGATTCGGTTCAAGATATTGGTTGAGTACAACTCCGGATCTTTACGCATCGACCACGGATCCAAAATAGCAATCATAAAGGCCACGTTTTCACCGCCACCACCAATCATACTGGCACCGACCACATCCATCACATGAGCCACACCCGGTTCTTTCTTAAATGTTGGATAAATTTGCTTAATCAGTTGTTCAGTTCTCTCTCGCGACGCACCTTCCGGCAACTGAATATTAGCCATAATCACACCTTGGTCTTCGTTTGGAATAAACGATGTCTGGCTAACACTCAACAACGACCAGCATCCAAGCAATAACAAGCCGAGCAACAAAGCAATCACACTTACCTTGCGCCCCACAAAAGCCACCACTGCGGTGTAGCGATCACGAGCTTTACCCAACCATTTATTAAACCAGAACAAAGGCCCGCTTGTATAAGGTTTGAGCGGTCTCAACAAAGTTGCACACAATGCAGGAGACAAGGTCAAAGCGTTAACCGCGGAGAAAAATACCGCAGTTGAAATTGCTACTGCAAACTGCTGATAAATTCGTCCGGTAATACCACCCAAGAAACCCACCGGCACAAAGATTGCCAACAGCACCAAAGTTGTAGCCACAACCGCACCGGATACTTGTTCCATTGCCTTGATAGAGGCCTCTTTTGGCGATAGTTTCTCCGTTTCCATCAAATAGAGCACACGCTCCACCACCACAATAGCATCGTCCACCACCAGACCAATCGCTAGCACCAAACCAAACAATGTCAAGAGGTTGATGCTAAAGCCCAGCGCTAACAACACGGCGAAAGTCGCAAAGATAGACACCGGAATGGTCAAAGTCGGAATTAAGGTTGCGCGCCAATCTTGCAAGAAGAGATAGCATACCGCAATCACCAAAATAAAGGTCAAAATCAAAGTCAATACTACTTCTTCAATTGAAGATGTAATATACAAAGTAGCATCATACCCAATCAAGACCTCAAAATCATCCGGATAGAACTGCTCCAAACGTTTCAACTCGGCCTTTAACGCCGACATTGCTTCCAAAGCATTTGCACCAGACAAAAGGTTCACGGCAATTGCCACCGACGGAGCGCCATCAAATTCAGACATCGCCCGATAACTTTCTTCACCGATTTCAACTCGAGCCACATCTTCCAAATATACCAAACCGCCCTGCTCTGCCGTACGAACAATAATCTTCTTAAAGTCCTCAACCTCGTTGATACGACCTTGAGTCTGCAAGTTATACATCATCTGCTGAGTTCCATCACCAGGCATAGCCCCGACCGAACCCAAAGAAGGCTGATAGTTCTGGCTTTCAATGGCCGAAACAATTGAAGAAACCGGCAAGTTCAAAGCTGCAATTTTATCGGCATCGAGCCACACGCGCATACTAAGCTTAGAGGCATGCACACTAACCTCACCCACACCATATACACGGCTCAAGTTGTTTTTGATGTTATTTTCCACATAGTTACTCAAAAACAGCTTGTCGTGCGTCCGGTTAGGAGATAGCACGGTAATAAAGCCCAAAATATCTGATGAGCGCCGCTTAACGCTGATACCTTGTCGTTGCACTTCTTCAGGAAGTTTGGTCAGCGCTTGTTGAATACGGTTCTGCACCTTAACCTGGGCCATGTCAGGATCCACACCCACTGCAAATGTCACCGTCAGACGATAACTACCGGAGTTTTCAGAAGTTGAGCTCATGTAGAGCATATCTTCCACACCGTTAACTTCTTCTTCCAACGGAATACCTACCGTACTAGCCAACACCTCAGCACTAGCACCGGGATAGCTGGCAGACACCGTAACTTCCGGCGGTGTAATTTCCGGATACAGCGAAATCGGCAACGAAAATACCGCAATCGCACCGGCAAGCGTCAACACGATGGAAATCACCATCGCGAAACGCGGTCTTTCAATAAAAAATCTTGAGAACATCGGCTTAGAGCTCCTCTTCTTCAGCATTAATCAGCGAAGGACGAACTTTTTGACCGTCACGCACTTTCTGCAAACCTTGAACGACCACTCTCTCATCTTGAGCCAGCCCGTCCATAACCACCTGATTTTCACCAATCACATCACCCAAGACCACACGACGCTCAGTAGCAATATTATTTTCATCAACTACCACCACAAAGTTACCATTTTCATCTTGAGCCACAGCGGCTTGAGGAACTAACAATGCCGTAACATCATCTTTGGTTCCAATCATCATCTTCACATAGTTTCCAGGAATAAGATAACCCTCATCATTATTAAATTCGGTATATACGGCAATGGTTGCAGTATCAGAATTAACTTCATTATCGGTAAAACGCGACATAAAATGGTTCTGCATAACTTTTCCGTTCGGCAAAACCAGTTGAGTACGAATATTAGCCGCCTTTTCACCGCTATATTCTTGGCGAATGTTCAAGAAATCTTTATCTGTCATAGAGAAAGCGACACGAATTGGGTTAACTTGCACAATACGAGCCAAGCTGGTTGAATTTGAGCTCACATAGTTACCTTCACGAACCAAAGCTTTACCAATATAACCGGTAAACGGGGCTTTAATTTCGGTATAATCCAAATCAATTTTTGCCAAAGCAAGATTAGCCTCAGCTTGTTTTACCGCAGCTTGAGCTTGCAAATAATTGCTTTCTGCATTATCAAAAGTTGCTTTAGAAGCAATATTTTGTTTTGACAACGAAACCTGACGTTTATAATCACGCTCCATTTTCACCAAATTAGCTTGAGCCGAAGCCAACTCAGCCTCACGCAAAGCAACGGTAGCTTTATATTTTTCTTGTTCAATTATAAACAGGACATCGCCCTCATTTACTTGGCTGCCTTCTTCAAACAGTACTTTTTCAACATAACCGGCCACCTGCGGGATTAAATCCACACTTTTAATTGGCTCCACATGGGCAATATAAGTAGCCTGAGGAGAAATATTGGAAGCCATAATTTTCTGCACCAAAACTGAAGGTTCCCCGCCCCCCATTGCAGCCATATTCGGCACTTGAGGAGTTAATTTACCTTTGAGATACCAACCAATGGCGCCACACATCAGCAAGACTAAAACCTTACGAATAATCACTCTGTTTTTTAATTTTCCAACTTGCATTTACGACCTCTCTTTTTTAACACCTGCAATAATCAAATCCATACTTTTAGCAATCATATCTGGGAAATTATGATTGCTAAATTTTCCAATCTCATCTCCCAGCGCTCCCTTCCACAAGTGCAAAATCACTAAAGCCAACTCTTCAATATTTGCATCTGTCTCTAGTTGAGCGTTTTTTTGAATATTAGTCAATGCTTCTTTTAGCTGCAATAGCGGATAATCTCTGATACCGCAAATAGATTCCCCTACCTTGCTGACCATAGCCTCCGACCATTCCATCTGAAACATCACAAAAAACAAAAACTTACGATAATCGGCATCATTATGAATAATTTTAGCACTTTCCACCATAGCATTTTTCAGCTCTTCCCAAGTGTTGGCATTATAACTGGTTCTTTGCTTTTGAAAAAAGTGCTCTTTAATAATTTCCACCAATAAATCTGGCTTATTTTTAAAATGCCAATAGACTGCCCCTTTCGTCAAATTGATTCGGGCAGCAATCTCATCAAACGTAGTTCTGGAATATCCTTTCTGATAAAAGACTTCCAAGGCCGCCTTCAATATTTCGCGGCGCGTATTTTCTGCTTCTTCTTTAGTTTTGCGTACCATTAATCAGCTCTCATCACATAACATACATGCAAGAATGTATAATCACTTTTAACACTGATTGCAAGCATTTTTTCTCTTTCATTCAAAAATCCCCACAAGAAAACGGTTCGCCAAAAGCGAACCGCTAACATTACCTACTGCTAATACTAGAAATACCGAGAAGAACGCATTGCTGCCATGCGTTGAAAATCGAGCTGTTGTTTCTTCTGTTGTTTAATTTGTTCTATTTTTTTCAGCTTATCAATCATTTGCAAGCTGCACTCATTGATTTCGGTTTCGTGGCATTTCAATACACGAGTAAAATTTTTCTCAAATTTATCCATGTCAACCTCCCACCAATCATGCTAACAGTATTATTGTAACATAATTGTAACATAATTACCAGTACTTTATACATTTAAGGTACACTTTTTTGCTTAATTTTCAATTAACATACCATTTTATCCTCTTTTATCCGCCAATCTTTTTAAACCTAATCCCTTGACAGTCATTTTAAACATGATATCCTGCACCAAAATAAACTATTACTAATTTAAATTTCCTATTATGCTGTTATATTTTGTTTACGTAATTGCCGGCATTTATATAAATATAATTGCCTCTCGCGGTATAAACCAATGCGACAACCAAGTTAAATACACATTAAAAACTAAAACTTCTAATAGAGTTATTATTAAAAGTGAACTAAACCGGAAAATCATTGCTATTGAATCTTGCTTATCCTTTGGATTTCTTATTACGCTGATTATCACGGTTATGGGCTTTACTTTCATCAAGCAAAGCCAAACAGGAATATGGTATTATATCTATACCATAGGGTTCACCCTTATTCCACTCTTATTTGCATGGCAATGCTACAAAGCCATACAAGTATCCCAAAAAATAGATAATCTATAAAATTGGATACAAAAAACTCGTTTCTTAGAAAAGAAACGAGTTTTTTTCTTATATCCTCAACAATCAACCCACAAATTGTTCCACTCCACTGTTTTACAAATTAACAAAGTCTTTTCAGCATAATGAAGAAAACCTGTCTCAGCCATGCTGCCGCATTGCTCGTTCCACTGCGCGGATGGCTACGCCACCGGCATACTCCCGTCTGCCTGCCGCTTGTAGCCAAACTTCCCTCTGGAAGTTCGAGAACCTTACCTTTAACACACCGCAAAAAAACCACCCTCAAGGGTGGCTTTTTTGTGATCTTACTTCGTAGGTTTCGCTTGATACAAGCTCAACAACTTCATTTCGGTCAAAGCACTTGTAACATTTGTTTTGCGCGCTACCGCGGCTTCACAAATTAACAAGTTCTTTTCACCATACTAAAAAAAGACCCATTTGGGTCTTTTTTTAGTATGGTGCCCTGAAGAAGCCTGTCCTCGCCATGCTGGCGCATTGCTCGTTCCACTGCGCGGCCGGCTGCGCCACCGGCATACTCCCGTCTGCCTGCCGCTTGTAGTCAAACTTCCCTCTGGAAGTTCGAGAACCTTACCTTTAACACACCACAAAAAAACCACCCTCAAGGGTGGCTTTTTTGTGGTGCCCTGAAGAAGACTCGAACTTCCACGACCAAAACGGTCACAAGTACCTGAAACTTGCGCGTCTACCAATTCCGCCATCAGGGCATTCTCGAATCAGATACGAGAAAACTTATAAAGTTATTTTTGCAAGATGTCAATATACCCGTACGAATTTAATAACAAAATTGCCCCCAAAATCACTCGATAGATTACGAACGGCAAAAATGTAGACTTCTTAAGCCACCACATCATTATATAAATAGCCAAAATCGAGGCCACGAATGAATAAATCACTCCATCTACCGCCATAAACAGCTCTTGCATTTGTCCAGCCGAATAGAGCTCATATCCAACCAAAGTCGCAGCCCCCAAAATCGCCGGGATGGACAGCAACATTGAAAATTTTGCTGCCTCCGAACGTTCCATTCCCAAAAAACGTGCCATCGTCATCGTAATTCCCGAACGGCTGGTACCCGGTACCAAAGCCAAACACTGTGCCAAACCAATCAACAAAGCATCTAACACTCCCAAATGTTCAACTTTACGAATAGTCATACCCACCTTGTCGGCTACAAACAACAGCAAACCAAAACCAAGTATAGTCCAACCAATAACCTTGCTGCCATCATCATCACGAAATTCAATCCCATATTTGCGGAACAGCAACCCCGTTACCACCACCGGAATAGTTCCAATCACCATAAGCCAGAAAATTCTGTTTCCATCATTTTTAAAATTGGGAATAAAGCAACTCTTAAGAGTACCTTTAATAACCTCCCAAATAGTTTTTCGGAAATAAATCATCACCGCAAAAATAGACCCCAGATGCACCGCCACATCAAGTGCAATTCCTTGATCCTCAAAAGTGGTAAATTTAGAAAACAAAATCAAATGCCCCGATGAACTCACCGGTAAAAACTCAGTTATGCCCTGCAAAACTGAGAGAAATAAGATATGCAAATCAATCATTTATACTCTTTCTTGTTTAATTCCCAAAGCCGTACAAATTCGTTTTTTCAATGCCAAAGGCGAAATAGGCTTTACCAAATATTCCTGAATTCCTAATCCCTTCGCTTCTAACACGGTTCTTTCTTTGGTGTCAATTGTAATCATTATTATCGGAATATTTTTCACTTCCTCATGAGGATTATTTTTTAGCTCTTTTGCAAATTCCAAACCACTTTCCTGAGGCATCTGCTGGTCCAGCAAAATTACATCAATTTTAGAGGTTGCCACCATTTCTTTTGCCTCTTCGGCACTTCCTACCTCTTTAACATTTTTAATGCCAATTTGGTACAACGCCGTTTTGGCAAACGTACGAGAGAACTTATCATCATCAACAATCAAACAGGTTACAGTTTCCAAAGACGCCTGTTTTTGTCCTGCATCACTCATTGTTCACCTCCAACCTCAAAATAAACCATCCTCAAAACTTTGCTTAGAATATCTCAAAATAGTTATTAATTAGTAAAATCACACGAATTAAAACTATGCTGATTTTCGCCGCCCTTGAGTTGCAATAACGAATGTGGATTAAAACGCACCCCTTTAATCGCCGCGCCCCAATGCAGATGCGGTCCGGTCACGCGTCCGGTTTGCCCCACCTCCGCAATCACTTCGCCTTTTTTCACCATCTGCCCGTTTTTGACCTTTATTTTGTTCAAATGAGCATACATAGTCTGCAAACCATATCCATGGTCAATCGTAATCATATTTCCAGAGTAGAACAAATTAGGCGCAGTCATCACCACTTTGCCGTCACCTGCAGCCACCACATCTGTACCAAGCGGTGCAGCAATATCCACTCCGGCATGAGAATTCATTTTGCGGCCGTTCATCACACGTTGCCCGCCAAATGCACCACTGATACGGCCTTTTAGCGGTTCCACAAAACCATTTTTCCAATACCCTTGGCGCAAATCAGCCGATAAACTTTTGCTCACCTGACTGCGCTCATCATTAATCGCAGCTTGGTCTTCAACTGACGGGGTCACTTTTTTCTGCGGCAATCCATTGATTTTTTGAATATCCCATTGGGTGGGAGCAATTTTCCAAATCACATTTTTGACCGTGCCGTCAGTTAAGGTAAGTTCCACCTTTTGTTGAGCCTTGGCCTCACGACCAAACGCAATTATAAAATTTCCGTCTTCATCTGCCTGATAAGTCTGCCCTTCGGTCACAATCTTGGACAACCCCGGAATTTGCCCCTGCAACACGTTGCCTTGCTTTGCCGCACCATACCATTTATCCGCGGCTTGCGCATTAGCAACTAAAGAAAAAAAAGCACTAAAAATCAAACAAATCTGACTGCAAATTTTCATTTTTCTTCACCTTTCTAACTTTTGTGATTGGCGCAGATACATTAACTTGGCTTGTGGTAGAAACCTCTACTGAACCATCAGCAAAATTAATCTCCAGTTTATCATTTTGTTTGGCTTGAGAGGCTGAATAAACCGTATTTTTATGAGCATCGCGCACCCAAACAAAACCCCGTTTTAACACCGATTCGATAGACACGTTTTCCAGTCGCAAAAACAAGTTTTTGCACGCTTCTTCTTTCTTCTCCAAGATGTTTTTGATGTAATATGGACGCAAAGCCAACTGCACAATCTGATTTTTCTTGGTTGAAAGATATTGCCCAAACGAGAGTTTTAAGCGTTCCACTCGGTCGTCTAATTTTTGCTGTTGTTCTAGGAGTAGCTGCGCCAAATTCGGAATACCGCGTCCCAAGCCTTCTAGTATGGACTTACGTTCTTCAAAATAGCGAATTATTGATGTTTTGAGCCGCTTTTCCAAATTTGCAACCTGCATCAACAGCTCAGCTCTCACCGGTACGGCAAACTCCGCCGCTCCGGTCGGGGTAGGAGCTCTTACATCAGCCACATAATCAATCAGCATGGTATCGGTTTCATGTCCCACCGCCGAAATAATCGGGATTTGAGAATCATACACAGCCCGAATAACCGCATCTTCGTTAAACGGCCACAAATCTTCCAAACTTCCGCCCCCGCGTGCCACAATCAAAACATCGGGCTTAGGAACGGCGCCGGTAGTTGACATTGCATTAAAACCGCGGATTGCCGCCGCAATTTTGTCAGCCGCCCCTTCTCCTTGTACCGGAGTTGGCCATAAAATTATGCGCCTTGGAAATCTATCACTGATTCGATGAATAATATCTCTAATCACTGCTCCGCTGGCACTGGTCACCACTCCGATAGTTTCCGGCAAATAAGGAATTTTTTGCTTGTGGGCGGCATCAAACAAACCTTCAGCCGCATATTGTTTTTTGCGTTCTTCCAACAGCTTGAGCAAGGCCCCTGTGCCTGCCACTTCCATCTGCTCAATCACCAACTGATATGATGACTTTCCGGCAAAGGTCGTAATTTTTCCGGTTGCAATCACCTCCAAGCCGTCTTCAGGCTTAATGCTGAGTTGTGCAGCCACACCTTTCCAGCATACGGCAGATAGCACTGCATTTTCGTCTTTTAGTGATAGATAATAGTGACCGGAATCCGCCCGTTTTGCTCCAAAAATTTCACCTCTGACCCGCACTTTTCCAAATGCGGTTTCCACAAAACGCTTAATCTCAAAAGATAGTTCGCTAACCGTAAATTCTTTTTCCTGAAACGGTTGTGCGCTTTGTGCCGAAACTTTTGGTGCTGCCGGACGTTGCATAAAATCCAATAAATCTTCCATCTCTGCCCTCTTAGCAAATTTATTTTAGTATAATTCAATTAAACTTTTTGTTAAGAGCAGATTTCGCCGGTGTGAAAAAATCGGCTCCCGATATTAGAGCTTAAACATTTAGCAAATTGCGGGCAAAATCTTCTGCTCTAAAGCGGTCTAAATCCTCAATCCCCTCACCCACACCGATATAATGCACCGCCACGTTTGTTTCTTCGGCAATGGCCACGAGAATGCCGCCTTTAGAAGTTCCGTCTAACTTTGTTACTACCAAGCCGCTCACTTCGACCATATCCTTAAAAGCCACCACTTGCGCCAAAGCATTTTGTCCGGTTGTGGCATCAATGGTTAGCAAAGTTGCGTGCGGAGCATCGGGAATAATTTTTTTGATAACCCGCACCACTTTTTTGAGCTCTTCCATTAAGCCGGCTTTGTTTTGCAGCCGTCCGGCCGTATCCACAAATACCACCTCATCACCTTGCTTAATTGCCTCTTGCAAACCGTCATAGACAGTTCCGGCAGCATCAGCTCCGGTTGGCTTTGCAAAGACACGAACATTATTACGTTGCCCCCACACTTGGAGTTGCTCCACCGCCGCCGCCCGAAAAGTATCTCCGGCAATAAACGAAACCTTTTTGCCCTCAGCTTTTAGCTTAGCCGCAAGTTTACCGATAGTAGTAGTTTTTCCGGCCCCGTTCACTCCCACCATCAAGATAACAAACGGCCTTTGCGAACCGATAATCAGCGGTTGTTCGGAAGGGGTCAAAATCTTGGCAATATCTTGCGCCAATTCCGCCCTAATTTCCTCATCGGAAAGTTCCTTATCCAAACGCCGATTAGAAAACTCTTTGATAATTTTGGCCGATGCCTTAACCCCCATATCCGAGGCAATCAGTAGTTCTTCAAGCTCTTCTATAGTTTGGGCATCAACTTTTCTTTTGGTAAAAATATCACTAATTCCGCCCGACAATTTTTGGGAAGATTTTTTAAGCCCCAAACCAAGTTTAGCCAACCAACCACTCATTATTCATCTCCTTTCTGACGCAAACGCTTTGCCCGCTCACGCCGAACCTCTACCGGCACTTGCGGCATCAGCGCTGCCGGCGTACCCGAACGCTCCGAGTACGGAAATACATGGAGCTTAGAAATTTTGGCTTCATCAACCAACTTGAGCGTATTTTCAAATTGTTCTTCGGTTTCGGTCGGAAAACCGCAAATAAAATCTGCCCCAAAAGTTGCTTCCGGACGCAACTTGCGAATTTTGTTGCATAGCTCAATTACCTGCTCGCGGGTGTGACGACGTTTCATCCGTTTTAGTACCAAATTATCACCCGATTGTATTGACAGATGAAAATGCGGATAAATGTTAGGATATTTTCCGACCAAAGCAATAAACTCATCATCAACCGCCGCCGGATCCAGCGAACCAAATTGCAAAGAAGGCAGGTTAGGAAAGCGCTCCAAAATATGCCGGACTAATTGACTAAATGAGGGCTGATAAGAACAAGCATCAACTCCGGTCAAACAAATTTCGGCAAAACCGCGCTCTAAAAGTTCACCAATCTGGTGCAAAATATCTGCTTCCGGCACCGAGCGGTTATTTCCTCGCGCATAAGGCACAATACAATAGGTGCAACGATGATTACACCCTTGCTGAATTTGCACAAAAGCCCGTTCTCTCCCCTCAAAACCGGTAATCACATAGCGATCATAGCTGTCATAATCAAAAATATCGCCAACAATAGTTTTTTCGGTAATGGGTGAGTTCAGATATTTTTCAATTTCGGCTTTTTCGCGGTTTCCGAGCACCAAGTCCACCTCCGGCATTGCCCCATAGCGCTTGGGAGCAATTTGCGCCGCACAACCGGTTACCACAATCCTAGCATTAGGGTTATCGCGCCGCAACTTCCGAATTTCTTGCCGACACTGGCGCTCAGCCTCTCCGGTCACTGCGCAAGTATTAACCACAATCAGGTTTTCCACCCCGGCTAATTTTTCTTTTAAGACCTCGGATTCATAAGCATTAATCCGACACCCCAATGTTACCACTTCAACCATAAAAAAATCCTCTCTTTTGCCGGAGTATACAGCAAAAGAGAGGAATTGCAACGGCAAGAATAAACTTTTTAAGCTTTTTTCGAAATAATCTCGATAGCTTGGTCAGAATATTCCTTAATTTTTTCAGCACTTTCACGCAAGAGTTTGCTTTCTTCTGCAGAGAGTTTCGGATGAATAACACTATGCACACCGCGCTTTCCGACAACGGTGGGCAATGACAAGCATACATCTTTAACACCTTCTACCTCATCATGATGAGAAGACACTGTCAAAATAGCATATTCATTGGTAGTAATTGCCTGACAAATCCGGCACAGAGCTCCGGCAATACCATAGAAGGTTGCGCCCTTACCATCAATAATTTTGTAAGCAGCATTGCGCACACAAGCATCAATCTCGGCCTTAACTTCCGGTGTCAACGGCTTACCAACCATTTTAGCCAATTCTTCAATTTGTACCGTACCGGCATCACCATTGGACCAAACCACAACTTCACTGTCACCATGTTCACCCAAAACATTGGCATGAATAGATTTTGGCGAAACACCCAAATGATAACCAAGCAAAGTTCTAAAGCGAGAAGTATCCAAAACCGTACCACTACCGATAACTCTTTCCCGAGGGAAACCGGAAAGCTTCAAGGCCACTTCGGTCATAATATCTGCCGGATTAGCCGTAATCAACAAGGTTGTATTAGGAGCAGCCGCCACAATTTGCGGAATAATGCTCTCAAAAATTTTCACATTGCGTCCCAAAAGGTCGATACGAGTTTCACCTGGTTTTTGGTTAGCGCCCGCGGTCACAATAACCACTTCTGCGCCTTCCAAATCTTTATAAGTACCACATTTTACCTTGTTAGCATAAGCAAATGGGGTGGCATGAGCAATATCCATCGCCTCAGCCATAGCACGTTTTTCATTAGCATCTACCAAAACAACCTTACGAGCCACACCGCGCATAATCAACGCAAAGGCGGTTGCGCTACCAACCGAACCAGCTCCGATAATTCCAACTTTCATATTATTTCTCCTCATATATCATTCGGCGTTAATATATGCGTTTTACACAAAAAAACAATATAAAAACATCAAGATTTAGGCGATTTTCGTTCAAATAATATTTCTAAATATTTATAAAAAAAGCCTTACATCAAGTAAGGCTCTTTAGGTTTTGTTATTTACACATTACTCAGAAACAATAGTTTCATCTTCGTGACTGGTTTCTTCAGGATTCTCCTCCACCACTTCTTCTGCCAAAATCTCATCGCTAACCCCATTAGCAATTGCATCGCAGTCGCAAGCAGCACGTTGAGCAGCACAAGTGCAATTTTCATCACTAGCATCACAAGTGCACTCAGCTTCACAATCACAAGCCACCACATCCATCACTTCTTCGTTGGCAATTTCTGCTGCATCCATATTAGTTTTCACAAAGCTACCGATAACCAGCACAATTAAAACCACCAAGACCACATAAAACAACTTTTTCATTTTCCACCCTTTCTAATACAACTATAATACTTTCATTCATATTGAGCCCACACCCATTTGTCAAGCGTAAACTTATAGCTTATTGAACTAAAAATTTAGTGAAAGTTTAAGATTTTTGTGATATAATCATTTTTGTTGAAGGTAAAAACATTGGAGAAGAACCGTGTCTGATTTAGGTGCCATAAGCTCATATGCTCTTGCGATGCAATCGCTCCAAATGTCGTTAATAAAAACGAACATTGAGGCGCAGCAACACGCGGTTGAAATTTTGCTCAACACCGACAACAGCCGTGTTGTGTCAGCCTCTGAAACTCTAGGTCAAAACATTGATATCAGCGTTTAGAAACCTATCATATAAATAAACAGATAAGAAAATACGTTCGCCAACACAAATTTGATCGCAAACACAATTACATTTTCAAATATGGCGCCATAGTTAATGTGGCCACTTTCTTTGTATACACGATTAAAAATCAGATTATATAAAGCCGAGACGCAAAGAGCCAAAAGATACATATGAGAACTTTTATAAATATTGATAAAATCCTCAAACTCCAAGCGCACGCCCATAATTACCCCCATAACCACCCCAATCAGGATAACCGGATTGAGCAAGGCACCAGAAGTAACAAACGCCACCAAACCTTTAAACATTGGGCATCTCTTTACCAAAAACTTTGCGTGTCATATAGCGGGAATCATTATTCAAAGCAGAAGGCCACACATAACGTGTTTTAGAAAAAGCACTAACCTGCACCGGTTTAATATATGAAGCAGCCAAAGCAGCGCTTCCGCGCAATTTAACACTCATATTTTTATTTTTATACCAATCAAACTCAGTTGTCATAGTTTTCGCCATTCTCTTACTCCAAATGAGAACATTTAACTATTCATTTGGATATGATACACTCATATAGTAAACAAAAGATTACCAACTTATTGTCAGTTCTACATAAATTCCGATATTTTGTTTATAATTTTATCTGCCGCCTGTTTTACCACATCTGAGTTTTCGGCCTCAACCCGTACCTTAATCAGCGGCTCCGTACCGGATTTTCTCACAATCACCGAACCTCCGGCAGTTTGCGCCATTTGAGCCGATTCGTCAACAACTTTTTGCACCATAGCATCATCAAGCACCTTGGCAATAATATCTTTGTTAGGGAAACGCAGATTTTTAATCTCGCAAGGACACTTTTCAAACACCGGAAAAATTTGGCTCATTTTCTTGCCCGATTGCAAAATTCCAGCCGCCATAGTGATACCAGTCACCAAGCCATCACCTGTTGGGCCAAAATCAAACTGCACCATGTGGCCGGATTCTTCTCCACCGAAATTTGAACCGATTTCGCGCATTTTTTCAGTCACATGACGTTCCCCTACCGCAGTGCGGAAATATTTGATACCAAGTGTCTGCAAATATTTTTCCAACCCCAGATTTGACCATACGGTTGCCACCACACTGTTAGCTTTAAGCTGGTTATGCTGATGCAAATAGGTCGCCACAAACGCCAAAATTTGGTCACCGTCCAAACGGTTGCCTTTCTCATCACAAACAATAATGCGGTCGCCGTCGCCATCAAGCGCAATTCCCATATCAGAGTTAGTTGATACCACGGTTTCTTGCATCAGCTGGGTGGCAGTCGAGCCACACCCCATGTTGATGTTGCGCCCATCAGGAGTATTGCCGATTGCAATTACCTCAGCCCCCAAACTCCTCAACAATTCCGGAGCAAAAGCGGCAAAAGCCCCATTGGCGCAATCAAGTACGATTTTCATATTTTTGAGTGGTGAACCTTGGAACAGCGATTTGATTTTTTGTTCATAACGCGCAACCGCAGTGTTGTCAAATTGCACCCGTCCAAGTGCATCAGGATTAAGAGCAAAGGCATTTTCAGCCACCAAGGTTTCGATTCGCGAGGTCTGAGCATCAGAAAGTTTGTTGCCATCAGCCCCAATGAGTTTGATACCATTGTCATGGTATGGGTTGTGAGAAGCCGTAATCATCACCGACATATCAACTTTGAGTTCGGGCGTCAGCATAGTGAGTGCCGGTGTTGGCAAAACCCCCAAACTCACCACTTCAATACCACTGGCTGTAAAACCTGCAATCAGCGCCGCCTCGAGCATATCGCCGGAAATTCGGGTATCTTTGGCGATTGCCACTTTACGATGATTAGTGCAGATAGTAACTGCGCAAGCCATTGCCAACTTCATCGCAAAATCGGGCACCATCGGAAACACATTTGCCACACCACGCACACCATCAGTTCCAAAAAGTTTATCAGCCATAAAAAACTCCATACATCAAAATTTATCAATGAGCATATTGTGGCAGAATTAATCCAAAAGGCAACTTCAAATCACCATATCAGCCACAAATAATGTTACTTTTTGTTTCGCGCCCATCTTCAGATAAATTATTCTTGCAAAATTTGTGAGATAAGATAAGCTTAAGCTGCACTCGGGTGAGCCGAGTGTGGAGTGTCGAAACTCCTTATACAGAAAGAAAGCTCCTTGAATGGGGAGCGACCGGTATAAGTATGTCTTGCGCATAACGAAGAAGGTCGACTGTTTCTGTATACAGTTTCGAACTCCCCGCCTTAGGAAAGCTAGGGCGGTTTCTTTTTAACTAGAAACCTAAAGGGAGTTTAGAACCATGGGACATCATCGTAACCGTATTAAATCTTGGCAGGAATGCCGCAAAGAAATTGGCGAACAAATCCGCAATATGCGCTTAGAGTTAGATTTGTCACCCGAAACCGCCGCCGAAATACTGCATACCGGCACCAATCATTTGCTTTACTTAGAAGATGGATATCTAAAAAATATGCAAATCTCCACCCTTCATGCACTGGCTTATAAATATAATTATAAGTTGAAGATAAGTTTTGAGAAAAAACTAGTTCAGCGAGCATAAGGATAGCATCGCGGATACAGGGCACAAACGCCAAGCAACTAACCCGCCGCGCACCCGTCGCACGGGTCATCCCTCGATTGCATTAGCAATATTTAAAGTCATCCCTCGTTTTTCGGAGAAAAACGTCCAGGGATCTTCGAATTTTTAACTAAAAAAACAACCTTCCGATTATTAAAAACTAACTCGAAGCCCCCTTGACGACTACTAAAGTAGTCGAGGGGTGACATTATTTCTGTATTAGTCACCCGCTAGACGAGCACTAAACTCTGGCACACCTTAAAGTTCGGCTAGTGGAATTAGTAGAGTAGTTTTTAGGGCGAGAAAAGCTTGAGCGTATATAGAAATACGTGCAGTCGATAGTTAGCGATTGGCAAGCACCTCGTGCGCAGACAGAGCCTTACGTGACGAGCGAGCTTGCGAGATCAACTTTTCGAGACCCGCTAAAACTGCTCTAATAAACCGCTAGACAAACTTTAAGTAAAAGGTTGTATAGTGAGGGGAATAATAAGAAACCAGAAAAAATACGACTGAGTGTATAAAGACATACACGATTGGAGTATTTTTTCTGGCTTCTGTATTAGTCACCCGCTAGACGAACTTTTTTAAAAAGTTTGGAGAATGAGGCGTATAATAAGAAAAAATAGTTTCAGCGATTGAGCGTATATAGAAATACGTGATTGAGCTAAAACTATTTTTTCTGTATTAGACGACCATTATACAAACTTTTTACGGGAGAAGCGGCGACCATGCCGGATCCGACCCGTCAGACGGTGTCACTACTATACGCTCATTGTGGCCCGTCAGATCAATACTCTGCAAACGTACCGGACCGCCAGCTCTGTCTTGAGCAAAGAACATCAATACACGACCATTAGGCGACCAAGTAGGCCCTTCCTTCAAATAACCACAAGAGAGGATACGCTCACCGTCAATTCCGCCAATCGGCTCCGGATACATCACCCCAATACAAAACTGCCCATTGACCATTTTGGTAAAGGCAATATAGTCACCGCGCGGCGACCATACCGGAGTGGCATAACGCCCCGGATTATAGCTGATACGATGCACATCAGAGCCATCAGCATTCATAATATAGAGCTGCTGATTGCCACCTCTATCGGAGTTGAACACAATTTTAGAACCATCGGGAGAATAGCTCGGTGAAGTATTAATCGAACCACCCGATGTCAGCTGTTTGCTGCGTCCGTTTTTCAAATCCATCTCAAAAATATTGGTTTGCCCACCCGATGCATAGCTGAGCAAAAGTTTGCTGCTATCGGGAGAAAAACGCGGCGCAAAAGTCATACCAGGGAAATTACCAATAAGTTGTTGGCGTCCGGTTTCAATATCCAAAATATAGACCTTTGGCACTCCGGCAGAATAAGACATATAGGTAATTTTTTGCAGGTTTGGAGAGAAACGCGGTGTCAAAGCCATCGCCGCACCCGAGGTCAAGAATTTGTGGTTTTCACCGTCTTGATCCATGATAGCCAAACGCTTCACTCTTCTGGTTGCAGGTCCGGTTTCAGAAACATAAACCACGCGGGTATCAAAATAGCCTTTTTCACCGGTTAAGCGCTCATAAATCGCATCGGCAATCACATGAGCCACGCGACGCCAGTTGCTTTTGGTGGTGGTAAAAGATTGACCTTTCATCTGGGTTTCGGCCGGTACATCCCAGAGACGAAATTCGACCCGCAGATTTTTATCATCGAGCTCACGCACTGAGCTTTGCACCAAAGCATGAGCATTAATGGCGCGCCAATCAATAAACGCCGGCTCTTGATCCATTGAAGTAAATTCTTGAATATAGCTGTTTTTGGGCAAGACCTTAAACAAACCGGAACGTTCCAAATCCGCAATTACCACTTTGCGGATTTTATCGGCATATTGCCCCACAAAAAATCCATCATGAATCATCTCCGGCATAGCCAAAGGCATAGGGTCGCGCATCGCCCCCGCCACATTAATTTCCAATTCGGCCTTAGCCGGTGTAGTGATAAGCATCAAAGCCCACACCAGAAAATACTTCAACTTCATCTTGATAACCTCATAAAAAAAGCTTTTAATTGCGGATATAATATACTAATATTATTAAAAATCAATTAGCGAAAAGTTTGACATGGATATAAAAGAATTCAAGCAAAAAATCCCGAATTATAAGGCCATTATCGGGTTTGACTACGGAGAAAAGCGCTTAGGTGTTGCCGTAAGCGATTTGTTGCAAATGGTCGCCACTCCTCATTGTATAATCGAGCGCCAAAGCTATGCCAAAGACATTGCCGCAATCCAAAAAATCATTGCTGAAAAAGAGGTCGGAGGCATGGTTTTTGGCTTGCCGTTACAAATGAATGGACAGGAAGGAGAAACAGCTGTTGCCGCACGCAAATTTGCCGACAAGTTGATTGAGGCGACCGGCCTACCCTGTGCCTTTTGGGACGAGCGCTTATCTAGCCGCGCGGTTGAGACTTTTCTGATTAAAGAGGCCGATATGTCACGCAAAAAGCGTAAAGGCGTTCTTGATGCTTCCGCCGCATCATACATTTTGCAAGGCTTTCTAGATGCTCTGAAATATACAAACTAAAAAAATGCCAAGCTTAGTCACTTGGCACTTTTTTTGTAGTTAAGGAGAAACTAACTTAAAACAAACCCGAGATACGTTGCTCTTGAACTTTTTTCTGCATCAAGACCTCATTTGGCACTTTTAGATTATCATTAGTCCGCCCTGACTGATTTACCATCACCGGCTTGACTAAATGTTCAAACAACCCTTGCTTAAAATCTTCTGCACTGCCAAATTTTTTCTTCATAAATGTATGCATGGCAATATAGGTGTAGTTAGCGACCTGAGGAATTTCACGTTCTTGTCTCAGATAGCGCTTAAGATATCCACGCATTGCCTCTTTATCCCCCATTTGAGACAATTGTTTATTGATTACTCGATTGCGCTCAGCAATTTGCAAACGAGCCAAAGTTGCCTTAAACTCAATTGCGGCTGATGGCAAATCCAAATGCCGCACCTTTTCGGCCACGGCCTCGGGTTTAAGTGTAATACAACAAGTGTCCTTTAATATCCTAAATAATTCGTCACTATTTTTTGCTGTCGAAATGTCTTCAACAAAGGTAGTTCCGATAGTCTTGAAACCATTTTCAGTCATCACCGAACTCCCCACTATCTTTTACCTATATAATAACTTATTATATCACATTTTTTCATACATCACAACAATTATGACACTTTTGTTACAAAATTTTGTTTGCCAAGGTCAAGATTTTATAGTATTGACTGGAACAGGAGAACTAATTCATGTATAATATCGGCTTATCATCAGAAATATACCACCTAGATCCGAGAGATTTAATCACCTTAACCGATTCTCCGGCATGGTCACAAGATCTCGCCCTCAAAGATGAAGTGGTTATTTTATTGGGCGATGAAAAAAAACACCAGGCAGATAGCTTGCTAAAAGGTCGCCAAGTGGTTGAGCATGCTGTCTCCGACCAACAAGATTTCATTCCGGTACGGCTTGCTTTTATTTCACGCACCAGTCGGTTTGATGTTTTGTCTCCACTGATTCGTTCTCTGCGCTACAAACATAAATCATTTTCTCCCAACATTTATCACACCAACCCGTTTGATATCAGAAGACTTAAGATTGAACGCAGTTTCCGCACTCGCGAAAATGCTTATACCTTCACCAAAAAGAAAAATAAACTGGCAGAACCAATGCGCAGCCAACTTTATGAAGAACTGTATCAAAGCATGAAAAAACATGGTTTTGATGACAGACACCCCATAGAGATAATGCTTTGCCGCAGTTTTGGTGTTCAAGATACGGTTGACCAAGGTCACCACCGCATGAGCGTGGCGATAGATTGCAAACTCTCACGCATCGCTGTTCGGTTTGGGGCCGCCGGCAAAGCTCCAAATTTTTTGCGCCCGTTGTTTTTAGGCTTAGCTAAAGCGTGTTTGTTTTTCAAACATTAAATTGTTTTCTCAAATACCGTCGCATCGCTTTCCACCATACCGCATAAAACGGAGTATGATAGCGCCATGGTGTACTTTTATTGCTAAACAAATAATATAAATGCACTCCGCCCGATTTTACCCTAATTGGATATCTATCCGAAGTGATAACGGCCTTGCGATCAGCCGGCAGTTTCATTTGCAACAAATTTTCGCAACGCGCCACCACCAAATTTCCCGCCGCTTCTTCCAAAACTCTTACATATTCAATCCCCGAACCGCTCAAATCCACATTACCCTTAAAACCGCGTTCAAACTTCAAAACTTTGAGCGACGGACAAGCCTGAAAATTTATTTTTCCGGCCGCTCTACAGCCAAATTCCGCCCACTCCAAATATGGATACATCGACGCTTCAATTGTGCCGACAAAATCATCTCCGGCCAAGAGCTTACGCACACCATTGTCAGCACTACCATCTCTTAGCTCAATTTTGCCCTCGCAATCATTTCCGGCTTCAAATTTAGGCACCGCCAAACCCCGTGCTTCCACACTACCTCGAAAACCATCGCCAAGCATAATATTTTTCCTTCCCCGATTGTCCTGCAAAAGCATCAAAATCGAGCAGTCTCGCCCCAAATCCAAACGGTTGAAACAAGAGTTTTTCACCTCTAATTTGCCTCTCCAACCAGCTCCCGAACCAAGAGAAAAACACTCCCGACTATTATGAATAATCAGCTCGCAATTGCATTTTGCACCGATTTTAATTTTCCGGATACTACTGCGGGAAAGATTAACCTTGCCCCGAAAATTATCTTTAAGTACCAAAGTTTGAATATATGGATTATCACGTAAATCTAACACCAAATTGCAGCCATCTTCGACCACCACTTTGCGCACTTCAGCCAAGTTCATATCCACCTTAGAAGAATATGAATAAGCCTTAAAACGCGCCACACGCTGACACAAATAATTAAGCTCCAACTCCTGACCATTGAGCGGATTATGTAATACTTGCCCTAGATGACGAGCTTTCCAGGCTCGAAGTAGATAATTTTGAGTAAAAATATTCACGCTTAGACACCCCCGCATTAATTAATGCAGAATATCTAATCATCAATTTGGTTTTATCCAACTATCGGTTTAAGATATTTTTACAGCAACTCACGAATACGCTTTTCAAACTCGGTAAAGCGGCTCCAGACATATTGGGTAAGTTCGGGAGTAAAACGCGGCTGAGATACAAATTGCTCATAAGCCTTGTCAGATTCACAAAGTTTGCGAATTTTTGCGAGCGCCTCGGAATTATCTCCGCCGTTATTCCAAAAAATCACCGCTTGGTTATTAATCAACCCCGGTTCGGGCTGGTTGTCTGAGCCCCAATAAATCGGCACTGTTCCCGATTGGAAAGCTTCGAATAATTTTTCCGTTACATATCCGGTACGATTAGAATTTTCGGGACAAATTGAGAACTTAAAATTCTCCAAATAAGTACGTTTACTGTTAGCATATTCGTTCCACAAGCGATCATCATTATGCATAAATTTGCCTGCACACATTACCGGTGCAATTTGAGAGATTTGCTCATACATAATTCCGCGCAAATTATCATCACCGCCATGTTTGCAAATCAGCGAACAAAAATCAGTTTTTTTAGGATGAAATTCATTAATTTCTTCCACCTTGCGCACAATGTCTTCATAAGTACTTTCCGGCTTAAACAGATAATGAATCCAGAGTGGAAAGCGCAGATAATTTGGTGCATCAAGATAATCAAACCCCATTGAGATTTTCACGTGAGGCAAAGCATTATCCTTATAGTTTGGGTATCGTGCCGGATTTTCTCCGGTAAAAAAGATTTTATTCTCGTTTTTATGAAACCAAAAAGTTCTTGGCGAACCAAATACCGATACTACACTAAGTTTTTTCCAATCTTTTTGAGCAAAGCGCGCCCGAATAAAGTCCCCTACCCAGCTTTTATCTTCGCTATGCCAGTTATAATGCTTAATACCATTAATATCATGCCCAATATAAGCATTTTTAGCCCGTTCAAATTTTCGCAATAGTCCCATTGAATTTATCCTTACCACTTACAAATTTTTGAGATTAGGCCCAAGGCTTTTTTCTGCATAAATAATTTTAACATCACCTGTCGCGACCAAGGTAGATATTTGGTCTCAAACACTTGAGCTGCCATCAGTTTTTTCAGATAATCGATTGCAATATCAACCAAATGTTGCGAAGCGGCCAATTTTTTATTTTTGCGCAACACATGTACCACAAAACGCTTGTAGATTTTCTTTGCCATATATGTTTTTATCTGCCCCAGATTAAGTTTGGCCTGTAACAAAATTTCGGGGCGCAACAAAATTTCTGACATCGAAACAAATGACAAATAATGGTCAAACAAATAGGTTTCCGAAATACTCTGCTTGGTTAAAGATCCGCCCCGATTCCGAAAGAACACCAATACCTCAGGGTTAGCCGCGATTTTTTTGATTTTAGTCAGCAAATTAAGCACAAAAATCTCATCTTCTCCGCGTGAAATTCCAAGCTTAAACGGATTTTCCTTTACTAATTTGCATTTATACAGTTTGTTGCAAGAAGATGAATCTATTTTGCTCCGTTTGAATATAAAATCACCTAAGGGGGTATTTGAAACCTTAGCTTGTTGCGGCTTCAAAGTATTAAAACCACCAAGCTCAGCCGTTTCGGCAACATTTTTGAAATAACAAAAGACCAAATCTGCTCCGCTTTGCTCCATAGCACGAACCTGCAGTTCCACATTTTGCGGATGCATAAAATCATCACTATCCAAAAAACAAATATATTCGCCTTTCGCCTCTTTGATACCATGGTTGCGCGCCGCACTCACACCGGCATTTTCCTGACTGATAACCTTGATTCGCTTGTCTTTGGCTGAATAAAAATTTGCCACCGAAAGTGAGTTGTCGGTTGAGCCGTCATCGACACAAATAATTTCCAAATTCTTATAAGTTTGGTTACATACGCTTTCCAAAGTATCTTTGAGAAAATTCTCCACATTATAAATCGGAATAACCACACTCACCAAAGGTTCCATTTTTACCTCGCCAAAATTTTATTACTTTGCCTGATTATAAATAAATATCCTTTATTTTTTATAAAGATTTTGCTATATTGTGTTTTGTCTTTAATAACAAGGGATATTTTTTTTTACAATGTTTTTATTAATATTTTTCGCAACTACCGCTATTGGTATTTCATTTTTATGTTCGATTATGGAAGCCGCTTTACTTTCAATCACACCAAGTTACATTGCTCAGCTGGAAGAAAAAAGCCCCAAATGGTATAAAAAAGTTTCTGCCCTCAAGCAAAATATTGACACGCCTCTGGCCGCTATTTTAACCCTTAACACCATTGCCCACACCGTTGGTGCGGCAGGTGTTGGTGCTCAAGTAGCCGAAATGTATGGTCAAGCTTATCTAGGTTTAGCCTCCGGTATCATGACCTTAGCCATTTTGGTTTTATCAGAAATTTTGCCCAAGACAATTGGCGCCAAATATTGGAAAAAACTGGTTCCGGCCATGTGTATCACCCTAAAAGCAATGATTGTAATATTGAAACCATTCTTATACATTTCCGACTTCATCATGGGCATGTTCGGTGACGATAATGACAGCTCCAACATCAAAGACGAGATCAAAGCTTTGGCCAAAATGGGGCGCGATGAAAAGGTCATTACCGAGGGTAAATATCGGGTAATTAATAATGTGATTAACCTCCAAGAAGTTAAGATTAAAGATGTTATGACCCCAAGAACGGTAGTGGTTTCGGTTTTGCCTAATATCAGCATCAAAGAATTTGAGAAGATAACGGCATCATCACCTTTTTCACGTTTCCCGATTGTTGATGAAAATGAGCAAGACTTTCGCGGCTACATTCACAAATCCAGTGCCTTAAAAGCCAAAAGCACCGATAAGGTTGAAGATTATTCTCGCGAGATGAAGAGCTTTGCCGCTGAAGGACGCTTAGAACAAGTGCTCTATGCCATGATTGAAGACCATAATCATATGGCTTTGGTTATCGACCAGTTTGGCAACTGGGTTGGTATTGTCACTTTAGAAGACATCATAGAAACCATACTTGGTAAAGAGATTCTTGACGAAACCGACCAGGTTACCGACATGAGATTATATGCCAAAATGAAATGGAAAAAGAAACAAGAACAAAAAGGCATAACCATTCCGGCCGAATAAGCCAAACGCCTAATCACTAAGCCGATTAAGTGCCGAGATAACAGCCTCTCTCGTTAAGAGGCTCTTATCATTTTTAGGATACACATTGTCGAGCAAATGCTGCATATCCGGGTCAAATTTTACTTCCTCCGGAAGGTAGTGCCGGCAAAAAGCATAAGCCGAGGCGATGGCAATTTCTTCATCGCAAGTATCATAGCCTAGCCCTTTTAGCAAACTAACTGCATCGCGCGATTTTAGCTCTGTTGAGCTTGAAGATTTATACCAACGCCCGATTCCATGTTTAGCTAATTTTTCCCACGGAAATGCCGCTCCCGGATCAGCCTTACGCAATGGCGCAATATCCGAATGCCCGACAATATTTTGTGGTTTGATATTATATTTTTTGATTAAGTTTTGTAAAAGAGAGATAAGAGTATTGAGCTGTGCTTTAGTGTAGCTATCAGACGTTTGTCCCAAAGTCATATTGACAAGTTCAATCCCGATTGAACCTTCGTTCATATCTCCTTCGCGCCCATACCAATAACCTTTACCAGCATGATAAGCCCGATACTTTTCATCTACCAGTTTGAACAGTTCGCCTTGTTCGTCAATCACATAATGCGGACTAACTTGATAACCATTCCAAATTTCCAAACATTTTTCGAGAGGAAAAGCACTACAGTGCAACACCACCATCTCAACCGGCATCTTGCGTTCAGCAAAATGCGGCATCAGTCTTTCTTGCATTTCAACACCTCCCGTAAATAAAACACATTATCCTTGCGCCCTTTGCGTTCGTAATCTTCAAGTAATGCTTCCGCAACCTGCACCCGCGAATAATATTTTTGCAAATATTCAAACAGCATTTGGGTCTGCCGTCCGATAGAAATTTTGTGCGTCTGCTGATAATTATTCCAAATAAAGCGGCTAAAATCTGCCATCACCTCAAACGGCGAATTCTGCGCTTTTAGCAGCAGTTCGGCCGACTTTGGAAAATTACCCGAATTATAAAAAATATCCAAATAGCGCGCAATCCGCTTAATCTCTTGGAGCTCAGTATAAGACATATCTTTGGTCTGCATAATTTCATAAGGCGGATATTTAGAATAAACCATCTGACAATCAATCGTATGACGATCAATCGGAGCCCCGCGCAAGCGTTTTAAGATACCAAGTTGAAGCTCTTGCGGGCGCACTGCCATCAGCTTGTCAAAATCAGTCTTAAATGTTTCATAAGTCGAGTGCGGCAAACCAGCCACCAAATCAGCATGAATTTCCGCTCCGGTTTGCTCACAAATAAAATGCAAGTTGGCTAAAGTTTTTGCCTCGTCTTGACGACGAGAAATTGCTTGCAAAGAAGGCTCAAAAAAACTTTGTACTCCGGCTTCCAAATGAAGTCCGCCGGCCGGAAAATTTGCAATTTCTTCCAGCATTTGTGCGTTTAGACGGTCCGGAAAAATTTCAAAATGCAAATACATTCCCGAAATCCAGTTTTGCTTAAAGAAATTCAAAATTTTGCGCACATTATCAATTTTGAGATTAAACGTCCTGTCCACAAATTTGAACTGCCGAACCCCACGTTTGATAAGCGTACTCATCTCTGCTAAAAATTCATCGAGATTAAACTCACGCACCCCCCTAGATAAGGAAGAAAGACAAAACTCACAGCTAAACGGACACCCGCGCGTCGCCTCCACATAGATTAACCGCTGAGCAATGTCTTCATCGCTGTAAAGATAATAAGGCATTTTGAGCTTGGTTAAATCACAAATGGGACGACAAATAACCTTTTGGGTTGGTAGATTAGCTGACTGATAAGCTTTGACCAGTTCATACCACGCCAACTCCCCTTCACCCACAATCAGATAGTCGCAATAAGGTAAAAATTCGTCATATTCGTAAGAAACTTCCGGCCCGCCCAAGACCAAAATTGTCTGTGGCAAAATCGCTTTGATAATTTCTGCCACCTTCAAAATTGCCTCAATATTCCAGATATAAGCTCCCAAACCGACCATATCTGGTTTCAGATTAATAATTTTCTCGGCAATTTCCTGCACCGATTCGTCTAGGCTAAATTCACAAATTTCCGCCTCATTTTCAAACTCATACAGATTGGCCTTGAGATATCGCAAACCAAACGAAGTATGAGAGTATCGGGCATTAATGGTGGCAAAAACAATTTTCATCATGAGCTCCTGCTTATCAAGCCGCATGACGCGATTTGATAAGCGCCTCATAAGCAGCATTAATCTCAGCCATTTTAAGTGTCGAGGCCTCTACCTCAGCCGGAGTTCCGCCGCTGGCTTGTACTTTATCGGGGTGATATTCCTGAATGAGCTCCCGCCAGCGTTTTTTGATTTCACTATCACTGGCATTACGCATCACCCCTAAGATATCATAAAAATCGCATACATTGGCTTTAGAGGTTGGTTTGGGTTCAAAACTTTCCTCAATCACCTTAAAATTACCTTCCGGCAAGCCGATTAAATCAGAAATTTTGCGCAACACCCCACGCTCAAAATCGCTGATTTGTCCGTCCACCCAAGCAATTTTGAACAAGCTTTCCACCACCTTTTCTTTAAGCTCCAGCTTACCGGCCGTAAGCTTACCCAAAACTTTGGCAAAATGTTCATAGCCATCAACAGTTTCTTTAGCTTTGTTAAAAATTTTGGAGATTTGGGAATTATCCCGTTCATCAATTTTGAAAATATTTTTGAAAGTTTTAATTTCGGTCGCACTGACCACCCCGTCTGCCTTAGCAATTTTTGCCGCCAAAGCCGCCACTGTCTTGAGATAACGATTGCCACCCCAAATAAACATCGGCAACACCAATTTCGGCAATTTCGCCCCAAACTTGAGCTTGTGGCGCATATCAAAAAAGAAACCTAACACCACCCCCACAAAAACCAAGATATTGCTACCGGATACAAAACCTAAAATGCCGCCGCTGATTTTGCCGATATGAGCATTAAACAGCTCATCAAACTTAGCCCGAAAAGCTCTTGCGTGCGATGAGCGAGGAGTATCAAACACAAAATGGCCCACAATAAACAATAGCAAAAAGCCATAAAAACCAAACAGCACACTACCCAGCACCGCACCCCAAATTTTGCCCCAGAAATTACCCTCAATCCGGTTATAATAGCGCGAAGCATTATAGGGCAACATCAGCCGGATATTATCATCAAGCTGTGCCATTGCCGATTCGATTTTATGAATAACCTTGCTATTATCAATTAAGATATGTCCCAGCCACAATCCTAAAAAAAAGCCGTTCGCTCCGGCCAGGCGCAATCCCAAAACAGCCAGTGTAAATTTACCTAACGGTGACATTCAAACTCTGCTAATTGTTAATCCTAGAGCTTTTATACATCATTTTTTTGCAAAAATAAAGCAATTTATAATTTTATCAGCGAGATATGCCCACCAAAATCCCCCGGAGCAGTAACATTTCCTTGGTGAGTATCCCGCCGAAAACTAAAATAATTTTCCTCATCGGTATAGGTATCAATCCCCGAAGCGGTAATGTTGGTGATGCCCAATTGCTCCAAACGATAACGGGATAAGCCTTCCAAATCAAACCAAAAATGTTCAGGATCTTTTCCAGGCGCAAAAAAGCGAGCGTAATCAGCCGAGATTGACACACACTCTGCACGCACCTCTGCTCCAACTTCAAAAGATTTTTGCTGAATGCACGGTCCTAAAGCCGCCGCAATATCGTTTAGTACCGCCCCTTTTTGTAACATCAAGCGCACTGTGTTTTCGATAACCCCACGCACCGCACCGCGCCAGCCGGCGTGCGCTGCTCCGATAACTCCGTGCTTGTAGTCTGCTAGCAAAATCGGCAGACAATCCGCTGTCCCAATAGAAAGCGCAATCCCCGGAGTAGTACAAACCATGCCATCGGCTTTAATTTGGTCTTGTGAAGCTGTATCCACTTCCACCACATCGGTTGAGGCGCTTTGACAAAGTATCATCACTTGCTTTGGTTCAAGCCCTAATTTTTGCGCGGCAATTTTGCGGTTTTGAGCAATATTCTCCGGTCGGTCCAAACTCCGTGCCCGAATATTTAAGCTGGCATATTTTCCGCTTGAAACCCCACCCTGACGACCTAAAAAAATATGCTTATCTTGGGGTAAATTTTCTGCCTTATAACTCATAGAAACGATTCTCCATAGGCTAGCGGTTCAATTTGCAAATAAGCGGCAATACTCTGCCCAATATCGGCATAAGTTTTTCGCTGGCCCAAATTTTCAGGTTTAATATCGGGTCCAAACGCCAAAACCGGCACTTGCTCACGCGTATGGTCAGTTCCCTCATAAGTTGGGTCATTACCATGATCAGCCGTGATAATGATGACATCTCCGGACTTGATAAAATTTTTAACTTCCGGCAAGCGGCTGTCAAAATATTCCAGCGCCTTGGCATAACCTTGAACATCGCGCCGATGACCATATAGCATATCAAAATCTTCAAAATTCACAAACACCAAACTCCCGTTGGGCGCAATCTTCATCTCAGCAAGTGTGGCATCCCACAAATCTTTAAGCCCGGCCGAGCGAATAGGTTTAGTGATACCGCGATGCGCATAAATATCATTAATTGCCCCAATCGCCACCACCTCATGTTTGGCTTTCACCAGCTTGTCTAAAAGGGTTTCACCAAAGGGCAAAGCCGCATAATCGCGCCGATTCGTTGTACGGACAAATTCGCCGCTTTTTTCACCGACAAACGGTCGGGCAATAATCCGCCCGATACGATAAGGTTGGACTAGTTTATATGCCGCCTCGCACACTTGATAAAGCCGTTCCAAGCCAAAATACTTTTCATGTGCGGCAATTTGAAAACAACTATCTGCCGAGGTGTAGCAAATTGGTTTTTGAGTTTTAATATGTTCTTCACCCAGTTCCTGAATTATCACCGTACCCGAGGCCGCCTTGTTGCCTAAAATTCCGGGGATATGTGCATCAATGATTAACTGCTCAATCAGTTCGTTAGGAAAAGACGGATACTGCGGCGGAAAATGTCCCCACCCTTTAAGATTGGGCAAACCAGCCATTTCCCAGTGACCAGAAACCGTATCTTTATCGACACTGATTTCTTTGGCATGACCAAACTTAGAAGGCAGATTTAATGTTGGTTTTGACGGGCAAGAAAGCGCTAA
This sequence comes from uncultured Alphaproteobacteria bacterium, assembly GCA_944391475.1. GTDB lineage: Bacteria > Pseudomonadota > Alphaproteobacteria > RF32 > CAG-239 > MGBC133411. The sequence continues at coordinate 19,911 of CALXTR010000001.1, read as the reverse complement.
AGATTGCCCTGATGCTTCTGCGGCCGCCTGCCCCAACCCTAATGATAACAGATTAGAGATTTCAAGCTGCGGAAAAGCTTTGGCAATATGCCCCAAAGTATTAGCCCCCTGATTAGCATATTGAGCGGCATCGGGAGCACCGCCAATCCCAAATGAATCCATCATAAATACAAATACGCGCCGATTATTGGTCATGATTTATCCTTTCTGAATGTAGGAAATATTATCTTACAGATAAGTTACCATAAGATTAATTCGGGCACGAAAAAAGCCCCCTTTCGGGGGCCTGGCTTTATTGAAGAGTTACTTGCGAGCAGATTGTAAGGATAGATAATCCACAATCATCTGATAAAAAGTTTTATCTTCGGGCAAAATGGCTTCATCACGTTTTTCGGTTGCGCGCAGTAAATCTATTTTATCAAAAGAAACCACTTTTTCGGTAGAAACCGCACAGCGATTGCGCGCCACATCGGCCACCCCGCCTTTGATAAAAAAGCGCTCTAAAGGCTTGCCCTCACGATCCAAAATTTGCAACACACCATTAGTCAGCAACAAAAGGGTCGGAGCGCGATCCGGCAAGATTGTGACTGCCCCGCCGACAGCCGGCAATTGGACTCTAGAAACCGCGGCAGTCCGCGAAACCTTAAACGGCCTTGATAACCTAAAAATTACTTCTTTTCTTTCCATATTATCCTCGCCAACTCGCAAAATCGGTATTAGTCATCCGCTAGATAAGTTTAATACAAGCTTTCATTTCTGGCCCCCTTAAAGTTCGGAGAATGAGCCGTATAATAAGAAATTAGAAATTTTGCGACTGAGTGTATAAAGACATACACGATTGGAGCAAAATATTCGACATTTCTGTATTAGACGGCCATTATACGAACTTTAATTCGCAAAATCTGTATTAGCCACCAGCTAGACGGCTTTCCCCTAGGAAAAAACTGGAGAATGGATTTAGTAGAGTAATTTTCAGGGCGAGAAAAATTTTAGTGTAGATAGACCTACATGAATTTTTCGAGACCCGCAAAAATTGCTCTAATAAACCATTATACAGCTTTTTCCTCCATTGCTTTTGCCTTCGCAATCACATCTTCAATAGTTCCGACCATGTAGAAAGCTTGCTCCGGCAAATCATCATACTTACCTTCCAAAATTCCCTTAAATCCGGCAATGGTGTCCTCTAGCTTAACAAACACACCCGGAGTTCCGGTAAAGACCTCAGCCACATGGAACGGCTGCGACAAGAATTTTTGAATCTTGCGGGCCCGCGCCACGGTCAGCTTGTCTTCTTCTGAAAGTTCGTCCATACCCAAAATAGCAATAATATCTTGCAAAGATTTATATTTCTGCAAAATCTCTTGCACCTGACGAGCCACTTGATAATGCTCCTCACCAACTACGTCAGCCGAAAGCACACGGCTGGTAGAATCAAGCGGATCCACCGCCGGATAAATACCCAGCTCGGCAATTTGTCTGGAGAGCACGGTTGTAGCATCGAGGTGAGCAAAGGTTGTGGCCGGAGCCGGGTCGGTCAAGTCATCGGCCGGCACATACACAGCTTGTACCGAAGTAATAGACCCGCTCTTAGTTGAGGTAATACGCTCCTGCATGGCACCCATATCAGTACCAAGTGTCGGCTGATAACCAACCGCAGAAGGAATACGTCCGAGCAACGCCGAAACCTCTGAACCAGCTTGGGTAAAACGGAAAATATTATCAATAAACAACAACACGTCTTGATGTTCTTCATCGCGGAAATATTCTGCCTGTGTCAAACCGGTTAAAGCCACACGAGCACGAGCCCCAGGAGGTTCGTTCATCTGACCATAAACCAGCACGGTTTTAGACTTCCCGCCTTTAAGGTCAATAACGCCGGAATCAATCATTTCGTGGTAGAGGTCATTACCTTCACGAGTTCTCTCGCCCACACCAGCAAAAACCGAATATCCGCCATGACCTTTAGCAATGTTGTTAATCAGCTCCATAATCAGCACGGTTTTGCCCACACCGGCACCACCGAACAAACCGATTTTACCACCTTTGGAATATGGTTCCAACAAGTCAATTACCTTAATACCGGTGGTCAAAATTTCCGTATCGGTAGACTGATCCACAAAGGACGGAGCCGGACGGTGAATGGGATAATATTGCTTGGCTTCCAAAGCCCCCAAACCATCAACCGGTTCACCAATCACGTTCATAATACGTCCGAGCATCTTAGGTCCGACCGGAACTTCAATCGGCTCACCGGTATTGACCACTTCTTGCCCACGAACCAAACCATCGGTAGTGTCCATAGCAATCGTACGCACCACATTTTCGCCCAAATGCTGAGCCACTTCCAGCACCAGCTTACGCCCATGGTTGTCGCATTCAAGAGCGGTTAGAATTGCCGGCAAATCTTCTACTTTATCAAAACGCACGTCCACAACCGCACCGGTAACCTGAGAAACACGTCCGAGCGAATGAACTTTGCGTTCTCTTTTTGCCAGTTGTTTAATTTCTTTGACGTCTTTTTTGTTGTTTTCCTTAATCTGGCGAATAGCCTTTTTCTCCTGAGCTGCATCTTTAGCCGCAACAGACTTTGCCGCAGATTTAGGTGCGGTCTTTTTTACTGTTTTCTTTTCTGTTTTGACTGCCGATTTTTTTGCAGTTTTTTTCTCCACCATTTTTATCTCCTTACTGACCATTAATCTGCTGCACTACAAAGCCTCCGAACCGGAAATAATCTCGGTTAACTCGGTAGTAATTGCCGTCTGGCGAATACGGTTATATTTGAGGGTCAAACGCGAAATCATATCCGTCGCATTGCGGGTTGCATTATCCATTGAGCTCATACGAGCCCCATGTTCTGAAGCTTGGCTCTGCACAATGGCTTGGAACAAACTGCTCCTAAACACCAGCGGCAAAATCCCCTCAAGCAACTCGGTTTTAGCGGGCATATAATCATAGAAAGCACCTTGCACCACATTAGTCGGGGCATGAACTTTGTTATATTCAAACTCCTCCACCTTGACCGGCAGTACTTGTTCGACCTTAATATCCCGACTGATAGCCGATTTGAAATGGCTATACACCAGCTCACAAACATTAATTTGCTTTTTAGCAAACATATCCATGATGACCGCGGCCACATCGCTGGCTTCATAATATTTTGCACCTTTCTTGGCCAAGCCGTCCACGGTTTTGAGAATGAGGTCGCTATATTTGCGTTTGAGCAAATCGCGCCCTTTGCGCCCCAGACAAAGTAGGGTAACATTTTTGCCCTCCGCCTTGAGCTCCTCAATCCGTGCCATTGCCGCACGCGCCACACTGCTGTTATAGCTACCGCACAATCCCCGATCTGAAGTGAGCACCACCAGCAAATAGTTATCATTGCTGCCGTTACCACGCAACAGTTCGGAGAAGATGTAGCGAATATTTTTTTCAGCTTCTTCTTGGCGAATATCAAACAACACACGGGCGGCGGCGGCCAAAATATTATGACTATAGAACGACGATTTTCCAATCAGCCCCTGCGCGCGGCGCAAGCGGGCGGCAGCCACCAGTTTCATCGCCGAAGTAATTTTCTGCGTTGACTTAATGGACTCAATTCGGGTTCTTAATTCTTTTAAGCCTGCCATATTTTCCTATGCCCTATGCTGCATTTTTCGTTTCTTGGAACTCGGCCACAAAACCTTCGTAGAAATCAGAAAGTTGTTTGTCGACTTCCTCAGAAATTACCTTTTCATCGCGAATTTTCTTCAAAATCTCGGGATGATTGATTTTGAGAGCTCGTAAAGATTCGCTTTCAAAATCTTTAATATCCTTGACCGGGATTTTATCAAGATAACCGCGCACACCGGCAAAAATCGCCACCACTTCTTCTTCAACCGGCATCGGGTGGTTAACCGGCTGTTTTAAGAGTTCGGTCAAACGCGCACCGCGAGCCAACAGGTTCTGGGTTGCGGCATCAAGGTCAGATGCAAACTGAGCAAAGGCCGCCATTTCACGATATTGCGCCAAATCGAGCTTGATTTTTCCGGCCACTTGCTTCATGGCTTTGACCTGCGCAGCCGAGCCCACACGACTAACCGAAATACCGACATTCACCGCCGGACGCACCCCTTGGAAGAACAAACCTGTTTCCAAGAAAATCTGTCCGTCCGTAATTGAAATCACATTAGTCGGAATATAGGCCGACACGTCACCGGCTTGGGTTTCAATCACCGGCAAAGCGGTCAGAGAACCGGCACCTTCTTCGTCGCTCATTTTTGCCGCACGTTCCAACAAACGTGAATGCAAATAGAACACGTCACCCGGATAAGCCTCACGCCCAGGCGGACGACGGAGCAACAACGACATCTGGCGATAAGCCGTAGCTTGTTTGGACAAGTCATCATAAAAGATAACCGCGTGCATTCCGCGATCACGGAAATATTCACCCATTGCGCAACCGGCATAAGGAGCAATATATTGCATCGGCGCCGGATCAGAAGCAGTTGCCGCCACCACAATGGTATAGTCCATTGCGCCATAGTCTTTAAGTGTTTTCACCACTTGAGCCACGGTTGAGCGCTTTTGCCCGACTGCCACATACACGCAAAAGAGTTTATCTTTATCAGATTTTGCGGCATCATTAACTTTTTTCTGATTGATGATGGTGTCAACAATGATGGAGGTTTTTCCGGTCTGACGGTCACCAATAATCAACTCACGCTGACCACGCCCGATTGGGATAAGGCTATCAATAATTTTCAAACCGGTCTGCATCGGCTCGTGCACACTGCGACGCTCAATGATACCCGGAGCCTTGATATCGGCAATGCTGTGTTCTTTAGCTTTGATATCGCCTTTTCCATCAATTGGCTCACCCAAGGCATCGACCACACGACCGAGGAGTTCTTTACCCACCGGCACACTCACAATGGAATCAAGACGTTTGACCGTATCACCTTCCTTAATTTCTTGGTCAGAACCAAAGATAACCACACCGACGTTGTCTTCTTCCAAGTTGAGAGCCATACCTTTGACTCCGCTTGCAAATTCGACCAACTCGCCGGCCTGAACCTTGTCCAAACCATAGACACGGGCAATACCGTCACCAACCGACAAAACTTGCCCCACTTCCGAAACGTCTAAATCGACATCGGCGTGAGCAATTTTTTCTTTGATAATCGAAGATATTTCACTCGCATTCACAGACATTATTGTCCACCTTTCATCACTTGTTCCATCCGATTGAGTTTACCAAGCAAGGTATCATCAATCATTTTTGAACCATATTTAACTTTCAGACCGCCCAAGACTTCAGGCTTGACCAGATAAGAAACCAGCACTTTTTGTTTGAGTAAATTCTCGAGCGCAGATTCGAGTTTTTTCGCTTGCGCGGTTGAGAGTTCGACCGCCGATTGGACTTCCACCTCAGCAATATTATTTTTCTGATGATACAGATGCACAAACTCCTGCAAAATTTCTCTAATCACGTTCCAGCGTTCGTTATCAATTACGATATCGAGGCAATTAAGAGATTCGGCACTAAGTTTCATTTTTTTAGCCACGGCGGCGAGAGCATCTTTTTTTGCCTCCCGATTCCACAACGGGTTAGCAAAATACTTCACCAGCACGGCATCATGGTTCATTTCGGCCTGGAGTTTTTTCACATCATCATAAACCTTAGCCACGGCTTTTTTCTCACTTGCGGCCTCAAAAAGGGCCAAAGCGTAAGTAACGGCAATTTTCGATTTAGAAATTTTTTTCAATTTACTCACTCTGTGAAAATCATTTGAACTACGCTTATCATACGCAACAAATTATTTCTAATTTATTAATGAATCCATGATTTTACAAGCCATCAAACGCATTTATCCGCAACGAGAATCAATCAGCCGATTCGCATAGATAAGTTTTATTTAGCCATTTAGATTTTGGGGTTAATGGCGGCAAATTCTGCTTGCAATTTTGGTAAGAATGATTAAGCTTTAACTGCACTCGGGTGAGCCGGGTGCGGAGTATCACAACTCCTCCAATAGAAAAATAGCTCCTTGAATGGGGAGCGACCGGTATAAGTGTGCCTTGAGCATAACGAAGAAGGTCGACTGTTCTATTGGCAGTTGTGAACTCCCCACCTTGAATTGTTATCAAGGTGGTTTCTTTTAACCAGAAACCAAAGGGAGTTTAGAACTATGAGTCACAATTACCGCCGCCAAGCCTGGCAAAAGTGCCAAAAAGCGATTGGTGAACAAATCCGCAATATGAGATTAGAGCAAGACTTATCGCCGGAAGCCGCCGCTAAAATGTTGCATATCGGATTAGAGCATCTTCTCAATCTTGAAAATGGCGATATCCGCAAAATGCAAATACCTACCCTCCACGCATTGGCTTATAAATATCACTACAATTTGAACATAAGTTTTGAGAAAAAACTGCCCTTAATCTCACCTGACTAATAGAAAGAATATGGGTCAACATCAACTTCCACTCGCACTGTTGAGGGAATATTCACCTTGCCTAGCCAATCCTTAATCAGCTGTTGAAGGGCTATAGATTTTGCAGTCTTAATCAACAACCGATAGCGATATTTGTTACGCAACATATACATCGGCGCCGGTGCCGGTCCCAAGGTCGTGACATATTCATTGTTTGGCGCCGTTTGCCCCAACCATAGGGCCGTTTTTTCGGTCGCCTCACGGTTAGCCCCGCTGACAATAATCGCCGCTAGCTTTCCAAACGGCGGCATTTTCAAGATTCTCCGACTATCTTTTTCCAGCTTCAAAAACTCTTCCCGATTACCCGAAATCAAAGCCTTCAAAACCGCATTTTCCGGACACAGAGTTTGCATATACACCATGCCTTTTTTGTTGCCGCGTCCGGCTCGCCCTGCCACTTGGGACAAGAGCTGAAACGTGCGCTCTGAGGCGCGCAAATCACTTCCCATCAAACCCAAATCCGCATCAACAATCCCTACCAAAGTCAAACTCGGGAAATGGTGCCCTTTGGCTAAAATCTGCGTCCCGATAAGAATATCCACTTCGCCTCTTTCCATCTCAGCAATCACCGCCGAAACCTCCGCAACACTGGCGGTAATATCGCTGGAAATCACCCTCACTCTTGCTGACGGAAAGCGCATTTTTACCTCTTCGGCCACCCGCTCCACCCCCGGACCGCAAGCCGTCAATCCGGTTTCAGAATGACACTCCGGACAAGTCTTGGGCATCGACATTGAGTATCCGCAATGGTGACAAACCAAAGAGTTGGTGTTTTTGTGTTCTGTCAGCCAAGCCGTACAATGCGGACATTGGATTCGGTGACCGCAATCCCGACAAATGGTAAGCGGTGCATATCCGCGGCGATTCAAGAACAGCATCGACTGTTCACCTTTTTCCAAGTTTTCTTTTAAGGCCTCAACCAAAGTCGGCGCCAACCACGAAACACCCCACGAACCTTTCACCGGCTTATCTTTGCGCAAATCTAGAACCCGAATTTCCGGAAGCTCAGCCGCCGCAAACCGCGAGGCCAATTTCACAATTCCATATTTGCCTTCTTCCACATTATTGATAGTTTCAAGCGAGGGTGTAGCAGTTGAAAGAATAATTGGGATTTGCTCCAACTTTCCGCGCACCACCGCCATATCGCGCCCCTGATAATTAACGGCATCTTCTTGCTTGTAGGAGCTATCATGGCTTTCATCAACCACAATCACTCCCAAATCAGCATAAGGGAGATAAAGTGCCGACCGCGCCCCGATAATCACCTTGGCCCGATTCTCCGCAATCGCTTTCCAAGTATCGGCGCGTTCCTTGTTTCCAAGTGCGGAGTGCCACTTGGCCGGCACCACTCCGAAACGCCGCTCAAAACGCGATAACCACTGCGCGGTCAACGAAATTTCCGGCACCATCACCAAAGCTTGTTTGCCTTGCGCCAAAGCCTCGGCAATCGCCTCAAAATACACTTCCGTCTTACCCGAACCGGTCACTCCGTCAAGCAACGTCACCGAAAAACCCTGCCCCACTTTCGCGGCTAAAGTATCTGCCGCTTGCTGTTGTTCAGCCGTAAACTGCACTTTGTGAAATTCCGGATTAGGCACTAAAAATTCTTTTTTTTGCTCCACCTCAATCGGGGTCAAAACTCCTTTTTCAATCAAGGTATTCACCACCCCGAGCGAAACCCCCGCCCCTTTACAAATTTCCGCTTTGGTGTATGGCGCATGCTTGAGCAAATCCATCACCCGCCATCTGGCATCCGAATTTTTGATTTTGGCCTCTGCCAAAGTCTTGCCCGAAAGCGTGTATAAAACCAAAAGTTTGGGGTCTTCAAACACCGCCTTGACACTTAGCACCATCTTTAGCACCAAGCCCAAAAATGCCATATTATACGAGGCCGTAAAGCTGATAAATTTTCGCATTGCCTCCGATAGCGGCGGAAAACTCAAACGCTGTTTAATTGGTTTGATTTTAGCATCATCTAAGTTGGAAGATTTTCCGATTTTCCAGACCACACCGACCACATCTTGCTTGCCGTGCCGCGGGTTTCCAAAAGACACCGCCACCATCTCGCCCAGCCTGATGTCATCATCAGCCTGATAGTCAAATACATCATTAAACGGTAGCGGCAGCAGCACGCCCACAATCTTAGTCATCAAAACCCTCCAATTTGGGCTCATCATAAACCCAAATCCCACCGCTTGCCAAGCAGATTTTGATTTTTTCCTCGCAATCATTTACCAAAAAGTTACCAACTTTTGCTATAGATAAAAACATGAAACAAGAAATCAAATATCCCGTCGCCGCCGATACCCGTTCTGCCATTGACCAGTGGCACAACTGGTTACTAAACGAGCGCCGTTATTCCCCTCACACCCTTGATGCCTACTGCCGCGATTTATCAGATTTTTTCTGCTATTTTGCTCAAGAAAGACAACAAGAATTGAACCTTAAGGATTTATCTCGCTTAGAAGTGCGTGACTTTCGCGCCTATATTGCTTTTCGTGCCAACCGCCACTTGGGAAAAACCACCTTGGCTCGCAATCTTTCCGGACTTAAAAATTTTTACCATTGGCTGTCTCGCAACGACTTAGTCACCAATTCGGCCTTGAGTATTATCACCGGACCACGCCTGCCCAAAAGCTTGCCCAAAGCCTTGGAAGTCAACGACACATTAGATGTTTTAAGTTGCTGCCTCAAGTTCAATAAAGAACTCTGGATGGGCGAACGCGATGGCGCAATTATGACCCTGCTCTATGGTTGTGGCTTGCGTATTTCCGAAGCGCTTAATCTAAATATTGGTGATATCACCGAACACAGCACCTATCTCAAAATTAAAGGTAAAGGCAACAAAGAGCGCATTGTTCCTTTGTTACCGATTATCTGGGTCAAGATTAAAACTTATTTGGAGCAGTGCCCCTACAAACTCACCACCGGCGAACCTCTTTTTGTCGGAGCTCGCGGTGAACGCTTATCACCGCGCATAATCCAGCGCCAGCTTGAAAAAATTCGTCACTACTTAGGACTGCCCGATACTCTCACGCCTCATGCCTTGCGCCACTCTTTTGCCACTCACCTATTGGCTCAAGGCACCGACCTGCGCTCCATTCAGGAACTCTTAGGCCATAGCTCCTTATCCACCACTCAGCGCTATACCGATGTTGAGATTGAAACTCTGCACCGCGAATATGATAAAAGCGGCCTCCTCCAAGATTAGCCACAAAAAAATTGCCGTTCGAAACCCGAATGGCAATCAAAAACAAATTAAGAATCAAAAAGCTAACACACATCTTACCAAGGCATGATAATGTTTCGTATTATAACTCAAAGATTTCATTTGTGTAGCCATACCCCAAGCATAGTAGCAATTTCCGTCAGTAGAAGACCAAATCCACCCATGAAGTTGAACACCATCAATCTCAGCCAATGACCGATTAATCGTTTCCAAATTTCTCAGCATTTTTTGCAATTGCTTCACTGCCGGCATAAAAGCCTCTCCGGATTTTATACCATTTCGACAATACTCGGCACACCATTCTGCAGCCAAAAAACGCACGTCATTTTTCTTTCCGTATTCCAAAAGCCGTTTGGTGTTTCCATAACCATCTTCATCACTATCGACTTCAGTTTTACCATACTCAGTTGCCCAAATTCGATCTGATTCTTCTGGCATCAAAATCAGTCCTCTTTCGCCTTTAGGTGCATTTTCCTCAGGATTAATCCAAGCTACTACGCCTTGACATTTAGGATACTCTTTGGGGTTAGGTGAAAATTTTCCCTCTGCAAAAGCATACCAACCAATTTGAGTTTCAGGCACCGCATTTTGCGGTTGTTCAGATAAAGGAGCCCAAATTTTCCCGATAATATTTCCTGCTGGCATTTGCTGCGAAGTACACCAAGAGCTATCAATATAAAGCGGAAAAACCTTCTCTTTGATGCGCTCTTCTAAACGCAAGCAAATATCCAAATTTTCCGGCTCCGCCCAAATCACATCAGTCCAACATCCGATTAGATTTTTGCTCAAATCAAGATGCAAAGAAACCGTACCGTCATCATACATAAAAATCGGACTTTTCCGATTATGCAAAAGACCATATAAGGTCACAAAATCAACTTGTACCATAATGATAAAATTTAGAAATTAATAATTAGGTTTATAATTTTACAATTTCGATGGTCATAACAAACACCCCTTAATTTGTCAAGCATTTTTGCCCTTTTCTAATTATCCGCTTGGCAATAGACAACAAAAAAAATTCCTCCGCAATTGGAGGAATTTTCTTACCTTAACTAGCTGATTTTCTTGTTTTGCTTCTATCTACCAGCAACAAATCGGGCTTGCCTTGCTCGGCAGGTATTGGCGCACCTGCCCGCATACAATGCCCATCAATATAAGCTCCCGGCTCAATCGCAATAGAATTGTGCGTCACATCACCAATTAGTTTAGCACTTTTAGCAATAAACAATTTATCAACACTTGCTTTACCTTGGAGCATTCCGTATAGATGTAAAGTTTTAGTATTAACAGAGCCACTAACGGCACCTTTCAATCCCACCACCAACTCATCACAAGTAATATCGCCTTCAACCCGACCATCAATATGAATAATCCCTTCCGAGATAATATCTCCCTTCACGGTAGAACCTTCGCTCACAATGGTTGGCACCGGAACCCCAGATGTATTACGGCTCAACTTACGTGCAAATTTAAGATACAACAAACGTTTCAATTTTTTCATCACCACAAAACCTCCTAAGATTTCTTAGCTTTCATAAACGGCATCGGATCCACCGGCCGTCCTCTATACAAAACTTCATAATGCAAATGCGGACCGGTAGAACGGCCAGTATTTCCAACCTCACCTAAAGTATCATTATAGTCCACATGCTGACCTTTTTTAACATATATCTTGTGCATATGCCCATATTTGGTTGTAAATCCGTTTCCATGGTCCACCACCACCAAATTTCCATATCCACTGGCATATTCCGCCCGAATAACCTTACCTTTGGCCTGAGTTTTAATTTTATTTCCGGTACGGCTGGCTAAATCAATCCCCTTGTGGTATGCTCTTTTGTTTTGGAACGGATCAGGACGAGAGCCAAAAGGCGATGTTACCCAGTAGCTCCATACCGGTTTACCAATCGGCACAAACTCAATCACTTCCTTATAATAAGCCAAATCATCAATATTTTTATAAATAGATGCAACTTGCTCATTCATCTTCTTATCTTTGATTACAGCTTTCAAATCAGGGACAAAAGGTCCACCCTTACCGCCATCTTTTTTGCTGTTAGCCAAAGCATTAAAGTAAAGTCCTTGCTTTTTGAGCGGCACATTAATCTCGGTAAAAGCACTTTTAATTTTCTGCACTTCCTTGGAAGTAATTTCCTTCATTTTCTCAAATACTTCCATTTCAGCATTTCTAAGCTCTTCCATCGTGTTTTGCATCTCCACCAACTGAGCTTTCAGCTCATCACGTTCAGATGCGGCAATATCACGCTGCAACAAAGCTTCGTTAATACTAATTTGCTGTGAAACTTTCTCATCACTAAGCCAATCGTTTTGAGCGGTAATTTGCTTAATTTTGCCTTCCAACACTTCGGCTTGCTGCTTATATTTTCCCAATTCCGGAGTTGAACTTGCTTTTTTCTTTTCAAGATTCTCAATCATATTATTAACATTTTTGTGCAAATTCACAAAATCGCCCATCAACTCCAAATAGGCATGACGAGCTTGCACCAACTCCAAATCTCGGCTGTGCAAAATATTTCCGGTACGGTTATATAGATAATAAGAGTAAAAGCTCCAAAGTCCCACCAAACAAATAATACTCAGCAGTATCACTTGTGCCTTTGAAGTGATTGTTAAAACTTTAGCACGTCCTTCGCTGCGAAAAATAATCTCTTTATCAGAAAAAAACTTCTTTTTTTCAGCATAACTCACGTGATAATCTTTTGTTTTTTTGTTAACTTTACGTTTCATTCAAGCCTATCTGGTTGTTAATACATTTTTAACACAATCACACCTTATAGCAAAAAAAATAAAAAAATACAGCATTTTTTACATACTTATCCAACGATGCAAAATAAAATCTTGTTTTTCTAGACGATTCGGACCACAATTAGGAACAAATTTTTAAGAAGGACTATATACCATGAAAAAAAATCTTACCAACACTTGGGAACTCATCAGCACTTGGTTTTACGTCGGCAAAGCTCGGCGAGCCCCCGGTACCGTCGGATCATTTGCAGCCCTTCCGCTGGTTTATCTTCTCAATTCATTTTTGGGCTCTGGTAGTGTAGTCATATTTGTTGTTATTGTTTCTTTACTGGGCATTATTGCCGCTGAAAAATATTCCGAAGAACTTGGCATTAAAGACCCCGGCATGATTGTTGTTGACGAAGTCGCCGGCCAATCTTTGACTTTAGTTTTCGCTGGTATAAACCTTTATTTATATCTAATCGGCTTTGTAGTATTTAGATTGTTGGATATCCTAAAACCCTGGCCAATTTCCTGGGCCGACCAAAAAATCCCCGGTGGATTAGGCATCATGCTTGATGACCTAATTGCTGGCTTTATCGGAATGATTGTGATTTTTCTCTTAAAAATATATGCTTTTTAGTTCTTAAAATTCCGAATTTTCGTCCAAGATGATAAATTCATCAGGACCGGTAAAATTAAGCACTACACGAGCCCGCTCTTCAAGCATATCCAAATCCAAACTAGAAGAAGACAACAAGCGCACTTTGTCTTCCAGTTGCACCTTTTGTTCATGATAACTAGCTGCAATTTTTTCAGCTTGAGCAATTTCTTTTTTCAAATACATATATTTGAGAAACCCGCGCTCACCGTTGATTGCATGGTACATAAAATAGAAAAACAGAAAAATACAAATCAGCAAAAAGCTAGAATTTTTAATTCTATTCTGCAGTTCCATTAACAATCCCATATTAAGCTTTCCTCATTAACAAAATGGATTAACTTTTTGCACGACTCTCACATCGCTATAAGCATTAATGGAACATATTTAAGTTAAGAATTAGTTACGACAATTTAAATTTTAGCAAACTTTCGTCAAAAAATTAATTTGCCACACAATCATTACCTTTCCACTTCCACCCCGTAACAATTCCATTTTGAAGCAGAAACGAAGTTTGGCAAATTTGTGTTACTTCATAACCCACCAATTCGTTATATGGTGTGAAGTCATAATCACCGTCAAATGGAGTAAAGACTTCATCCTCATTAGGCACTTGCCCCGGATTATAGATATAATATTGTGCCGACACATACATATCATCAGCTTTGGTAAAAGTGATAACCTTGTCACCATTATCAAGGATTTTCATTGCACTTGGTTGTCCCCAGCTTTGAATAAGCTGTTGTTCACTTTTTCCAACCCAAGTATTAAGTTTAGCATCATATTTTTTGGTAGTAGCACAACTAAACACAAATAGTAAGCTTAACCCAAGAATAATCCAGATTCGCATATCACCCTCCCAAGAAATTACTCCGCTAAAAGAGATAAGCTGTAATCTTGAACTTTCAAGACATTCAAATAACCACTTTAGTATTAAAAGCAACATTTACGAGCCAGAGATAACAACGCAAAAACTCCGAGATTTTTCACAAAATCCCGAAGTTTTTATTCTTGAAACTTTCCTAACTGGTGCCGGTTATGTGACTCGAACACACGACCCACGCATTACGAATGCGGCGAGGACAATAAAATCTGATTGACATCAGATTTTTTGCCGCAGGTTACGGATTGCTTAAGCGGCGAGCTTATGGACACATGAGCTTGCCACTCTTAGCTATCCGGTGACCGCAGCGAATTAATGTTGCTATTAAAAGCAACATTTACGAGCCAGAGATAGCAACGCAAAAACTCCGAGATTTTTCACAAAATCCCGGAGTTTTTATTCTTGAAACTTTCCTAACTGGTGCCGGTTATGTGACTCGAACACACGACCCACGCATTACGAATGCGTTGCTCTACCAACTGAGCTAAACCGGCACGATGAAGTCTTTTTAATGCAAGGCAACAAAAAAATCAAGCAAATTATGTGGCTTTCGCCAGCAGATTTTTCACCACCGACATAAAATGCTGCCCCCGCTCCATAAAATTTTTATATACCCCAAAACTCGGCGCTGTCGGCGAAAAAAGCACAATTCCACCCTGCCCTGAGTTTTGCAGTGTTTCCACAGCTTTAGCCACTGCCAATTCCAAATCATTGGTTTCAAGCAATTTTAAATCATCACGGTGTACTAAAGTACGAATTTGCTCTGCAATCTTTGGACCGCTCTGAAACATCGCCACTACCATTTTAACTTTGGGGTTGTTTTCAATATATTCAGCATAAGGCTGATAATTTTGCGCCAAATCTTGCCCACCGGATATAATCACAATGTTTTCATCAAAACTTTTCATCGCCCCGATAGCTGCCTCAGGTGCTGTAGAGATGCTATCATTAATAAATTTGATACCTTGATATTGAGCAAAATTTTGCAAACGATGCTCCAAAGGCTCAAAATTTTTAAGAGCCTCGACTGCCGCTTTGATATCAAACCCTAAATATTTGAGTACAGAAAACACTCCAGCCAAATTATCCAGATTATGATCGCCACTTAACTTTAAATCACTAATTGAGAAAAGTTTTTCTTGTCTATAAAAAAGTTCTCTCCCTTCAGCATGGAAACTTTCAGCCACATCATACCATTGCCGATTGTGAGGATATTCGTTGCTAAATTGTACCAATTGCTCATTGCGTGCATTGGCAAAATAAACATCTTCTTGCTGCTGATTTGCCACCAAGTGCAATTTATCTTTGCAATATTGATCATGCGAATGATTATGCCAATCCGTATGCACATAAAACAAATTAGTAAACATCACAATCTGCGGAGAAGCACTTAAATCTGCGGCTTGATAACTGGAAAATTCTCCCACCACATAATCATAATCTCCATCTAAAAGCTCAATAATCGGGCGCCCGATATTGCCTCCTAAACCAACCCTAAAACCAGCCGCCGACATCATATGAGCCATGGCACTCACACTCGTACTCTTGCCTTTTGAACCGCTCACCCCAATTACTCTGCATTTAGGATTGCGAGCTCGCATTTCACTTAGGAATAAATCAGATGATGAGGTAAATTTGATACCTTTACTTTTAGCTTCGATAATTTCGGGTTTATATAAGCTCACCCCCGGAGATTTAATGACAACCTCCACTCCATCGAGGTTTACCTCGTTATCATTTTCAAAAATACGAATGTTAGAAGTTACATTGTGCTTTTGCAAATATTCAAGCACCGAATTACCTTCACGTCCCAGCCCCCAAATAGCAACATTTTTTCCAATTAGTTCACTAATTAGCATCAGTTTTTCCCTTCTTTTTTAGAGCATAGAACTGGCTTTGAGTTTCGTTAGAAACCTCACTACCATGGTGCACCACCATCTGCGGGAACGGAATTTCGATACCTTCTTCCACAAAGCGCCGATTGATTTCGAAACGCAAATCACTCGGAACCATCCAACCTCCCCAAATATCACTTACATAAAAGCGCAATTCAAAATCCAAACTGCTAGCCCCAAAATCTTGGAACAATACATAAGGCTCAGGCTTCTTCAAAACCCGACGATTGTTTTGAGCGCATTCTAACAGCACCTCTTTAACTTTTTGAGTATCCGAGCCATATGCAACTCCAACCTTAATTGAATATCTTGCCCAGTTATTACCATGCGTTAAGTTAGTCACCGTTGTGGACAACAAACTAGCATTCGGAATAATCAAACTAGAACGCTTGAAGGTTTCCACTTCGGTAGAGCGAATATTAATCTGCTTAATTTTACCTTCTTCGCCATTAATAATCACCCAGTCACCAACTTTAATCGGACGTTCAAACAACAAGATAATTCCGGAAACAAAGTTGTTAACCACATTTTGTAAACCTAAACCGACACCGACAGACAACGCACCGGCGATGAGAGCAAAGTTTGTAAGGTTACCACCCATAATCGCAAATGAAAGTAATGCCGCAATCGTAAAGCCGAGAAAACCAAAGCCAGATGCCAACGAATGCTTTAGACCTTCATCAATGTCCATTTTGCTCAAAATATTATCAAGCAAACGCCTTTTAGCACCTCTTATCAAACCTACCAAAATCAAAAATACGATGATGCCCAACACTATCGCCACGATAGATATTTCAACTCCACCGACAGTAAATCCGGTCAAAAGATTGATGGTTGTTTGCAATAAGATATCAGTAGATACCCCCCACAAACTAAGCAACACCAATACCATCATAATCAAGAGTAACGGATCAATAATCAATCCAGACCAGAAGTTAAGTTTGCGCAGCATACGACGACGCAGCCTAAATGTCGTCACCCAAAAATTCATAATCAGCACACGCTGCAACAATTCGTTGATTGATTTCCGGATAACCGCAAAAATTCCGATGACAAAGACCGACATCAAAATATGATTAAAAATAAAATCGGACAAATACGGATATCCAAACAACGACAATCCAAACACCCCGATTGCAAAAATAGAGGCAAGGAAAGTAATTTTAAATGCCGGAGTAATTTCTTCCTCTTCATGGATATCCTCATACTCTGGCCTATCATCTCCCTCCTCGGCTTCTGCTATTTCTTCAGGTTCTTCATCATTTTCCCACAACAAACGTTTAATAACCCAAACCATACAAAAAGCTTTAACAGCTGCAGAAATAGCCGTAAGATAGCTAATCAGCTCCAAAGAATAATTAGCTTTTTGGGCCACATATTCCAAATAAGCCACAAAACCAATTATCATAATGCTGGCATATAATGCCTGAGTAACACTTTTTGCTTTAGGTGTTGACACATTAATTAAGCGCCATTTTTCATTATAAGGAGCAAAAATCACTCGCGCCACCGCCCGCACCAAAATCACATACAAAGCAAAATATAAGAATGAATTAAGTACCAAGCCAAAGAAGCCAACCGTCATCACTTCATTACTAACCAGCCACACCAGTAAGCTGCCTAATATAAAAGCAGGAATCACCCCATATCCAACTGCCACACAAATCGCCGCAATTACTTTTTGACTATAGCGGATGTGATCCAAATCCTGACGATAACCAAAATGGCGCATAATAAACAGACGCAGATAAATACCAAGCCACAAGCTAAATAAGAAGATAATGATTACCGGAATGACATTTGTTTTCACAAAGTCACGTCCTTCTGTATTGAGCTCATAAAACCAATTTAGCGGAGATTTAATAATATCCACTCCAAAGTCAACAAACTCTTCGGTTGACTCCCAAAACACCGTAGGATTAATCAGTGAGGACTGACGATCAAGCAAACTACCCAACAATTTTTTGTTTCGAACTGAAATAATTAGGTTATCCAGTTCATCGATTCTCGTAAGTAAAATTTCCGCCTCAGCCATTTTACTTTTCTGAAAATTGAGCTCTCGATTAAATTCGCTACGTTTTTCAGCAATAATCAAAGGCTCGGTTGCCCCATCAGCCGGAGCAGGCCCCAAAGCCTCAATTTTTTTCTGCACAAAATTGAGTTCTTTTTCGACCTGCTTTTTCACCTCATCAATTCTAGAGCGATTACTAGCCAAAAACCTAACCGCTGCGCTAAGTTCTTGTCCGGTCACTTTTTTACTTTTAAGCTCATTTTCGGTTTTATCCAAATCACTGTTCATCTCATTGTAGTCGATTTCCGGATTAGAAATAGATTCAACCACTCTGGTCACCGCATCAACATCATTGACATTAGATGCCGCCATCACCATAGCTGCACTAGCAAGTTGCAAACCAAGGATAGCCAAACAGCAGCTTAAAAGTTTTTTCATGAGTTACACTCCGCCACTAATTTTGTGTTAACAAATCGAGCACTGCCACAGCATTTTGAGCAGTTCCCGCGCACAGATTATCAGCCACACACCAAAAACTAAAACCATTTTCAATTGAGGCATCTTGACGCAAACGACTAACATACACGGCATATTCTCCCTGCACATCGGTCAAAGTTACATAGCCACCATCAACATTTTTATCAAAAACAACCACATTTTTAGTTTGTTTAATCAGTTTTCTGATTTCATCGACATCAACTTCTTTGTCGCATTCCACATTAACAAACTCGCCACAGCCGATAAAAGCAGGAACGATTGCACAGTTAGCATGAACCTTAACATTTCCGCCCAAAATCTTTTTAGCTTGAGCGTTCATAGCCCATTCTGCAGCGGTTTCTTCACCTATAAACTCATCAACTTGAGGAATAACATTAAACGCAATTTGCTTTTTAAACACGCTTTGGTCATCAACCAAAGTATCATTCATATAAATTTTGCGCACTTGAGCAAACAGCTCATCCATCGCCTCTTTTCCATAAACAGAGGTTGACATATAAGTTGATACCACAATCCGTTTAATTGCAAACTGTTCGGATAACTTTGCCAAAGGCAGAACCATCTGAGTTACACTAGCATTTGGCACACTAACCAAACCACGTTTAGCATTTATAATGTCAGCATCATTAACACCAGCCACCACCATTGGTACATCTTCATCGGCAAAAAAGGCGGTTGAGCAATCTACTACTTTACAATTTTTTGCCAAAGCTTTCGCAACATATTTTTTGGATATTTCTGCACTAGTTGCAAAGATAGCCGCATTAACTTGAGCAAAATCAAACTCTTCTAAGTTATAGACATCTAAATCATCATCTTCGCCATAAGAAATCATCGTACCAAGAGGAGCTTTCATTTCCAAAGCAAACACATTCTCTGCCTTGATACCCTTTTCAACTAACAAACCCAAAATCTCACGTCCGCGACTTTCCTGTACACCAACAACCGCAATTTTTAACTTATTCATAATATTAAAACCTCACAATCATCAAAAATTAGTCACACTTTAACATTAAAAGATTTACAAAGTAATAATAAGTAGAATACTAAGCACGATATTTATAAATATACAAGTTTTTTCCGTTCTGTCCATTTTAATAACGATTAGCAAACACTAACATCACTCAAAAAAAACAAAAAAATCAGCATCAATCAGCACATTAGCCACAAAAAAACAAAATACGCCTTCATAATTTTATACAATATTCACCACCACCCCCTAAATAATTGTTGATTATTTCGAACTTTTAATGTATTATAACTAATGGATATACAATCCATCAAAAATATACTTTTTACCAGATTGGGAATGTGCACATATTTTGATATATTATCATTGTGTCGCTGGAGAAGGAAAGGATTTGATTGTGAAAGAACTTAAGAAAAAAACAATCATTACCACGCTTGCCGCATTAGCATTATTATTTGCCATTAATGCGCAGGCAGCCATATGCTTTTTGCCCGACTGCGGCGACAAAGATACCATTCCAGAATCCAATCAAGACGCTGAAAAGTG